>CAZJGH010000025.1:11460-13442 GCA_964545405.1 uncultured Planctomycetales bacterium
ACGGTTCACGTTCGTAGCCAACATCGATCAGGATCTTGAGGCAGAACTAGACGCCTTTGGCTTCGCCTACACTACTAACTGATGCTTCCATCACGACTCCCTAAATTGTCTAACCTCCTGCTTGCAGGTGGCGTGCTGTTAGCCGCCATCGCAGGGGGATGCAAATCCACGTCCCCATCCACAGGTTCTTTTGAGGCCCTGACAACCAACATCAGTAACGGCGATATCTGGTCACTTAACCGGCCGATTCAGATCGTGTTCAACAATGCTATTGATCCAGCATCAGTAGGTTTTGGCTCGGTCATCATTCGCCCGACGGATGCGAACAACCTCGGCTCACCGGTCACCGGTACTTTCGAGCTTGCTGCCGACACTTCCGGCAACCCTAACCGGGTCATCATCTTCACGCCTTCATGTCCGACCAACGCCGCCAACGATAACGGTGGCTTGATCCCAGGCGCTATGAACTATGAGCTGGTTTTGCCTACCTTGGGCAACATGGGATCCGCAATCCTGCGTGATACCTCGGGTCGCCAACTTTCCATCGGCTTGAGCCGGCTCTTCAAGACCCCGGAAATCGGTGAAGCGCTGTTCGCTGACACGATCGTCGGTCCTCCGGCGTTCTCCGCAGTGGATATCCCGAACGCCCTTGGCCTGTTGTCGCAAGACCTGACCGAGATCGAGGTCGCCTTCAACCAGTCGATCAACCCATCTCCGGACAACCTCGAGGCCGACCGCCTGTTCGTCCAATACTCCAACAGCAGTGGCCTGTTCCCATCATCCGGCAACATCGTCCCTGGCGAGTGGTTGGTGGTGGGTAACTGTGGTGATGGAGCCATGCTGAACTTCCGAGTCAGTGGCGTGCTTATTCCAGGTCGCCTGATGCGAGTAGTAGCCACTACCGAGTTCCAGGACATCGGTGGCGCAACCAACACGTCAGCGGTCTACTCGACCTCTGTCGCCATGCCGACGTTGACCGAGCTTTACGCTAACGGGCCAAGCTTTACCGAGACCGACGTGACGGTCGACGAGTATCGCGACGAATTCAATGGTCCTAACCAGCTCGACCTCGACGCGCCGCTTTCACAGCCGATCGCTGTGGTCGCACCTAACTTGCTTTCTGCAGACTTCTCATTCCCAGGCTCAGCAGTCGAGACCGACCACAACTTGGTCGTTACCGCTAACCAAGGACTCCTGACTCTCACCACTGATGATGGTAGTCACGACTTCTCGGATGGCCTCGGACGTACGTTCACCATCAACAGTGGAGTGCTGGAGGTCAACGACTTCACCATCGAGGCAGGTGCAACCCTGCGCGTCGCCGGTGAGAACCCGTTGATCGTCTACGTGGCCGGCGAAGCTTCGCTGCTCGGCACTCTCGATGCCAGCGGATTCAACGCCATCGCACCTGATGGTGGCGCCTACCACCCAGAGCTCGTCGTCCCAGGTGGACTCGGTGCTTGTGGTGGCGGTGCTGGAGGTGATGCATCTTCGACCATCACTAACTACACCGTTCGCGGTGACTCTGGTTTCGGTCCTTTCAATAGCACCACTGGCGGTGGCCAAGGTGGTGAAGGTGGCTTCCAGCAGTACTACCACCCAGCGATCAGTGTCGTCGGTGGTAACGTTCGCGCCGCAGCGTCCTATTTGGTCGTAGGTGGCGGTGGTGGTGGAGCATTCAGCCTCGGTCGCACTGATGCGATCTTCTGGGATGAGTGGACTCTCGCCGAGAACCCTCTGAACTTCGATGATGCTGGCCCGGACTTGCGTTCGGACCGTCACACGATTTTCGGTAGCGGTGGAGCAATCGATCCTGACACTCACTTCACCGGTGCAGAGGCAGGTTTGCGTGGCTCAGCCCTCGGTTCCGGAACGCTTGCTACGCAGGTCGTCCCACACGGTGTACACGGTTACGAGGATCTCCTCGAAGACGGTGATGCCAGTGACACCCTCGCGGATTTCGATCCTGCGCAAACCGGTGG
>CAZJGH010000025.1:13452-17895 GCA_964545405.1 uncultured Planctomycetales bacterium
ACGAGTTCGGTAACGCCACTAACGGCCCAGACGGCGGCAATGGTGGATCGTCGATCTTCAATGACGGCAACTTGGCCAACGACTTCTACGGTCAGCGTTACTACTGGGACGGCACTTCCGCCGACCCGACTTTGGTAGCAGGTGAGTTGTTGTCACCACACGCAGGTTCTGGTGGCGGTGCTTCCGGCGACCTGCAGTGCTTGTTGCGCTACATCGACGATGGTCAAGGCTTGGGCATCCCACTGCCTTTGATCGACCACTGGCCTGACACCAACTTCCCTAACCACGGTCCTGCGACCCCGGCTTACTACCGCGGCGCTTCCGGTGGTGGCGGCGGTGGCCAGGTGCAGATCCATGCTCTTGGCGCGATCACCCTTGGCCCAAGCTCTGTGCTGAAGGTGAATGGTGGCGCTGGTCACGGTGGTGAGTCGAGCTACGAAGGCACGACTCTCGGTTCGACCACTCAGGTCTCAGGTTCAGGCGGCGGCTCCGGCGGTCACATGATCCTTCACTCGACCACTGGTTTGAACCTCGCTTCGATCTCCGTGGGTACCGCAGGTACTCCAGGCAACCCTACGACTTTCTTCGACAACCTGACTCCTAGCTACGTGATGCAGGGAATCGGTGGTCGTCGTGGTTGGGCAATCAGCGATTCGTCAGCTACCTTCAACGGTGGCGGCGCGACCAACGACGTCGATGAAGACGGCAACGGCCCGTTCAGCACTGGCCGTGGTGGTGCAGGTGCAAGTGGCGTGATTCAAGTTCACGTACCTAACCCAGTCACTGACATCACCTACCATCCTTCAGTCGACGCTGCATTCAAGCAGTACGTCACCGCGGAGAACCTGGCTAACCCTGCGATCTCCGATCGTCAGGATGCGCTGCTTGGTCTATACACCTTGCCGCAAGCCATCACCCTGGTGCCTTTCTACTCACCAGAATCGCAGCTGCAGTCGAAGTGGATCGATACTGGCTTGGCCGGTCAACGCACCAACTCGGGCTCAGGTACTTACCCAGCCTACCTGGATGCCTTGCTGCACTTTGATGGCATCGATGCCAACACCGGCTTGGTCAACACCACGGCTAACACCGTTACCGCCGGCTCGACCGTCGGTTCCGATTCAGGTGCTGGTTCCGCTACGTTCTCGAACTACAGCGTGACCATCGCTAACCCATCCAACGCCTTCGCCGATGAGTTCCTGCTCAACCCGAACCTGTTGATTGGCTTCGACGTCCTGCCGAACGCCGCGCTCGGTACGCCTCCGACTTTCGAGATCGTATCGGCAACCTACACGGGCCCTCCAGGAGCATCCGAAAGCTTGGTCCTTACCACTCGAGTCAGCGATGGCCCGATGGCCTTGCACGCAAGTGCTAGTTGGGCAGTCAAGTCGAAGTTCTTCCGCGTCACTACCTCCGCTACTAAGGATCGCCTGCCGGTCTCCGCTAGCGTAAGGATCCAGTTCCAGGGCACGAGTGCTACCGTTGGTACCAACAACCCCAACGAGGCAGTCAAGACCGCATGGACTGGCGACGGCGGAACTACCACTCTCGATACGCTTGATGGCTCACGCTTCATTCGTTACCGCATCACCTTCGACATCGACGCATTGGACGCTGGTCCTACCGTCGACAAGGAGCGTCCAGGTCTCGAGTACTTCAAGCTTCCGTTCGCCTGGTAATCCCAAGCGCACCTTCAACCCTCGCGACTTAGCGGTCGCGAGGGTTTTTTTTGTAGACTTGGCACACATGAAGAGCAGCAGCCCCTTCAGCCGCCGCCAAGCGAGCCATAGAGCCTGCTGGCTATTGCTGGCGACATTGGTCGGCTGCGCGAAGACGACTCAGCAGGAGCCGCTGAGCGTGCTCTCGTGGAGTGGCAGCGATGGTAGTGCGGTACCACTCGATCAAGAGCTGACTATCGAATTCAACCTGCCCCTTTCCCAACCGCTGAGGCGGTCATCGGTGGAGGTGCTTGATGAAGGTGGAAACCCGGTCGAGGGGATGCAGGCTACCGTGGTAGGTAGTTGGCTGCGATTGGCTCCGCAACTGCCACTAGACCCGCAGCTAAGCAGTGGCAGCTTGCGTCCTGACCATAGCTATCAGATTCGTCTCCATGGACTGCCGCGATTAGCAGCCCTTACATCCACCAGTGGCGGGGTATTGGGGGCGGAGTTGATCCTGCCATTTCGGACCGCCGCGGCCAAGAACCCCGCTGCACTGGTCGGAAGTGGCGCGGAGTTCTCGAACGTACGGCTTGTTGATTACCCGGTCGGCACACCACTAGCCTACGCTGCTGGACAGCCAATCGTGCTCAACTTCCAGTGCGGCTTGGACCCACGCAGTCTTCAAGGAGTCGCTGAACTGCATAGCGACGGTGGTCTCGCCACCCGCTCCTGCTCCTTGCGCCTGCTCAGCAATGACTTGAACGGCGCTGAGCTTGAAGTGGTAGCTGGTGACTGGAGTGGCTGGGGGCGACTGGTGTTGCCGGAAGGGATCGAGGGACTTGGTGGTTGGCCGCTGATGGACAACCTGAGGACCTTGCGCATTCACAGATCCAAACAATAAATCTGGGAATCTAGTTCCGGCGAACGCACAATCAACTCGATGTCCTGGCTGCAACTCCTGCAACAAACACCGCTGCTCTATGGCGTGTTCCTCTGCGTGGCAGGTGCCATGGCTGGTTCATTCGCGTCAGCGGCGATCTATCGCATTCCGCGGGAGGGCATGTCGATCATCAAGCCAGCGCGCTCGCATTGCCCCAAGTGCGATGCCACCATCCGCTGGCACGATAATCTGCCAGTCATCGGATACCTGATCCTGGGAGGTAAATGCCGGTCCTGTAAGGCCAGCTATGGCCCCGGATACATGGTTCACGAGATCGGCTTAGCGGGCTTGTTTTGGCTTGCCGGGCACACTTGGATGGCCGACGTCGACCAAGGCGGGGGGGCAATTGCCCTGCTTTTCGGCTTCGTTGCCTTCACTGGATTATGGATCGCGGCGGCCGTCGACTTCCGTTTTTTCATCCTGCCGGACGGAATTACCATTGGCGGAGTGCCGTTTGGCTTGCTCGCGGCGACCTTGGTTCCAGCTTTTCACATTTGGCCAGGATTGGGCGGATTGCCGCTAGGTGTTGGCTTGTTAGGACTTAGCGCGGATGCCTCACCACATCTTGTGGCTCTGATTTCAGGAATCCTTGCAGCCGTGATTTCTTTCGGGTTCCTGTTTGGAATTGGTCGTCTGTTTTCTTATCTTTTAAAGCAGGAAGCCTTGGGCTTCGGAGATGTCAAGTACATCGCCGCAGTCGGAGCTTTCCTCGGCCTCGAAGGTTCACTTTGGACCTTGGCGGTCGGCGTCTTCGCGGGCGCAATCCTGGGCGTGGTGAATGTCCTGAGGATGATTCTGGTAGTTCGCTACCGGCGTCGCACCAAAGGCAAGAATCACAAGTACGTCCATTCGTTCATCTACATCGGCTGGCAGGCCGGGCGAACCATTCCCTTCGGCCCGCCTCTGATTCTGGGGACCATGCTTGTCATGCTGGATCCCTCCGCCGTTCACACGTTCTTCCTGGAAACTTGGCCACGCGTCTTGGCAATAGGTTGAATCCCCACAAGTCCTAGTCCTTAGGCATAAGAAATGAAGAAATCCACGCTTTTCATCGCCATCCTCGCTTTGATCGCGCCTTCCTGCCAGAGCAGCATGCAGAAGCAGATGCTCGAGGACGCGGATCAGCAAAACGCCGCCCTGATGGCGGATAACGAGGCTACCCGCGCACAACTAGCCCGCGTCCGTGCAGAGGGCGATGCTCTTGAGGAGCAGCTCCGCTTTGCCAACGACCGTGTCGACGAGCTGAATGCTCTTGGCGCTGCTCGTGACGCAGCTTTCGCTCAACAGAACGCCGAACTCGAGGATTTGCGTCGCAACCTTCCTCCTGGCGTAGATGTTGAATCACGCGGCGGCATGATCGTGTTGGACCTGCCTTCCTCACTCACCTTCCCATCAGGTAAGGCCGATTTGAGCAAGAAGGGTAAGGACACCATTCAGCAGGTCAGCGACATCATCAAGGCACAGTACCCTGGCAACACCCTGTGGATCGCCGGGCACACTGATAACGATCAGCCCAAGAAATCGGGCTGGAAGAACAACTTGGAGCTGTCAGTTCAACGTGCCATGGAGGTCGCCAACTTCCTCATGGCTGAGGGCGGCATCCCAGCCGAAAACGTCCGCGTTTCCGGGTACGGCGAGTTCAACCCTAGTGGCGACAACGCCACCAAGGATGGCAAGGCCGGTAACCGCCGAGTTGAAATCCTGATCCTTCCATAACCGCAGGATTTGGTACTCTTTTGGGCGTCGGGTGGATAAACCACCCGACGCTACGGGTTTTTGCCCTAGCGCGTCAGAGAGTAACCATCCCACGACCAAGTCAGCGCAGGGCCTTCACAACATAAC
>CAZJGH010000025.1:17905-18469 GCA_964545405.1 uncultured Planctomycetales bacterium
ACCCCACCACCCCCCTTTTTGGTTGTGTTGTGGGGGGGGGGGGCTAAAAACCCCCCCCCCCGCTCCGCTTTTTTCCCCTAGCGCTTCAGAGAGTAACCATCCCAGGACCATGTCAGCGAAGGACATTCACAACATCACTTTTCTCGGCTCATCGGATGCCGGTAAAACTACCCTTGTAGAGAGAGTCGCCCACCACTTTGGGGCGACCGATCGGGTCGGAACCGTTGAGGAAGGCACTAGCCTGTGCGACTTCCTGCCGGACGAGAAGGAGAAGAACCACAGCCTAGCCGCCGCAGTTGTCCATTTGGAGGCTCCCCACGGCAAGCTGAACCTTATTGATACCCCGGGATATCCGGATTTCGTTGCCGACGCCATCACATCGATGGGTGCAGCCGGCACTGCCGTGATCGTCGTGCCAGCGCGCGACACTGGCGTTCCTTTCCACGCCCTGCAGATGTGGAAGAAGGCAGGGGAGCTTGGCCTGGCCCGCGCGGTCGTCGTGACTCGTCTTGACGGCGAGAACCTCCATATCGATGCGGTCATGGAGAACATTCGTAACCTCTT
>CAZJGH010000026.1:0-18354 GCA_964545405.1 uncultured Planctomycetales bacterium
AACGGGTCAGCGAAGGGCGCACCGAAGATGATCTCTGTGAAGCCATCTCCATCTATGTCACGTCCGCCCGCAACTGCGCGCCCAGTGTTGTCTTGGGGTGCGGCGCCATCGGAGCGGAACAGCAGGGTCGTGTCGTAGCCACTGAATACCAGCGCCGAACCTGCATCCTGCAGGCCACCGGCATCATGCAAACGAGCGCCCACCACGAAGTCACCGAAACGATCGCCACTCACGCCGCCGGGGTGGGCGCTGGAGTAGCCGTGGTGGTCCGCTAACGCAGCGCCGTAAACCTGATGCAGAAGGTGCCGGTTCGACCCAGAGACGACGACCGCGGTGCCAGCTGCACTGGCCCCAGCAAGGTTCTTGGCCTTCGGTGCACCGACGATAAGGTCGGGGATATTGTCGTCGTTGACGTCGAAACCACCACTCACCGAATAACCGAAGCTAATGTCATGGTCATTGCCTTCGAACTGCAGCAAGGCATTGCCGGAAGCGCCGGAATAGATGATTGCACTGCCGTTCTCGTTGAAGCCGGCAACACTGGCGTATGGGCTGCCGATAGCGAAATCCAGGGTGCCGTCACCATCGACATCACCCGCTCCACTGGTGGAGAAGCCACAAAGGTCGCCGACAACACCATCGATCACGTGGATGGTGGTGCCTGAAAGCCCGGAGTACACATGGGCGCGGCCAGCCTCGTTATTGAAGCCAGACTCGCCGACGATGAAGTCCGGCGTGGTGTCTCCATCGATATCTCCGCAGGACGCAACCGAGCGACCGAAGAAGCCAGAGTCGACGGTGCCGTCGATGTGCAACAGGTTCGAGCCGTCGAAGCCCGAGAAGATGTCTATTTGACCAGCAACGTTGAGGCCCGGAGGGCTGGCTTCGGGTGAACCGACAATGATGTCGTCGTAGCCGTCCGCGTTGATGTCGCCGGCCGACGCGACTGAAGTGCCGAACTTCTGAAAATCGGCGTTGCCGTGAAACTGGTGGAGCAGAGCTCCGTTGGCACCCGAATAGACCAGCACCATGCCGTTGCGCATATGCCCGAAACTGTTGGCGAACTCCGCACCGATGATGATGTCCGATGTGCCATCGCCGTCCACATCTCCGGCCAAGGCAACAGCCTCGCCAACACGATCACTCGGGCCGCCGCCGTTTAAGCGCAGCAATGTCAACGCTTCTCCACCTTGCTGGGCTGCTGCAGGGCAGCACAGAACCAGAAAAGCGAGAGCGAGGGAACCTGGGACAGTTCGCATCGTGGGAGTTAGGGATGTGAGCGGACAAGCCGCAGTCTTTCACTCTAACGGTTTTCCACGAACGCGCTTTAGCTGATTTACGCTTTCGCTTCAGCAGCAGCCAATCCAGCCACCACCATATCGTGCACAACTCCGCCGCATGTGGCCAAAACCCCGCGGTTTTCTAGCAATTTGGAACCCAGGGTGAAGTCGAGGGGCTTGCCGTCGACGTCCGTGACACGGCCCCCTGCTTCCTCGCAAACGATTACACCAGCGACGTGGTCCCAGATGTTCTCGCGGTAATCCGGCTTCGAACGCGGGCGCACATAAATCTCGGCTGTGCCGCTTGCTACTACCCCGTACTTGACTTGGGAGTCGTAGCGAACGAAACCACCACCGACTCCGACGCTTTCCATCATCGCCACTACCAACGACGGATCGCCGTGAGCAGACTCGACACTACCGAGAACACGCCACTCAGCCGGGTCGCCGGAAGTGCTTACGCTGATCGGAGCTTCGTCGCCGCCATCAATCGGCACGCTTACGGTGCCATGGCCTTTTGCCGCAGCGAACATCACGCCGACTTGCCCTTCCGGGTCATTCAGGTCGACCGGAAGGTTGGGGCAAACCATGACTCCAGCGAAGGGTACGCCATTGCGCATCAAGCCGATGGCGATCGCATATTGTTGACGGCGCAGGAAGCCCTTGGTGCCGTCGATCGGGTCGATTGCCCAAGTATATTCAGCACCATCTACGCCAGCGTGATCGATCCAACCACAGACATCCTCGAAGCTTGGGTCTTCACCGACGACGTCGGAAACCAACTGCACGATCTTTTCGGCGCCAGCGTCGCCTGCACTTTCACGCAGGTGTTCACTACCTTCTTCCGAGATCACGCCGTGCTCGGGGAAAGCAGCTTGGATCTGCCGCAGGATGACAGCCTGGGATCCGTAGTCGGCGATAGTGACTGGCGACTTGTCGCTCTTGTCCATCGATTCCGGAGTGTCGGCATGAACCGCGCGGCACAAGAGGGCAGCTTGGCGGCCTGCTTCGCGCGCCACTTCGAGGATTCGTTCGATGCTAGTCATGGGCGGAATTGTAGCGATGCGCCCATGACTTGAAACTCAGCATGTTGAGCTCAGTGGAGTGCCACTTGCGGAACCCGATGTAGTGCTGGAACCATGTACATGAGGCTGGTGCGGCGACCGCACCGCCAGGGTGATTCCGGAAGCCAACAGGCACAACCCGCCGCAGATGGTGAAGGCCAGCGGGAAGTTGTTCATGTCACCCAGCTTGCCTCCGAGGACCGGACCCAAGATTCCACCGACCCCGTAAGCCAAGAACACCCAGCCGTAGTTTTGGCCGACGTACTTGGTGCCGAAGATGTCAGCGGTCGCGGTCGGGAACAATGCGAAGTTGCCGCCGAAGTTGAAGCCGATGAGGGCGGCGAACAGATAGAGCAGGGCAGGAGTGCCAGCAGCCCATTGGAAGGCGAATACGAAGAAGCCCTGAGTAGCCATCATGATGATGATGGACTTACGTCTTCCGACCTTATCGGACGCCATTCCCCAGAGGATGCGCCCTAAGCCATTGGCAAGCGAGAAGAACACCGCCATGGCTGTTCCGGAGATGGCACTAGCTTCGACTTCGGTATAGCCGTTGGCGACTAGGGCTTCACCTGGGAAGAGCTTCATCAGACCGATGCTCATCAGTCCGGCGCTCGCACCGAAGGCGAAGATCATCAACAACAGGTAGAACTGTGGAGTCTGCAGCATCTCGCCACTGGTGAACTGCACCCTTTCCTTGGCGCGAAAGCCCGCTCCTGAAACGGCTGTTGGAGCCCAACCTTCGGGCTTCCATCCGGGAGGGGGGAACACCATGAACTTGCTGCCGATCGCGACAGCCACCAGGAAGGCGGCACCGTAGATCATGAAGGTAGGGGCGATGCCGAGGTTCTCAAGAAGATGTCCCCACGAGCCGCCGAGCTTGACCCAGAGCATCGCGCCGAAACCGAAGCCTGCGACCGCAAGGCCAGTGATCAAACCTTTCTTGTCAGGGAACCAACGCATGCCGACGGCAATGGGCACGACATACGCCAAGCCGATTCCTGCACCACCGACTATGCCTATGAAGATGAAGGTCGACCAGAAGTTGGTTCCACCTCCAAGGGCACCAGCAAGGATGTAACCCAGGCCAAGCACGACACCACCACTGAGGGCTAGTTTTTGCGGCCCAAGTTTCGGCATCAGACGCCCTGCGATGACCATCACCACCGCGAAACTGGCAAGGCCTGCAGAGAACACATATTGGGATTGAGCTCCGGTCCAACCAGCCGCCTTGAGTACCGGCGTGAATACAGACCAGGCGTAGATTGCCCCAAGACAAAGCTGGATTAAGATCGCGCCGAAAACCACGTTCCAGCGATTCATTAATTTGCCGTCGATGTGATTCATAAGAATCCCTTTCATGCGGCTACGTACACGGCCAGGCAAGGGCGTCGGCCGCCCGTAACCGGGTGAAATATACACCTATTACGGACAAAAGTGGACCATTTAGTAGAAAATAGTTTGGCGGAGGATTTTGCGCTTTTCGCGCCCACAAATCCACCGCTAATTATGCTCGATAGCCGCCGTCTACTGAAAGGTCGACGCCACTGATCCACCGCGAATCTGGGCCGGCCAGGAACCACGCGGAGTTGGCGATGTCTTCCGGTTTTCCTAACCCGAGGGGGTGGCTGGCTTCGAGCCCTTTGCGCTGATCCTTGGACAATCCTTCAACCCACTCGCGGCAGATATCCGTGATCACGAAGCCCGGACAAATGCAGTTCGCACGGATGTTGTACGAGCCGTAATCCAAAGCCAGGTTGCGGGTGTATTGAATCACTCCAGCCTTGGTCGGTCCATAAGCTGCGCGCGCGGCCATCGCTCCTTGTCCGGCGATCGATCCCAACGTGATGATCGAACCCGATTCCTGCTCCATCATGTAGGGCAGCACCGCGGTAACCGAGCGGTGGACTCCAGTGAGGTTCACTCGGATGGTCTCTTCCCAGTGCTCGTCATCAGTCTCGTGGGCCGGTGTCCGCTGTGGATTGATTCCTGCATTGGCGACGAGAGCATCGACGAATTCGTGATTGGCGGCGAACGAATCGACCGCACTCTCCATCGCACCAGGGTCCGCCACATCGATGGCAGCGAGGTCGACGCGTTGTCCATTCAGGCTTTCTCGTTCGATAATCGCCACGGTTTCAAGCAGTGCCTGCTCACGTCGACCGATCAGCAGCAAGCGGCAGCCCTCGGCAGCGAAACGCAATGCCGTGGCGCGACCGAGGCCACTACCGGCGCCGGTGATTACTGCAGTGCGGGGGATACGCGACATGATGGCCCCAATCGTAATAGAATCCGGTGATGAAAGCCGTCTTCCTTGCATCAACGGCCGGCCTACTGTGGGGCGTCGGCGAAGTCTTCACCAAGGTCGTGTTGCACACCGGCAAGATAGGCCCCATCACGGCGATGGCAGTGCGGTCTACCGTGGCATTACCGGTGATATGGCTTACCTGGTACTTGGTCGCCCACAACAGCACCGAGCCGAGCGGCTGGACCAAGGCAGGGGCGCCGACTCTCGCCAAACTCGGGTTAGGTTCAGGCCTGATCGCCGGCGCCGGCGGCATGATCTTCTTTTACTTGGCCTTGCACGCTGGCGATATCTCGAAGGTCAAGCCGATCGCGTTCACCGTGGCCCCAACGACCGCCGTGATATTGGGGTGGTTATTCCTTGGTGAATCGATGACCGCGCAGAAGATAGTGGGAGTGATGTTGGTCATCGCGGGGGTCTTGGTGTTGACGACTTCCAAGTGAAGCGTGCGGCCAAGACTGGAAATCGAATAGGGCTAGTTGCTGTTGCCGAGCAAGCCGAGGCTCTCGAGCATATCACCAGCTTCCATGTCTCCAGCAGCAAGCTCGGCGAGGACCGCTGGCCCCATGTCGAGCATTCGCATGCGGAACATCTCTAGCTGACGGTAAGGCTCGCGCACTTCATTGAGCTTGCGCTTGGCTTCGTCGAAACGAAGCGCAAGTGACATGCCCTGCTCGCTGACGCCAGTTCCACCGAAGCCAAAACCGCTTCCGGAAGCTTCGCGCTCAGCGAGGATCTCAGCCTTCTTGCGACGCTGGTAGGTTGGCTTAGTGACACCCTTTTCGGCCTTCAAGGCGCGTCCATAAAGCGGTCGCGACACCTTGAAGCCATCTTGGCATACATGTCGACCATCATGGGTGGCGTGAATTTGCCACTGGTCAAGCAAGACCTTGCCATCGATGTTGTCGACTGGGATGAGATCGCCATCGCGGCACCAGATAGCGTAAAGCTCGTTATCCGTGTAGCCGGGATAATCATCTCGTAATGAGGTTAAAGTCGCAGAGTAATTATCTGCGGACCAGGTTTCGTCTCGGTTCATCTATTCTTTTGGAGGTAGGGGATGAAGAGGCGAGAATAATATCAGAGAAACCCAGGAAAGAAAGCAAAACACGGCCTTAAACGCTGAAGTGCATTTAAGGCCGTGTTAATCGTTAAGGATGAAGAATTTAAGCTTCTACACCGATCGAGTTGAGCGCTGACCCAGCCTTCCACCACACGATCTGCTCTGCATTGAGAGTGTGGTTCAAGGCGGCACGATCCGAACTTCCATCCTCGTGAGTGAAGACAGCTGTGACTGGGCTGCCCGGAGCCAGTGATTCGAGCCCCTCCAGCGAGACGGTGTCGGTTTCCTGCACCTTCTCCCAATCGGCCTCATCGGCGAACGTGAATGGCAAGACACCCTGCTTCTTCAGGTTGGTCTCATGGATCCGCGCGAAGCCGCGTACGATCACGGCAGCTGCACCGAGGAAGCGTGGGCACATCGCTGCATGCTCGCGACTGGATCCTTCGCCGTAGTTCTCGTCACCGACGACTACCCATACATTGCCTTCAGCCTTCAGGGCGCGGGCCACATCAGGGACCGGCTGCTCGAGACCAGACAGCGGGTTGCGCGTAGTGCCAGTGCCACCCGTGAAGGCGTTGGTTGCGCCAGTGAACATGTTGTTGGAGATGTTGTCGAGGTGGCCGCGGAAGGTGAGCCACTTGCCGGCCGGCGAGATGTGGTCGGTAGTGGTCTTGCCCTTGGTCTTCAACAGCAGGGGCATTCCTTGGTAGCGCTCGAGAGGGAGGGCCTCGAATGGCGTCAGCAGTTGCAGACGCTTCGACTCAGGCGAGACGATCACATCAATTCCTGTCGAGTCGTCCGCCGGACCCTGATAACCGTCACGAGTGAGGACGAAGCCATCCTCGGGAATGTCAGGTGCGACTTCAGGAGCCTCAAGCTGCCAAGTGTTGCCATCGGAGTCGGTCAGCGAATCGGTGTTGGGGTTGAAATCCAAACGACCACTGAGGCCAAGGACCATCACCATCTCAGGTGAACCGATGAAGCCCCTAGTCTCGGGGTTGGCATCGTTGCGGGCGCGGAAGTTGCGGTTGAAGCTGGTGACGATCGAGTTGACCGTGCCAGGCTCGAGGTCTTCACGCTGCCATTGACCGATACAAGGGCCACAAGCGTTGGTCAGTACCGTGGCGCCGACGGACTCAAGCATTTCGAGTTGGCCATCGCGTTTGATGGTCTCGAACACCTGCTCGGAGCCGGGGCTGATCATCAGCTTGGCCGCGACCGGGGTGTTGTGTGCTTTGGCTTGCTCGGCGATATCCACCACCCGGCAGATATCCTCATAGCTGGAGTTGGTGCACGAGCCGATCAGCGCGGCGGTCACCTCAAGTGGGTAACCCTCGGCCTTGGCGTCGGCAGCCATATCCGAAATGGCGTGGGCCAAGTCGGGAGTGTGGGGGCCGACCAAGTGTGGCTCCAAGGTAGAGAGGTCGATCTCGTAGACCTCGTCGTAGCCAGCACCTTCATCAGGGGTGATCAGGTCAAGGTTCTGTTCGGCGATCGCGGCAAGTTCTCCACGGTTGGTCGCGCGCAGGAAATCGCCCATGCGAGAATCGTAGGGGAAGACCGAACAAGTGGCGCCGAGCTCAGCACCCATGTTGCAGATGGTCGCCTTGCCGGTACAGCTCAAGCTGCTGGTGCCATCACCGAAGTATTCGATGATGCGGTTGGTGCCACCCTTGACGGTGAGCATGCCGAGCAGCTTCAGGATCACATCCTTTGGAGCCGTCCAGCCTTGAAGCTCCCCAGTCAGCTTCACGCCGACGACTTGAGGCTGCAGTACCTCCCACGCGAAGCCAGCCATGACGTCGACGGCATCAGCGCCACCGACACCGACTGCGCACATGCCAAGTCCGCCGGCGTTGGGGGTGTGGGAGTCGGTACCGACCATCAGGCCACCTGGGAAGGCGTAGTTCTCAAGCACCGTCTGGTGGATGATGCCGGCGCCAGGCTTCCAGAAACCCAGGCCATACTTCTGGCTGACCGAGCTGAGGAAGTCGTAGACCTCCTTGTTCTCATCGTTGGCGACCGCCAAATCGCTGTCAGCACCCTGGTAGGCACGAATCAAGTGGTCACAGTGCACGGTGCTGGGCACGGCGGCGGCGTCCTTGCCCGCCATCATGAACTGCAGCAACGCCATCTGGGCGGTGGCATCCTGGAGCGCCACACGGTCTGGGCGCAGGTTCAGATAAGCCTTGCCGCGCTCGATCTCCTGGCCCTGTGGGTCGTCCAAATGGCCGAGCAGAATCTTCTCGGCGAGGGTCAACGGGTTGGCGAGTCGGCCGCGCACTACCTCGAGACGCTCGCGCATCTGCTGGTAGACGCCACTGACCATTTCAGGAGTGGAATCGATGTTGGACATGAGCTATTTGGGCGGGCGAGACGGCCCAGCCAAGCGCGTATTTTAGCAGTGCCATGGGCCATGAAAAAGAAAAGGCGCTGCAGCGGTTGTTTTTGAGGTACCCTTTCCAAGGACTAGTTTCGTTTTATGAGCTCACCCGACCGCCAACTCATCCCCTTCACCCGCCGCAAGTTTCTCCATGGAGTAGCGACTGCCGCTGGTGTTGCCTTCGTCGGCACATCTCGACTTGGCGTTTCTGCCTTGCAGGCCGCCGTCCCGCCCGCGTACACCCTGTGGCCGGTGGAAGCAGTGCCGACCTACGAGGCATTCTCCGACAGCACTATCCAGAGGTTCTTCCGCTACAAGCCGCTGCAAGGTTCGGCGACCCGCGGCAACCTGCCGTACTTCGAGGAGACTGAAGGCGCGACTGTAGTACTTGCCGTGCAGAACTCGTTGGCGTTCGCGATTCAGCCCGAGATATTGGGAATCGCGGTCGGCCCGCGGATCGCTCCCGGGGCAACCGGTTGGGTCAGTTTCGTGATGCCGCCCGCCGGCACTTACCTGTTGAGTCAGGCCCGCGCGCGCATGTTGTCGGGCCCCTTGGGCCTTGGCGGCGTGATGGTCTCGCGCCCGAGTAGTGGAGCGCAGGAACTATGGAACGGCGGCCCGACTTTCGATCGCGAGTACGTGCTGCACTATCAGGATTCCGACGACCGCTGGAACAACGCGGCCACTGCATTGATCATGCCCAACACTGCGGCGTACGAGCCCAACTACTTCACGGTCAACGGCTTGTCCTACCCCGATACGACCCTCGATCCGGATACATACCTGTCCTGCCAGGCGGGTGAACGGATGTTGCTGCGCTTGTCGAACTCAGGTCGCATGCGCCAGTGCATCCACTTCCATGGCTATCACGTCGAGACTGCCGCGCGCAACAATGTGCCGAACACCATGCTGCCCGCCAAGGACACCGTCGAGGTCGCATCCGGTTGCACTACCGACGTCATCCTCACGGTCAATCAAACCGGCGTGTACCCGGTGCATCCCCACTCGCTCACGGCTGTTTCCGCGAACGGTCTTTATCCTTTCGGTCAACTGACCTTAATCGAGGCAATCTAGAGGAACCATGGCTGGTCTCGGACAAAACATCGGCAACAACTTCACCTTGTTCGCGTCCATGTCGGGCACGATTCAGGTCGGCGGCAACCCTTACATCGCTTGGCTATTCACGGATGCCAATGGCACGACCGGCGGTGGCTTCATGGGTGACCGCGATCTGCCCTCGACTCATCTGGAGTGCATCGAAGGGCAGCAAGTCTCATTGTTGTTCAACAACTACAGCGGCATGGATCACACCATCCACTTGCATGGCTTGGATGTCGATCAAGCCAACGATGGCGTGCCGACCACATCATTCGCGGTGCCGCCGATGGGAAGTGCTACTTATCAGTTCACCGCCCCGCATGCCGGCACTTATCACTACCACTGCCATGTCGACACGCTGGTGCATTACGCACGCGGCATGTTCGGCACCATCATCGTGCGCCCCCCGAGTGGAGCGACCAACATCGCTTGGGCCGGTGGCCCCGCCTTTGATGAAGAAGTGTTATGGCAGTTGAGCACCATCGATACCTCGTGGATGTACTTGATGAGCAGCGGCACCGCGACCGCGCGCTTCAATCCGGATGGATTCCTGTTGAACGGGCTTGAGACTGCCGCTGCCAAGGCGGACACCTTCTCGAGAGTCGTGATCCAACAAGGGCAGACCGCCTACATTCGCGTCATGAACGCCGCCTATCAATGGGCACGCGTAAGGATTGGTGGCCTTGCTTTCCAAGTGGCGGCGACCGATGGACGACCGATGTTGACCACGCCATCAGTCACTGAATGGGAGTTAGGTCCTGGTGAACGCTACGACCTCCTGCTTTCAGGATTGGCTGCGGGCACGTGGGAAGCGACCATCGAGTATCTCGATGACCACACCGGTGGAGTGCTTGGTGTCGTCAAGACCGATGTGGTCGTGGTTTGAGCTGCGCGCTGGCTATCGGTTCAGCGCAGCCTGCCTAGTACCTGTCCGGCGATGATGTTCTTCTGGATCTCACGTGTACCTTCGTAGATCTCGGTGATGCGTGCATCGCGATAGAACCGTTCGACCTCGAACTCGGTGATGTAACCGTAGCCACCGAACAGTTGCATCGATTCACTGGCGATCTCGCTCGCGACCTTGCCGGCGAAGTACTTGGCCATGGCGCTGAGTTTCGAGTCGGGTTTCTTGTTGTCGGCGAACCAAGCGGCCTTGTAGGTGATCAACCTGGCGAGCTCAAGTTGGGTCGCCATCTCGGCGAGCTTGTGCTGGATGGCCTGGAACTTGGCGATCTTGATGCCGAACTGCTCACGCCCCTTGATGTGCTCCATCGCGCGATCGAATGCGCCTTGCGCCGTGCCGACCGCCTGAGCGGCGACGCCGATCCGCGACTCGTCGAAGAACTCCAGCACCTGATAGAAGCCCTTGTTCTCCACGCCGAGTAGCGCCGTACCCGGCACGCGCACGTTCTTGAAACTGACTTCGCCAGTCGGGATCATCTTCAAGCCCATCTTCTCGCCGACGCTAGCCACTTCGATCCCGTCGATGTCGGCATCGACGATGAACATGCTCTGGCCTTTGTGTCCGGCCTCGTCGTCAGTCTGGGCCAACACGATGTAGAAGCTGCAGATGCCGGCGTTGGTGATGAAGGTCTTGACACCATTCAACACCCAGTCATCGCCATCCTTGACCGCGGTGGTCGCCATCTTGGTGATGTCACTGCCGTGCATAGGTTCGGTGAAGGCTCCCGCGGACAGGCCCTCGCCAGTAGTCACCATGTTCAAGTAGCGTTCCTTCTGTTCGTCGGTGCCTTGATGCAGGATGATCTCGCAAGCGAAAGGTGCAGTGAGCAATGCAGCGCCGATGCCGGAATCGCGTCGGCAGAATTCCTCGAGTACCAAGCAGTTCTCGAGCACGCCGTAATCGGAGCCACCATATTGCTCGGGGAAATGCAGGCCGATGAAGCCTTCATCGCAAGCCTTGCGCCAGATGTCCATGGGATAGGTGTGAGTGCTTTCCAGCTCCAACGCCAACTCCTTGTCGAATTCACCTTTGGCGAAACGCTTGGCGGCCTTTTGGATGTCCTTCTGTGATTTTTCCAGTTCGAATTTCATTTCTTCATCCTTTGCGTTCGCGAATCTTCTCTTCGAGCAAGGGGACCAGGTCAAACAGGTCACCGACGATTCCTACATCAGCGGTGGCGAAGATCGGCGCGGCAGCGTCCTGATTGATCGCCACCATGAAGGGGCCACCTTTGACCCCGCCGAGATGCTGGAAGCTCCCGCTCACGCCGACAGTGATGTAGATCTTGGGTTTCACGGTCAACCCCGAAGTGCCGACTTGGCGGCTCTTTTCCAGCCATTGCTTGTCGACCACTGGGCGTGTGCATGCGAGTTCGCCACCGAGCGCATCAGCTAGACCCTCCACTATCTCGAGGTTCTCATCATCCTCGATACCACGGCCGACCGCGATCAATGTCTGTGCTTGAGTGATGTCCACTGCACCTGCATCAGGCGTGAGGGTCTCGATGCAGCGCCGGCGGGGGCGGAATCCAGCCGGCGCCTCTGCTGCTTCTACCATGCCTTCGATGGCAGCGACTTCAGGGGTGGTGAAGGCGCCAGGTCGTAATGTCGCCAGATACCCATTGGTCGATTCGGTGGCTGACACGCGGGCGTGAACCTTGCCACCGAACATCGTGCGTACCGCACCGAGACCCTGCTCGCGTACTTCAAGAGACAGGCAGTCAGCTAGCATCGGTCGATTCGATTTTGCCGCGAGCAGTGGCGCCAGGTCGAGGCCATTGTTGGTGTGTTGCATGAGCACGGCGAAAGGTCGTAACTGCTCGATCAGCGGCAAGAAACATGCAGCGGCGTATTCCGAATCCCAGTTGCCATCGGCACTGGCGGGGAAGGCGATGACCTTGTCGAACAATGTCGCCAGGAACTGCTGCTCAGTCTCGGTCGCGCCACACACTGCTGCGACAGTCTGCGCGGCACTAATGGAGCGGGCTGCCGCAGCGGACTCGATCGCGCCGTCGGGTTGGTCTTCGATGATGACGAGAATCGTAGGCATGATCAGAACCCTCCCTTTTCTTGCAGTAGGTCGACGAGCTTGTCGATCATCTCCCCGTCACTGCCCTCTAGAATCTGGGCGCCGTCTCCCTGCTCTGGCATGAACAGTTCCTCCAACACCACGCGGTTGGCAGCCGCGCCGACTTGGTCAGGGGCCACCCCCAAGTCTTCACCACAACTCACCGGTATATCGATAGAGGCAACCTTGCGGATTCCACGAATCGAGACATAACGCGGTTCGTTGATACCGGTCTGCACGGTCACCACCGCCGGCAGCTCGACTTCACGTTTGCGTTCAAGGCCGGACTCGACTTCGTGTTGAACCGTCGCCTTGGCGCCATCGACGTCAAGCCCTGTCGCGAGCGAGACCAGTGGCAGGTCGAGCAGGCCGGCGACGAAACCGCCGACTTGTCCGCGACCTTGATCGGCGGAGACTGCACCGGACAGGATCAGGTCGACGGGCTTGTCCTTGAGTGCGGCGGCGATTATTCGTGCGGTACCCCAAGCGTCTGCTCCTTCGAAGGAATCATCCGAGCAGAGGATGGCGTTGTCGCAACCCATCGCCAGTGCGCGTCGCAGGACCTCTTCGTCGTCCTCTCCTCCGACGGTGATGGCAGTGACACTACCGCCATGTTCTTCCTTCAGCGACACCGCGGCTTCGACGGCGAAGTTGTCCCACTCATTGATATCCCAAGAGAAGTCGTCCTCCTCGAGGGCGAGTCCACTTCGGTCGATCTCGATCTCCACTTCCGAGGTGTCGGCGACGCGTTTGACGCAAACGTAGATTTCCATGATTAGTCCTGCAATTGTTGTGGTTGTTCACCTTTCAGTGAGCGCGCTACCAGCTCAGCCAGGTCGATGATCTCGATTTCCCCTTCGTGGCCGCTGGTCTTGACCGCATCCTCAAGGTTGACCAGGCAGAATGGGCAAGCCGTGACGACGACTTGTGCGCCGACCTGCCTTGCCATATCGAGGCGCTGTTCACCCATCCGGCTTTCGCCTTCACTCTCGTGGAACAGGTTCAATGACCCACCACCGCAGCAGAAGCTGCGATTGCGTGAGCGTTCCATCTCGACGGTGGTTATTCCAGGAATGGCGCTCAGCACTCGCCGCGGGGCGTCATATTCATCGTTATGACGGCCTAAGTAACAAGGGTCATGGAAGGTGTAGCGGCGATTGTCGCTCAGTGCCTTCAGGGGCAACTTGGAATCGCGCAGCAATTCGAACATGACCTGAGTGTGGTGCCAGACATCCTGTTTCAACCCATAGTCGTTCCGGAGGGCGTTCAGGGCATGAGGGTCGGTGGTCACCACGCGCTTGAACTCACGCTCACCGAATGCCTCCATGTTCTGTTCACACAGGCTCAGGAACAGGCCTTCCTCGCCGAAGCGTCGCGCCTCGTTTCCGGAATCCACTTCATCCTTGCCGAGGGTACCTACGTCGACACCGGCGCCGACCATGACGTCGCCGAACGCGACTGCGGTCTTCTGCACGCGTGGATCGAAAGCAGCACAACTATCGGTGAAGAACAATGAGTCGCACCTCTCGTCCGGCGCCACCAGCCTTACGCCTTCCTCCTCATCCGCGTCGGGGCGGGCTTCGACTTCGAGCCGCCAGTCACCACGCTTGCGCGCCATCTTGCCATATGGATTGCCGCGCTTCTCCAGCGCTGCCATCGGCTTCTGCAATGAAGCCGGCAGGTCACCACTGTCCACGAGGTAGCGACGCATGTCTACGACCCGATCGATGTACTCGATCATCACCGGGCAGGCTTCCTCGCATGCGCCACAGGTAGTGCACGACCAGAGTTCGTCAGCACTGATCGTCTCTCCCACCAATGCAGGCCGGTCTTCAGGTGGCGTGCAAGAACCGAGAATCGGGTAGTTCTCGAAGGCGGAATCCCGCGTCTTGATGTTCAGCATCCGTGGCGAGAGGGGAGTGCCGGTCGCGTACGCTGGGCAATGATCCGAACAGCGTCCGCAATCGACGCAGCTGTAGACGTCGAGCAGTTGCTTCCAAGTGAAATCCTCAAGCTTGCTGACCCCGACCGAATCCAAGGCATCGAAATCACTCTCACTGAACGAAGGTGGCTTGATCGCACCGCCGGACTTGAGGTTCGAGAGCAAGACGTTCGGCAATGCCGTCATCACATGGAAGTGCTTGCCGAGGGGCAGCAGGCACAGGAAGAACAGCAGCGCGAAGTTATGAAGCCACAGCGCGTAGCGTGTCACTTCACCGAGTGCCCGCAAGTCATCCGGAAGCATGAGTCCGGCGAACGACGTGAACGGCGTAGACCACCAGAAGGTCTCGACTTCAGCAAGCGGCCGCAGGAATTCACCGCGCAGGAGGATGCTGGCATCGATCACGGCGTCGGCCACCATCAGCAGCGAGATCAACCCCAAGATCGCCAAGGCTTCACCGCGGTGTGACTTGGTGGCGAAGCGATCGTGGTACCTGGCCGGCTTCACCACGACGCGCCGCCATGCCGCGATCAAGCAAGCCATCAATACCAGGAGTCCAGTCCAGTCCTTGATGACAGCGTAGGGTTCACCGATGTCCATGAAGCCGTAATGGAACGGTTCGATGATCAAGGTCAGCGAGCGCACCGACAGCACCAAGAAGCCGGCGAACAGCAGGATGTGGACGGTGCCGGCGAGCAGGTAGCGGGGTTGGCGTATTTGGCCGAAACCGACGATCAGCAAGCGGCGTAACCTGCGCTTCCAGTCGTCGCTCCTTGGCTCGGATGCCGAGCGCAGCAATAAGGCGATTCGAGGCCGCAGGATAAGACCGCAAACCACAGCGGCAAGCACCAATAAAAGCGCCTGAAATGCTGCTCCAGACATCCCTAAGATGTCATAGATGGTTGAGTCTGCAGGAATAGTTTCGAGTGTAAATCTGACCGGCGCTCTTGCCTATCAGAATTTCCGACCACACACTCGTTTTCTCTGCCTTAATGCCCAATCTGGCCTATTTAAGGGCTACGACTTGGTCATTTTGGGCGATTTTGGCCTTGGAAGTCGCCAGCACCTGACCGTCCTTGGCCAAAGCGGAAAAGCTGTAGGCAGCTGCATGAAGTGGAGGCAGGGTGACCATTTTTTGCGACTGGTTTAGGTCGAGGCCACTTGGCCAGATCGAGATGAAGCCGGAGTCATGAGTCCAGCTGAGGTTGGTGGTGCCAGTGGGTAGCTGCACCTGAACCCCATCTATTTGCTGCGGCAAGACGATGGAGTCCGCAGACGGATTCACCCAGCATGCAAGGTAGCCAGGTGCAGCAGCGATTAGGTCGCCATCGAAATCACCAGGGACAATCGCCTCGCCCGCATGATCAGCTGGGAAGACACTCGACTTCGAAGGCGACTGCAGGGTTGCCCAGGGTATTGGGCTGCCTTCCTCATTCATGATTACCATCGACCTGCCGCTGACGTTGCGTGGAATCACAAGTTGTTGGTCAGCTCCCATGGCCGCCAATTCGAAGCGGTGGGTTTGACCACTCAAGTCGCAAACCAGCAGGCTCCAAGGCGCCTCTGGATTGGTGATTGCCGTCAGGCTGCCATCGTCGTTCAAGGTCGGACGTTTGGTCACCGGGTGCTGACGCAACTCGAGCCGAATCACCAGGTGTTTCCATGACTGCCCATATTCATCGACGAAGTGGATTCGCGTCGTGCGATCCGCCGCGGCCGGCATGGTGTAGTCTCCGGGACCGGCTGCCACTGCCATCGCTTGTGCACGAACTTGGCCATCCAGGACTTGGGCCACGCCAAGCCAACCTGATACGGGCAGGGCAGAAAGTGAAGCCGTCCCATCACCGTGCAGTGAAGCGGAAGACGATTGCGTGGCGGTGGAGAGAATGGCGTGGGAATTGAAAGCCCATTCGCCGCCACATGAGAGTTTGACTGCACCATTCTTTCCGAACGGGACTTCAATGAAGACTTGTTGGTTAAGCCGATCAGGGGTGATGACGAGATCCTGAACCACTGTCGTCTGGTGCGAGCCAAGGTTCGCCGAAGTGTCACATAACAAGTAGTACTTCCCAAGCGGTACGTCGAAGAAGACGAATACCCCATCAGTTCCCGTGCGCGAGAATTGGGAACTGAATCCACTTGAGGATGTCAGGTAGACATCAGCCCATTGCACAGGGTTGCCGTCAGCATCACTGACCAGACCTTCTATGAAGCCAGCGCCAGCGGCCTCGATCTTTCCGAGATGGAGTTCGGGCTGTTCGATTCTGACTAGAGGGAACTCGCGCGCTGTCTCAGGCCACATCACCAATAAGGAGAAGTTGCCCATCCATATTGGTATCGAAACTTCACCGGTGACGCCATCTTGTTCAAAAACCGCCACGCCATCTTGATTGGTCAAGCCGACGTAAGCTGGCGGGTCGTTAGGAAGCTCAAAGCGAAGTGTTGCAGGCTGCAAGTCGACATCGATCGGACCGTCGAAACCTGGAGCCAATACGATGGGTTGGCTGAAGCGGCGGCCGTCGGAAAGCGCAATGTCCAATGATGCGTTTCCTGAGGCCAGCAAGGTGTCCGCTGCGGTTTCGCTGGACCAAGCAGCCGTTCCCCATGATTGACTCGACAGTCCCTTCCAAGTCACGTCGCTAATGCTTGCGCTCTTGAGCAAGTCGTCGGGAATAATAAGCTCACGAATCCTGGCGAGATTCGTGACCGTAATCTCCATCTCCTCATCGGGCGTGAACGGTTCATCCAAGCGCACGTAGAGGTCGTCGCCGAGCCTGAGGTTGAGCCACCACGGATCACCATGCGTGAAGGCTGGCGGGAATTCGACAAGCCCGTCCTCCGCGGTGTTGTAGCCGTACATATGTGAGCGTTGGCCCTCAGCTACGAACTTGATTCTGCCATCGGCGATCGGCTCACCCCACGGATCCTTCAACAGTAGCTTGCCACCCCAGCCCGCCTGCATCGCGAAGTCGAGCTGCACGACCCCGCCAACTGGGGGCATGAAGATCTCAGCGGTTTGGTTGGCGAGCCCAGCGCCGAGGGCCTCGACCTGGTAAGCGTGGTAACCCCACGGAATACCAGTAATGTGATATTCGCCATCTTCCTTTACGCGACCAGACTCCAGCATCCAGTATTGGTCGCCTTGATGGACGGTCGCCTTCAGTTGCACCTCTTTCGTCGGCGGCTTGCCGTTAACCGTTACCTTGCCTGTCACCATGAAGCCATCCGGGCAAAGAATCTCGATCGACTGCCCGGATTCAGCAGTCCTTACCACCGTCGCCCAGAGGTCACCGGGGCGTACGAACAGTTCGGTAGACCAGCCAGGGAAAGTTGATGTCAAGGTCACGTGGCCGTCTTCATCAGTCGTATCGACACCTTGGTAGAAGCGGGGACGGAATCTATCGATCAGGGGTGCACTCTCATTCTGGTCGAATGTTCCAGTCCATCGTGACCAAACTTGAGCGTCCTTGATGGGAGCCCCATCCTCGGTCAGCACCGAGACTTCAATCGGTAGTGCTGGAGTCAGTTCATACTCGCGGTCGCCGGTCACCGAATTCCATTCAGCCAGGAACGGCGAGTATCCAGGAGCCAACACGATGATGAAGTCAGCGCGGTTACCGTCGGCAGTGATCGACAGGATTCCATCAGCAGCAGAGACTTTGGCCTCTTGAACAATGGACTCTGCGTAGAGCGCCTTGCCGATCCGAGCTACAGTCGCGAAGTGCGTCATGAAGTCTTCATCGACCTCGATGAGTTCGACGACTCCACCGACTGGTTCCCCTGCTGGACCGACGAGCCTTACCGTGCCTACGAAATTACCCCGGTCTAAATGCTGTTCATCTCCGGCACCATCTTGGCTTGCATCAACTGACGTTGATGCAACGGCCTCTGTTTCGTCAGATCGACTTGAATTCGTTTCCTCGGAAGTTGTGGCGTTCCCAGCTTTCCCAGCGTCGTTTCCATCGTCGCCGAGGATGAACCAAACAATCCACCAGACACCGAGAATGGCAAGTGCAACAGTCCATGCTCTGCCCTTGCGTGTCATAGAAAGCCTTCAGCTTACGGTTGTGGCCTTGATGAGCGGCCGTTTGCTAGTCGCCCACGAGACCGCGACGTCGTGGTGTTCGCGCTTGGTGCGGGAGCGCCGGAGTTGTTGTTTGGCTGAAGGCACGCTGCGTCGACGCCGCC
>CAZJGH010000027.1:0-1274 GCA_964545405.1 uncultured Planctomycetales bacterium
CACGTGCTGCTTACGCCGGCATGGTCTCGCGAATGGATCGTGACGTAGGCAGTTTGATGGACCTGCTCGCCGAGCTCGATATCGACGACAACACCATCATCATGTTCACTTCAGATAATGGTGCGACTTACGATATCGGTGGTGCCAACTCCGAGTTCTTCAATAGTGGTGGCGGATTACGCGGCTCCAAAGGTAGCGTCTTCGAGGGCGGCCTGCGGGTGCCATTGGTGGTGCGCTGGCCAGATCGCATTGAAGCGGGATCCGTAAGTCACATGCCGTCGGCATTCTGGGACTTCATGCCGACTATCCTCGATGCAGCAGGAGCACCGCCATCACCTACGACCGATGGCATCAGCTTGATGCCGGAGTTGCTCGGCAGTGGTGAGCAGGTGACTCACGAATACCTCTATTGGGAGTTCCCTGCTTACGGTAGCCAGCAGGCAATCCGGATGGGCAAGTGGAAAGCGGTGCGCCGGCAGTTGAAGAAGACTGACGGGCCGATTCAGCTCTACGACCTAGAGGCGGACATCGGAGAGACCAACGATGTGGCTGCCGATCACCCTGAAGTAGTGGCCAAGCTATCTGAGTTGATGGCTGCCGCCCATGTGCCAAGCACTGAGTTCCCGTTGCCTGGGGTCGATTGAGTGCCCCCCGCTTTCGACAGGTGGGTAATGAGTTGCTGCAAGCGAAGATAGATCTGGTCGCGTGCAGCGCGGAAGTGAACCATCGCCTGCTCGATTCCTAATCCTTCGCTTTGCTCGATTGGGTTGAAAATCGGCCAATGTAGGTGTTCGGCTCTAGCGAACTCGGTCAAGTCGATACCCTCCTTGCAGAGATTCACGACGATGTCGAACTTAGGAATCACGACATCCTCTAAGGTCTTGGGCTCATGACCATCCATGTGCAAATCAAGTTCCTCGATCGCGCGCAATGCCATCGGGTGAACACTAGATCTTGTCTGGCCGGCTGAGACCACATGGACAGCATCGCCAAATAAGTGATTCGCCAGCGCCTCTGCCATTTGGCTACGTGCGGCGTTGGTCTTGCAAACGAACAAGATGCTGTCAAGAGGCTTCTGCATACGGGAATCCTCAGCGAGGACTCCATTTTACCTCAAGCCATGAAATTTGGGTGCAATAACGGGCCTTTCCGCGGGTCGCGAAAAGTAACAAACTCGAGTTTCAGATAATCGGCAAGTCTGAAGTGCCCAAGAAGAAATCATTGCCTTTGTCATCAGTGATGTAAAAGGAGAAGCTGTCTTCGAAGACGTTGAA
>CAZJGH010000027.1:1284-18244 GCA_964545405.1 uncultured Planctomycetales bacterium
GCTGGGAAATCCTCGACTTCGATCCGCCAGATTGCTTCCATGCCCAACTCAGCATATTCCAGGACCTCAACCTTGCGAATGCAATCCTGTGCAAGGCGTGCCGCAGCACCTCCGACCGAACCAAGGTAGAAACCACCATGCTTCTTGCAGGCCTCCATGACCTGAGGAGAGCGGTTGCCTTTCGCGACCATCACCATCGATCCACCTTGGCTTTGGAACAGATCCACGAAGCTGTCCATGCGGCCAGCAGTCGTCGGGCCGAAGCTTCCAGAAGCCATGCCGTCAGGAGTCTTGGCCGGGCCGGCATAGTAGACCGGGCAATCCTTGATGTAGTCGGGGAGCTCACCAGTCTGCTCCAGGCGTTCGCGCAGTTTCGCGTGGGCCAGATCGCGGGCCACTACCATCGGGCCACTCAAGCTGACGCGCGTCTTGACCGGGTGCTTGGTCATCTCGGCAAGGATCTCACTCATAGGTCGATTGAGGTCAATCTTCACTACATCACCGCCGAGATCCGCACTGGAGGTCTCAGGCAGGAAGCGCGCCGGATCGGTCTCCAGCTGCTCGAGCCAAACCCCATCAGCATCGATCCGACCGAGTACTTGGCGGTCGGCAGAACACGAGACACCTATGCCTATCGGCAAGGAAGCGCCGTGGCGTGGCAGGCGAATAACGCGTACGTCGTGACAGAAATACTTGCCACCGAACTGAGCGCCAAGGCCAGTCTCGCGAGTCAACTCATGGACCTTCTTCTCGAACTCCAGGTCGCGGAAGGCGTGGCCATGTTCGTTGCCACTGGTCGGCAAGGAATCAAGGTAGCGTGCCGAAGCCAGCTTCACCGTCTTCAGGTTTGCTTCAGCTGAGGTGCCACCTATCACCACCGCAAGGTGATACGGAGGGCATGCCGCAGTACCCAGTCCCTTGATCTGCTCAGCAAGGATGTCGAGCAGCAAGTCCTCGCGCAGCATGGATGGTGTGCTCTGCACCAGGTAAGTCTTGTTTGCTGAGCCGCCACCTTTGGCCATGAACAGGAAGTCGTAGCTGTCACCATCGCGACTATAGATGTCGATCTGTGCCGGCAGGTTGCACTTGGTGTTGACCTCTTCGAACATGCTCAGCGGAGCCTGTTGGCTGTAACGCAAGTTCGTCTTGGTATAGGTCTCGAACACGCCGCGCGACAGTGGTTCCTCGTCGACGCCACCAGTCCAGACGCGTTGTCCTTTCTTGCCCATGATCACCGCAGTGCCGGTGTCCTGACACATCGGCAAGACCTCACTGGAGGAGATGCATGCGTTCTTGATGAGGTCGAGTGCAACGAAGCGATCGTTATCCGACGCCTCTGGGTCGTCGAGGATGTCGCGCAATTGCTGCAGATGACCAGGACGTAGGAAGTGAGCCACTGAGTGGAAGGCCTCCTTAGCCAACAGCTCAAGCGCAGCAGGTTCGACCTTCAAGACCTTCTCGCCATCCACATCGATGGTGCTGACGAAATCGCCGCTCAATTTGCGCCAAGGGGTATCCTTAGGGCCGAGAGGGAACATGGATTGGTATTGAAAGTCCGTTTCCGACATCGTCTTATGGGGCAGGTAGGGTGGTCTCAGAACGCGGCGACAGGATAGCGCAGCTGTGCTTGAGGATGGCAGGCATGAGTCCGCTAGATTTGCTTGCCAACATATCCTCCATTTAGCCGTAGAAAACACCATGAAGTCTCCCCAAGCCGCCCTGCTCGCCTGCTGTGCCCTGCTCGCCATGACCGCAACCTCCTGCACCATGCCAGAGAACAATGGTCCCCAAGTTCGTGATTCATATCCACCGATCGTCCAGACCGAAACCGGAGGTAGGCCCATGTTGCAGGACCAGAGCAATGGCTTGGAGAACATCACTACCGGCATCGGTGGTATCGGCGGCAGTATCGAGAAGAAGAACTGATTCACTGAAAGTGGCTAGGATGGCAGCATGGGCCGCCTGCTTTTCCTGCCGATCTTGCTAACTTGCGTTGTCGGTATATGTGCGCAGAACAACGCAGCCCAAGCTGAAGATGTCGAGATAGATCGCGTAGACACCAACTCCTCGGTGATCGTCCTGGTGCCGATAAGCGAGGCCGATTCTTGGCACGACGACGCCTTCCTTATGGCCGTGCCGGCAGCCACTATCTGGGGTGATGGTGAACCGATCGTCCTTGCAGTAGATGGCGAGCTGCCGTTCCGCCCGGAGGTCCTTGACTTCATCAGCCGCTTCCAACCCGATCGGATGTTTTGGCTGGGGCCGACCTTGCCGGATTACACCGCGCCAGGGATTGCCCGACTTGAACACATCAGGGCAAGCAGTAGGCAAGAGGCAGCTCAGGCGATCATGGATATCGGTTGGCCGGATGGCTCCAAACGAGCAGTGCTGTTCGATCACAAGGATTCAGAGGCAGCGTTGTTGGCCTCCGCCTTGGCGGCACGGCTCGGCGAGCCGGTTGTCCCATTCACCGGACCCAAGCTGGATGAAGTCGAGATCGGTCTGTTGCGACGGCTTGGGTCTGACAAGGTGATCGTCGTTGGTGCGTCAAAACCCGCGTCACTCGACGGGATTAAGGTCGAGCACCTGAAGTCGGAGACTCATGTGGTGCGCTGGTTGGTCAAGAATGATCACCCAGTCGAGTATCTTGCCGCCACCAATGTGCGGGATACTGCCGCCGGACGTGATCGTAATCTCGCTTTGGCTGCGGTGCTGCTCGCCGCTGGGCGCGAAGGCGTGATCGTGCCGTTCGACTTCGACACGATCTGGAAGAAGCGATTCGATGCGGAAGTCGAGTCGAGCAGCAAACCTAATGGAGCTGCCGATAGCGGCAAGGGTTGGCGGCGCGGCCTTATCGAAGTGGAGGGCACCAAGGCAACCCCGTTCGTGATCGGCTCCGACATGCAGACAGGTCGTTGGTGGCTTCAGGTCGATCGCAATCGAAACGGCAGGTTCAGCGGCGCCAAGGAGCAGCCACTGTTCACCGGTGATGAGCTCGAGTTCGCGGACGCGTCTTGGAATGTCGACCTTGATGTCGAGGAGGCAACTCGCGGTCAGGCAGTGTGGTTGACCTCCCCGACTGTCACCGAGATTAGTTCGGTGATTCAGGATTTTCATGCCGTCGCCAAGCAGCAGCCACGTTACTTGTGCCTGGTCGGTTGGCCGGATGCCTTGCCGACGGCGATCGTCTCGCACGGCCAGGGGATTGATGCGGACTTGGCTTCTGACCTTCCGTACACCCAGTTGGATGAGGACCCATTCTTCGAACTGGCGCATGCTCGCTTCATCGCCGAGGACCTCGAATCTGCCACGCTGTTGGCATGTCGCGGCTTCGCTCGAGATTCGTTTCCGGAACGTGGATGGGAGAATAGCTTCGCTACTGCCGAGTGGGAGGAGACCTGTCGCGATCCACTGGTCGCTGCCGGATGTGAATTCAACGGTCATCATGAAGGGGGAACATCGTTCGGACCCGACTCTCCCCTGACTGAGGTGGGCCTAATCGTGCATGCTTCGCATGCTATGTGGACGGTCATGGGCGAGACCTATGCATGGAATACCGACACCTTGCTGGCGCCTGCATTGGTCGAATCGGCTGGGTGCAGTACCGCGTCACTCGACCAGGATGGTGAACACCGCTCGGTGGCAAGTCGTCTGCTCAAGAATGGGGCTGTCGCGTTCGTCGGCAACTCCCGGCGTGGCATTGCCGAGCAGGAGTTGTTCCGCAGTGAGTTCTGGAATGCGTTGCTTGATGGTCATTCGATCGGATCGGCGCAGCGCCAAGCCAACAATCGAGTCATGTTCGCGGTGCTCGAGAAAGGCCAAACCGACGGCGGGCCGTACTTCTATCAGCTCTATAACCAGATGGTCTTCGGTGACCCGGCTCTGCAGCTCGGCCTGAAGCATGACGATGCGGAACAACCTGCTGTGGCAGTGCAGGATGGCAACGAGGTGATCGTGAAGGCGCCACCCAAGTGGCATCGCAGTGAATATGTCCCGCTTGGCGAATGGGGTTGTGAATTCCCGAAGCTGTGGGCCTGGCGAGGAGCAGGAGTAGGGGTGGAAAGCACTTGGCATGGCCCTCAGAAACGCAATGAGGAACAGTTGCTGTTCAATGTCGAGGTCCGCACCAACAAGAAGTTCAGCAGTGTCGAAGCGCGCGGGGACGTCCCACCGAACTTGGGTTGGACCGGCTCATGCTTCGTCGATCATCACCTTGATGGAAGCCGCAGCCTGTACTGGCGAGTTCGTTTCATAGACGGCGACAAGACCACCGGTGAGCTCCGTGCTCAAGTGGATGAACTCAAGTTCAAGTTGTCGAGGTAAGAGCTCGACTACTCGACGAGCTGAAAGTCCAGCATTGCCTTGGCGACGCCGTTGATGACCAAGGTCAGCCGGTGTGATCCGACGTGATGCTTGCGCGTGCTGCGGTCCTGGAAGGAGTGCTTGCGCCTTAACTTGCGCGAGTTCGTTGCCGAGTCGGATTCCGATATCTTGAACACCTTGCGTGAGGTGCGCCCACTCGGCCGCGCGAAGTCGATCACGTATTCGAGCCTGACCTTGCCGAGTGCGGAAGGGCTGGCGAGCTCTACATCGAAATGTAGCTCGCCGCCTAGCGGAACAGTATCCACATCGAGCTTGAAGCTAGTGACCTCGATCTCATGCGGGTCCCTGAAACCGAATAAGCGCATGGCCTCAGGATTGCCTGACTTCAGCAAGGTACGACAGGCGTGCTTGACCAGCTTGTCTACATCCGGTGATTCACCGAGCCAAGCAGTGGCCGTCTCAAGGACCAACTCAGGGTGGTCCTTGGAGATGTCATTGAGGTTGTTGGCTACGCTGCGCCTGACGTACTCGCTCTCATCACCATGCAGCGCTTCCAGGATCGGCAGCAAGGGTTGCGGGTCAGCCTGGAAATCAGGCAAGTTCATCGCCCAGGGCAATAGCGGACGGCAACCTTCACTCGCAAGTCGTCGCACGTGTTCATTCTCATCCGTGGTCCACTCGAGCATGGTCGCGAGCATCCGCACGGGGTCTGCCTTCAGGAAGGGCCGCACCGCGAACTCAGAGCTTCCGAAACGCGTCAACCAATGCAATGCCTCGACCGATCGCTCCCAATGATCGAGTCCATAGTGTTCGACGAAATCGGGAAAATACATGGTGAGATAACCGTCAAAGCGCGCAGCCGTATCACACACGATGGGAAGGGCTTCGAGATAATCGGCTGGGAGGGCGGCGTGCAAGCTCTCGCAAATGCGGCGCATCCTCCCCTTCAACTCCAACTGTTCCCAGCCGCTGGCGAATACCGTCGTGACGAAGGCGGTCTCATCGATTCCACGCGGCGCGTTTTCGTTGACAGCCGCCGCCAAGCCCTGCATGTAGGGGCGGTCGTATTGATTCTTGAGAGGCTCAGCCATCGCCTTGGATTCTAATGGAAACGGAACAAAAGAAGAACGCGCCAACGATCGCTGAGGATGGTTGGCGCGTATTGGTCGCCAAGTGGTTATGGCAAGAGGCGCATCGACACCTTGTTGGTCAGTTCGTTGGTAGCCCCGAAACGCACACCCTGGACATGGACCAACATGCCGCTCAGTGAGGGGCGGGTTGGAATCGCCAGCGGAATGTTCAGGCCGCCTGATGGGATCGGGTTGGGACCGTAACGAATGATTTCGGTACCGAGATCCAGCTCCGACACTCCGAAAGGAGTGACTGCGCTGCCTAGGGAAGCGGTCACAGCGAAGGTCAGGGAGTTGGCGCCACCCGGAGTCACGACATTCACGAAGCTACCGAGTTGCGGATAGCCAGACATGTGCAAGGTCTGTTCATCTGCATCGATACAAGTGATGTCGCCGCCGTTGCCGCTGGTGTTGGCATGGACTGACTTGGAGCCAGCCATGGCTACATCTCCGTCAGCATCGAGGTCAACGCTGAATGCCGAGCCACCCAAGTCGATTGATGCGAGGATCGCTCCGGCGTCATCTAGGGTGAAGACCTCGGGGGTCATGTTGAAGGTGTCTCCCCATGAGCCACCGACCATGACGTCGCCGTCATCGCTGATGTCGACGCCCGAGCAGACTAGCTGCCCTGAAGTTCCGGGAGCGTCGAAGGATTGATGGTTGAGGTCGAGACCTGAACTGACATCAAGGATTCCAGCTTCGATGTGGTCGTAAGCCGGTGAGTACTGCTGGATCTGGAATGCAGCGCGCGAGCCGTCGGTGTTAAGCGCAGTTCGAGCGAGATCGCTGTAACGGGGGTTCTAGCGGTAAGCCACCTGTGCCCAGACGCCGGATGAAACTTCACGCACGACGGTGAGTCCGTAGAAGTCACCGTAGGCGACTGTCTTGCCATCACCGGAGATGGCATGGGAATCGAAGGAAGCGCCGATGCTGATGGTGTGGATCGCGACACCAGTGTTGAGGTCGTAGATCAAGACCGTGCCGTCGTAGAGGCCGACGTACATGCGCTCGCCAGCATCATCAATCGCTCCAAAGCGCATGTTGGCTGAGGCCGGTAAATCCCATGAACCGAGGGAGTTTCCAAGCCGGTCCCAAACCCGCAAGTGAAGGATGCCTGAAGCGTTGGAGGCGGCCGCGACGATGCGGCTACCGCTATCACTTACCGCGATCATGCTGGCATATACATTGCCAGTAGTAGGGAAGGTCGCAGACCAATCAGGTGTGCCGGAACCGGCTGAATCCCAAGCCGAAACCGTGGATTCGAAGTTCGTCCCGCCCGTGTCTGTGGTGACGATGGCCGCGCCGGTGTTGTTGCGATCGGCGATGTCGACCTGGACGTTGGATGCGCCAACTACTGACCAATCGAAGATCGGGCTGTCTGAGCCTGTCGCCCAGCAAGCCACGCCCTCATTGTTGAGATCCTTGCCGCCCATAGCGGCTGCGCCGGAATCACCTACAGCGACATGCTCGCCGATCCAGAAGAGACCACCATCATTGACTTGCCAACGTGGGCTAGTGACGGCAGCCAGTCGGTTTGAGGCGGGTGTGATTCCCACTCCGGTGGATGGTTGTTGAACAAAGAAAGCGCCTTCAGGGCGAACTTCCAAGACGGTGCTTTGTTGCAGGGGTGCTTGGAGAAGAAGGGAGACAAATGGGATCAGGAGCATGGAACCAGTGTAAACGTATTTTGAAAAGGTGAGAGGTCGAGAAGGCTCACCTTCTCGACCTCCAGTAGGAGTTTGCTTCGGGATTAGCGGCGCGCCATCGTGATCCAACCGCTGCTGGTGCCGTATGCATAACGCTGAGCACCAATATGCAGGTCAAGGCTCGAGACACGTGGACCATGCCCCAAGTCGATGGTCTGGACCTGGTTAGGGCCGAATGTCTGTGAGATTCGGATGACCCCACTCAAATCAGCGCTCATCAGCAAGGTGCCGCCATTGAAGAAGGCCAAGCCGGTGATTCCCTCAGTCTGCTGACTGTGGCTAGCAAGCAGGTTGCCGGTCGCCCAATCCCAGACATTGATCTTTGAGTCGAGCATGGCTTCACCACCACCAGTTACGAGAGTGGTGTTGTTGGAGTGGAACTCCATTTCAGAAACCTTCGACAGATGAGCAGTGATAGTCGTGACCATGGCGCCGGTGGTGGCATCCCAGATCGTGACATTGCCGAACTCACCACCGGTCGCGAAGTACTGACCGTTGTCGCTGAAGGCAACGCTGGTGACTGCGGCGCCGTGATCGACTTCGAGCATCAATGCTCCGGTCAAGGCGTCAACCAGATCGGCCTTGCCCTCGAGCGAGCCAGTCAGGATGTATTGAGAGTCTGGTGACCAGGTCAGGTCGGTGACTTCGGCATCGTGGTCGCTGGTGGTCAACAGGGCGCCAGTGTTGAAGCCATTGAAGGTCTCAGCACCACCGAAAATCAAGCCGGTGAAACCCAAGATGCTCCAGGTGGCGCCAAGGCGGCCGCCGTTGGGAGCGAATTCAGTGGCACGCATTCCGAGGTTGGCGCTGCCGTTGAATGTGCGCAGCAACTGGCCATCGGAAACCCGACGAACCATCACGTAGCGGGTGAATTCCGCACCATAAGCGACGAAATTGCCGTTGGGTGAGAAATCTACCGTGCTGATAGCGCCAATCAGATTGCTGTCCTGGAAGGACCACTCGATCTGTGGTGATATCTGCGCATTAGCGCTGCTGCTGGTGAAAGAGAGGAGGCCGATGGATACACCGAGGGCCACTTTTGGAATATTTGTCCAGAGGTATTTAATGACCCCACTCTACGCGTTAAAACGCGTCGGTTAGGCATATTAGAGGAATTACTTGAACGGCCTCTGGCCTTTTTCACGCCGCCTTTCATTCAGGGCGTGGAGGGCCGCTGGCTCAGTGGCGAGGAACTTAATCAGCTGCGAGTTGGAGACCCGGAAAGCGGTGGCAGTACGCCCAAGATCATCCTTCTCCAAGAACAGGCGATCGAGTACCTCAGCCAGAAGTCCTGGGAAGTCGTCGTGGGTTGGATTCACCTTGATCTTTCCTCCCCGAAGTCTCTGGACCCACTCCAGCGACGGCTCATATTCAGCCGGGGCCATGAAATCGGCGTCCTCAAGCGGACTTCGGTGAAGTAGTGCAAGCTTCACCCTAAGCCTAAACAAGGCCTCAAGCTTGTTTTCTAGTTGAGAGCGCCGTTCAGTTGCCATCGCCTGGATCCCGGTAGGGTCGTGTGTAGCGCGGATAGCGGTCGCAACTCGGTTGCGATGCTGGCCTCCAGGACCTCTTGAGCGGGTGGGCTGGATCGTCACCTCCTTCTCGAGCTCTTCGGCGGATTTCTTGGATGGATGCACTTCCAAATTCTATCCTTACTTATAGGCAAAAGGGAATTCTCCGTGGTTTCCGTCCCGAATCATGGAACTGAAGACCCCCTTGCGGCCTCGTATTACGAGACCCTAACACGATGTTCAGCCAATTCCTCCTTCTTTCCATGGTGCAACTGCAAGGTGCAGATGCGCAATCCGCTCAACCGACCTTCCACTGGGTAGACACCGGCTTCGATTGCGCCTTGTTCCAGATCGACAGACTCGATGCCTGTGAGTGCTTCGCGACCCGAATCAATGATGATCTGGTCAGCAAGGATGGCGTCATTCCTGCACCAACTCCGGGCTACACCCTGACCTCATCCCTGATCGTCGAGACCGAGGCCGTTGGGACCCTCAACTCCCTGGCCAACAGCATCACCGAGTGCTGGGTCGAGCCGCTCGACGGAGCTGCTGGATTCCAGTTGGTTCACACCAACTCGGTTGGTGCCAGCTTGGAGCTTTGCCTGGCGCTCGACGCCTACTTCGGCGACGACGCGGTCTACTTGGATGCGGAGCGCCCGTTGGCCCAGCGCGCCTTGCCGACCGACCCTAACTTCGGCCTGCAGTGGCACCTGCGCAACACCCAAAATACGATTGCCGATGCCAACGTCGAAGGTGCATGGAATGCCGGGTACACAGGACTCGGTCAGGTCATCGGCATCGTCGATGGCGGTGTGCAACTTTCCCATAGCGATCTGAACGATAACTACAACAGTGCCGCGAGTAAGAGTGGCAGCCAAAGCAGTCACGGAACTTCATGCGCAGGTGTCGCGGCAGCGGAAGCCAACAACGGTGCCGGCGGAGTAGGTGCCGCTTATGATGCCGAGTGGTCCAACCTCTATTACGGCAGCAGTTCGACTACGGCGAGCAACTTCGGCTGGCGCAACGACCTCAACGACGTCAAGACCAACTCGTGGGGGCCATGGGACAACGGCACCATCTCCTACATGTCGAGTGCCGAACGCTCTGCGCTTGAGGGCGCAGTGTTCACCGGTCGCGGTGGCCTTGGAACCGTGTTCACTTGGGCCGCTGGTAACGGTGGTACCGGAGACCGTGTCGAGTACGACCCGTACGCATCGAGTCGCCTGACCTTGGCGATCGGTTCGATTGGCGATGCTGATACTCGCGCGTACTACAACGAGACCGGGTCATCCATGACCGTGGTGTCCCATTCGAGCGGCAACAACCGCGGCATCTACACCACCACTACCAACGGCTATACCTCGAACTTCGGTGGAACCTCTTCAGCAAGTCCACTTGGCGCCGGAGTGGTCGCGCTGATGTTGGAAGCGAATCCGGCGTTGACCTGGCGTGACGTGACTGGAGTCTTGATCGATTCCGCGCGCAAGAACCATCCGTCGAACGGTAACTGGATGGTGAACAGCACCGGCCGCGACATAAACATCAACTATGGTTTCTGTGCCATCGATGCCGACGCTGCAGTGCAGACCGCCCTGACCTGGACCAACTACCCGGCGGAGTTGTCCGACACCACTGGCGTCGTGAGCGTCGGTCAGACGATCCCAGACAACAACAACACCGGCCTGACCGAGACCGTCAATATCCCGGCCGACATCACCATCGAGTCGGTCGAGCTGAAGATGAACATCCTGCATAACTACGTGGGTGACCTCTACATTCGACTGGTCGCACCATCCGGCACTGGATCCGTCTTGACTCACGTCCGTAACGACGGCACCAATAACTACAACAACTTCATCTTCACTTCCTTGCGCCCGTTCGGCGAGTCGTCGCAAGGGGATTGGGTTGTTGAGGTTTCCGACCGGGACGCCGGCACCACCGGCACCTGGACCAACTTTACCCTTACGGTCTACGGGCACGATGGCGCTGGCAACAGCATGACCTTGTCTGCACCTGTGGTTACCGCGGGCAGTTCAGCTACTTTCAGTGTCGCCAACGGTGCGGCCAGCAGTTCCACTTGGCTGGCCTACTCACTGACTGGATTGGGCAGCTTTAATGTGCCTGGTCTTGGCGTTACTCTTGGCATCAGCAACCCTCAGCAGATCGGCTCGATGCAGACGACTAATGCCAACGGCGCTACTGACTTCATCATCAGCGTTCCAGCTGGTGCTGCCGGTAGGGCCTACTGGGTACAAGCCCTGCAATCCGGCGGAGTCAGCAATGTAGTCAGCGGCACCGTCCAGTAACTCTCCACGACTTTCCCCAACCGCCCCTGATGAATCGAGCGCGCAATGCTCTTGCGACGCTGCTCCTGACCTGTGCCGGAGCGGCGATGGGTGGGGCAAGCGCGTTCGCTCAGGAGCCGATGTTCATTCCCACTGGCGATGGATTCGAACTGTTCCTGGTCGACCAGCCGAGTGCTACCAGCAGTGATGCGTGCCTGTGCAACGATACCCTGATCAGTAAGGACGGGTACGTTCCGGCACCAACACCAGGGTTCAAGTTGCACGCGACTGTGTTGTGCAACATCGCCCTGGATGAATCGATGGGTGAGGTAGTCGAATCAGAAGGCGGTGTGCAGCGTCCACCAGCACCCGGGAGTTCGCAAGACGATTGGGCTGCCTTTGACTTCCCAGCTGTGGCCGATGCCATCGACAGCGCCACCCTGTTGGCTGATGTGTATGGCCCCGAGGTGGTGTTCCTTGACATCGAACGCCCCACTACCCTTAGGGCGATGCCAAGCGATCCATTGGTTCCCGATCAGTGGCACTTGCGCAATAACATCCTCAGCTTGAACGATATCAATGTCGAGCCTGCATGGAACCTTGGGTTCACCGGCGCCGGCATCACTGTCGGGCTTGCGGACAATGGCGCCGATCAATCGCACCCCGACCTGATCGGTAACTTCAACGCCGCTGCCAGCACCAATGTCGGTAGTTCCAGCCACGGCACCAGTTGTGCCGGCTTGATCTCTGCAGTCGCCAACAATGGGTTAGGAGGGGTGGGTGTCGCCTACGATTCCTCATGGCCGGAACAGGGGTTCGGCTCGGCCTCGACCAACGCCAACACCTTCGGATTCAGCAACCAAGTGAATGTGGTCAAGTCGAACTCCTGGGGTCCATTGGACATCGGCTACTTCAGCACCATGACCCCAATGGAAATGGATGCACTTGCTGATGCGGTAGAGAATGGTCGTAATGGGCTCGGTGTCATCTTCACTTGGGCTTGCGGCAACGGCTACGCCATGTCGGATCGGGTCGAATACGATCCGTATGCAGCCAACCGCCGGACCATAGCGGTCGGTGGCATCGATTATTGGGATGCTCGGTCCAGCTACAGTGAGCCAGGTTCATCCTTGATGCTGGTAGCGCCCTGTGACAACTCGACCATCGGACTGACGACCACGGCATCAGCTGCCTACGGTTACTACACCAACTACTTCGGCGGTACTTCCGCTACTTCCGCCCTGGTGGCCGGCGTCGTGGCGTTGGTCCTTGAAGCGAATCCGGCGCTGAATTGGCGAGAAGTACAGCACGCACTCATATCCTCGGCCAGGAAGTGCGACGTGAGCAGCTCAGGTTGGGAGACCAATGCAGCTGGCTACCCGATCCATTATGACTATGGCTTTGGCGCGGTGGATGCAGAAGCGGCTGTGGCTGAAGCGCAATCGATGAGTTCACTTGGCCCGGAGTATGAGGTCGACAGTGGCGAGCGCAACGTCGGAGTGACGATTCCTGACGCCAATAGCGTCGGTGTCACGCGCACCATCGTGGTCAGCGACCCCTTGATCGTAGAACATGTCGAATTGGTGATGGACATTACGCACACCTACGTCGGCGACCTTGATATCCGCATCACTTCACCTTACGGGACGGTCTCTCAGCTCACCAAGGTGCGCAATGACACGAACAATCACTTGTCCGATTACACCTTGTCCAGCGTCAGGCATTGGGGTGAGATGGCTGTCGGGACCTGGACTATTCAGGTCAGGGATATGGTCAGTTGGGATGTCGGCACTTGGAATTCGATGCGACTTCGGCTTTACGGCAATCGCGCCGGCAACCCCACGCAACTCAGCCTGACGGTCAACCCGCTGGTCCATGGCTCGGTGGGTTCCGCGGAAGTCGCCTACGGCCTGCCGATCGAACCGACGTGGCTCACGTACTCGCTGACGGGCCTCGGTTCGACATCGGTGCCGGCACTCGGTGTGGTGCTGGGTATCAGTAACCCACAGGTATATGGCGCGATGTCGCTTTCCGACGGGCTTGGTGAAGCGGAGTGGGCGATCAGCGTTCCGGCCGGAGCCTCCGGAACGAGTTGTTGGGTGCAAGCGGTGCAGGATGGGTTGGTAAGCAATGTCGTTTACTGCTTAATTCAATAGGCCATCGTTCGGGAGGGGAGGTTATGCTAAGTCATGGCTGAACATCTCTGGCACAAGTCGTATGAAGAAGGCGTCCCCACCTCGATTGACTTCGAGGATGTACCGGTTGGTCACTACCTAGATCGTACTGTGCGCGAATTCGGAGACCGTCTGGCCTTGGTGTTCATGAACTGCAAGCTGACTTATGCGGATCTGAAGGAGGAAGTCGATCGATTCGCTACCGCGTTGGCTGGTCTCGGCGTAGTGAAAGGCACGCGAGTGGCAGTGCAAACACCCAATATCCCGCAATGCGCGATCGCCTATCTCGCTATCCAGCGACTCGGTGCACATGCCGTGATGACTAACCCGCTGTACATGCCGCGTGAGATCATCCATCAATGGAACGATGCTGCGGTAGAGGTCGCCGTCACCATGGATTTCCTGTGGGACCAGAAGGTCAAGGACTTGCGCGATAAGGTCAGCGTTCGCGAGTACATCATCGCATCGATTCCTGAGTATCTAGGCTTCCCCCTGAACCTCTTGGCACCTTTGAAGCTCAAGCGCGAGGATCCACCGAAGGTCGCCAAGGTGCAGCCCGAAACAGGTGTTCACATGTTCCGCAAGCTACTCAAGTCGTCGGCGGCCTCACCACCTCCAGTGACGGTGGAGATGGATGACATCGCGGTCATCCAGTACACCGGCGGCACCACCGGGTTGTCCAAGGGCGCGATGCTGTCGCACCGGAACCTCAGCTACAACGTGCAGCAAGTGCGTTCGTGGTTCACGGGTCTTGAGCCTGGCAAGGAAGTCTTGCTGGCGGCGTTGCCGTTCTTCCATATCTTCGGCTTGACGGTGTGCTTGACTTGGCCGGTGACGGTGGGGGCAGCGATGGTGCTGCAACCTAACCCACGCGATATTCCCGGTATGGTCAAGAACCTGACCAAGCATCGGGTCACCCTGTTCCCTGCACTTCCTGCGCTGTTCAACGCGGTGAATAACTTCCCGAATATCGAGACCATGGACCTATCTTCGGTGAAGCGTTGCTTCTCCGGGTCGGCGCCACTGCCGGAGGATGTGCAGAACCGCTTCGAGAAGCTCACCAACTCGATCATCGTCGAGGGCTTCGGGCTGACCGAGACGTCGCCTGTGGTGACATGTAATCCGGTGATGGGCAAGCGCAAGATCGGTCATATCGGGATTCCGGTGCCGGATACCGATGTGCGGATCGTCGATCCAGAATCAGGCCTACCCGAGTCGAAGGTCGGTGAAGTCGGGGAACTGATCGTCAAGGGTCCGCAGGTGATGGTCGGCTATCTGAATCGTGAACAGGAGACCGCCAACATGATCCGTAACGGTTGGCTCTACACCGGCGACTTGGCGGTAATGGATGACGATGGATACTTCAAGATCGTCGGCCGCAAGAAGGACATGATCATCGCATCGGGATACAACATCTTCCCGGACGAGATCGACCGCGTACTGATGGCCCATGACAAGATCTTCGAATCCTGCACCATCGGCATCCCGGATGAGAAGCGTGGCGAGACGGTCAAGGCCTTCATCGTCTTGCAGCCTGGCGAGATGATGGACGAGGACGACCTCAAGACTTGGTGTTCTTCAGAGCTGGCAGCCTACAAGGTGCCGAAGTTCTGGGAGTTCCGCGATGAACTTCCGAAGACAGCGATGATGAAATTGCTGCGTCGCGACCTGCGTGATGAGGAGCTCGCCAAGCAGAAAGACAGCAATGGGTAGTCCGTTCGATGCACTTGACCTGAATGGGCAGGTCGCCATCATCACCGGCGCCAGCCGCGGTATCGGCAAGAACATCGCCTTGGCCTTGGCCAAGGCTGGTGCCGACATCGTCATCGCAGCAAAAAGTGAGAAGTCGCGCGACCTGTTGCCTGGCAACATCCACGACACCGCCGCCGAGGTCGAATCCATCGGGCGACAGGCCCTGGCGGTCAAGACCAACGTGCGCAACGCTGATGGGGTGGAAGCGATGGTCGCTGCTGCCAAGGAACGCTTCGGCCGCATCGACATCCTCATCAACAATGCTGGCGCACTCTTCTGGAAAGGTGTGGCTGACACTCCGCCGAAGCGCTTCGACTTGATGATGGAAGTCAACGCACGCGCCGCTCACATCGCGTCGCACTTCGTCCTTCCTCACATGCTCGAGCGAGGTTCAGGCTGCATCGTGCAGATGTCACCGCCGCTTGACCTGAGCATGCTGCCGGGCAAGACCGGTTACTGCATGTCCAAGTTCGGCATGAGCTTGTTGGCGATGGGCATCGCTGGCGAAGTCAAGGACACCGATATCCGCTCTTGTGCACTGTGGCCCGCTACGGCTATCGAATCGCAAGCGACTATCAATCATGGTCTCGGCGGGCCGGCGCAGTGGCGTCGAGCCGACATCCTTGCCGACGCTACCTTGGCGATCTTGCAGGTTTCGCGTGAAAGCATCCATGGTCGTTGCTTGATCGACGAGGAGGTACTTGAGATCGCTGGAGTGACTGACTTCGAGCAGTACAACTGCGTTGAGGGTGGCAAGCCATTGCGCATCGTCGGTCCGGGCGGGGTACAGTCGCGCCTATGGCAGGGGTGAGCCCCCGCCTCCTACGTTGTCGCGAATCCTCGCCCCCCTGGGCTGGCTGAACCAGTACCTAAAGCAATCCACCACCATCTATATGGTGCTGGTCGCTTCGCTCATCGGTCTGCTTGGCGGCTATGCGGCGGTGGCATTCCGACTTCTGATCCAGCATCTGCAGCAGAACATCTGGAACTCCCCTGAGTTGCCGAGTGAACACTACAGCTTGTTGGAGTGGCTTTATACCTTGCCATGGTATTGGATCGTCTTCATTCCAGCGGCTGGCGGACTGATCGTCGGGTTCCTGGTCCATTATGGTGCGCCCGAGGCGAAGGGCCACGGTGTGCCGGAGGTGATGCAAGCGGTTGCGGTGGCGCATGGTCGTATCCGTGCACGTGTCGTAGCGATCAAGGCATTCGCTTCGAGCATCTGTATCGCCACTGGTGGTTCGGTCGGCCGTGAGGGTCCGATCGTGCAGATCGGTTCAGCGGTCGGTTCAAGTTGTGGGCAGGTGCTCGGTCTTGGGCCACGACGGATGCGAACTCTTGTCGGTTGCGGGGCCGCGGCGGGTGTCGCTGCGACCTTCAACGCACCGGTAGCCGGAGCACTTTTCGCTGTCGAAGTGATCCTGGGGGATTTCGGTGTCCCGCAATTCTCGCCGATCGTCATCTCATCGGTGGTCGCGACAGTGGTGTCGCGCCATTTCCTCGGTGATTTCCCGGCCTTCGAGATCCCTCTCTACTCTATGCACCACCCGGCCGAGTTGATTGCCTATGGAGTACTCGGACTACTCGCTGGATTGGTGGCGATCGGCTTCACGCGCGCGGTCCATTCCGCGGAAGGGGTCGGCGACAAGTGGAATTTGTTTCCGCCCTTGAAGACCATGATCGGTGGTCTGCTGATCGGCATCATCGCGCTTAAGGTCCCTGAAGTGATGGGCGTCGGGTACGAGGCGATGAACCAAGCATTGGAAGGTCAGCACGACGTCCTTACCTTCCTGCTGTTCCTCATCGTAGCCAAGATCCTGGCGGTCAGTATTACCCTCGGCACCGGTGGATCAGGTGGCATCTTCGCGCCATCCCTGTTCCTTGGTTCGATGCTGGGCGGTGCGGTCGGGGTGTTGGTGCACACCATGTTCCCGGGAGCCGCCCCGATCGGAGCGTATGCACTCGTCGGCATGGGGGCGGTGGTCGCGTCCACGACTCACGCACCGATCACCGCGATCATGATCCTGTTCGAACTGACCACCGACTACAAGATCATCCTGCCACTGATGATCTCGAGCA
>CAZJGH010000028.1:0-3865 GCA_964545405.1 uncultured Planctomycetales bacterium
GGACTGCCGATGCGATCGCATACAGCATGGTCACCACCGCTAGCTTCGACGTGAAGGACGGCAGCATGACCAACATGCTCATCAAGGCAGTCATCCCAATCGTCGATGAGTTCGGCAGCGAGACCCCGATCGACTTCTCGATGACGATGACCTACTCGGAGTTGCTGGAGCCAGTCGCCCCGGTCGAGTTCTCCGACCCTGAGACCGCAATGGACCTCAACATGTACTTCGACCAGTACTGGCCGAAGGTAGAGGCCATGATGCCTATGATCGAAGAGCAGATGCTCCTGCAGATGGAAAGCCAGTCTGGTGACGATGGCGGCGACTTCGAGTTCTAACCGTGAATAGGATTTTCATCACGATTGCCGCAGCTGCACCTCTTATCGGGGGGTGCAGTAAGGCCGAGGTCGATTGGTCTCAAGTTCCGGTCCTGGAGGGCGCGCAGGCGGCTCTTGCCATCGATGAATGGAGGTCTGGCCTCGACTCATCAAGGGAGCTTGAATTCCCGGTGACCGTGCACTGGGAGATGAAATTCAACGTGAAGGACATGCCACAGTTGTTGGGTAAGCCGGCCGACGCATTCGCGACCCTCGTGGTGGATTCGACATTGCTCGGCGGCAATCAATACCGTTCCAGCTTGAAGCTCGAGATCATCGCGCCAAGCTTCGACAACTACATCACGCTGTGGATGGAATCTGATGGAGAGGAACTGCGACTCCATCACCGTGGATTGGATTCCATCGACACCATCAGCCTGCCATTCGAGCTTCCTGCTGGCCTACGGCTTTCCGCTGCCAGGCAGGATATGGTTGTCGATTTCCTGAAGAGGATCGGGTCTCAGTTGCCGGGCTTGTCAGATGACGAGTCGCGACTGTTGATGGCCATGAATGGTCTCAGTGAGCTTTATCACCCGGACAACATGCTGCATTTCTTGGGCTCCGACTTGTTGCAGCAGAACAGCCGCTGGCAGGATTCCGGGGATGTGGCGTTGATCACAGTGGCACTCATGGAGGCCATGGAGGACGCGCCCAATCTAGATGAACTGCGCGAGAGCGGTTCGCTCGACTTCCTGTCTCAACTCAGCGACCTTGAGTTGGCGGTCGAGTTCGACCGTCATTCAGGGGCATTCAAGCAGATGAGATCATCGTTCGATTATGATTTCCAAGGCTTCCCGACTCGCGGCGAGACACAGCCAAGCATGAACGTGGAGTTGCATCTAGAGCTGCGCAACACTGAAGTCGGTGGATTGATCTTCAAGGAGCGCGACAAGGTCCTTGACTTGGATGACGAGTTCGACAGTTACTGGCCGACCGTGGTCGCGGCAGAACCATTGATGATTCAGGCCTTGCATAGCTTCGAGGACAAGCTCGAGTCCGAAGGCGATTTCTCCTTCTGACAAGAGCAGGGCTGGCTTACTGTTGTTCCAACTGCGGTAAGACAGCAGCCCACACGCGCTCAGCGACTGAGCGCCACGAGAACTGCTGGGACTGCGCACGACCAAGTGCACTGAGTTCCTGGCGTAGTGGGCCGTCTTCAACCAACCGGAACAGTTGCTTGGCGATCGATTCGTCGTCGGCAGGATCACAGTACAGTGCAGCATCTCCGCACACCTCGGGCAGTGAAGTCGTGTTGCTCGAAATCACCGGACAACCAAGCAACATCGCCTCGCCCGGTGGCAATCCCCATCCTTCGTAATAGGACGGGAATACGAAGCCCAAAGCGTTCTCATACAAGGAGCGCAACTCGGCATCGCTGACGCGACCGACATGAATCGCGTTGTCCGGCAGGCTGTCGACCCCATCTCCCTCGAACACCTTCGGGTTAGTGCCACCGGCGATCACCAGCGGTACCTCGACGTTGGCGATCCGCATCGCGCGTAGGATAGCCGCGAAGTTCTTGTTCGGATTCAGGCTGCTCACAGCCAGCAGGTAGCCATCGCGTGTAAGCTCGTGCCTGTCGATGATGCCGTCATCAGCGTCGACCCGCAGAACATGTTCGTGGCCTTCGAGAAGCACATGGGTGTTGCCAAGAGGCAATCCGAAGTAATGGCTTATCTCCTTGGCGGTATGTTCACTTACCGCAGTCAACACGCGTGCCTTCTTGGCTGCACGTGGCATGATCCAACGATAGACCAGGTTGAACAGGCCAGTGTGCGTCTCAGGACGCGCGAACACCTGCAAGTCGTGAATCAGCACCATCATGTTGGAGTGAGCCACTGGCGCGGTGTTCTTCAGGTTGAGCAGGAACCCCTTGGCGAGGCTCGGCAGTTCGAGTTGCTCCCAGAAGTGGGAACGCAACATCCCTTTGACGCGCAATTCCAGATGCTGGTAAGTCGGCATCTCCTGCGGTCTGGTTGGGCTGAGAAGGATGAAGCGAAAGCGCGTGTGATCGATGGACCCATCTACCAGCATCTGATCGAGCTCGCGCAAGAACTCGCGACCCCAGCGCTGCACGCCAGTCAACGGTTCGGTCAGGAATCTGGCGTTGATGAAATCCGGGGTGCGCTGATCCATGAAGCGTGCGTTTATTCAGGAGGCGCTGCCGCGAGTATGCGGTCCTGCATCTCGCGCACTGCTTGATCGAGTCCGGTGTAGATCGAGCGGCAGATGATCGAGTAGCCGATGTTCAGCTCCTCCACCCAAGGGAGTTGCGCGATAGGCAGAACGTTCTCGTAATCGAGTCCGTGGCCAGCGTTCACCCGCAGCCCGAGTTCATGCGCATAGTTGGCAGCAGTCTCGAGGCGCTTAAGTTCGTTCTCACGGTTCTTGCCTTTGGCGTTGGCATAGCTACCGGTGTGCAGTTCGATGAAATCTGCTCCTGACCTTGCGGCTTGTTCGATCGCGTCGGGCAGTGGGTCGATGAATAAGCTGACTTCGACTCCGGCCTCATGCAGTCTCTTGATCCCACCCTCAAGGCTGTCAGCGTATGCGTAAACGTCGAGGCCTCCTTCGGTCGTGAGCTCCTCACGTTTCTCCGGCACGACACAGACTTGTTGTGGCTTAAGCTCGCAGGCCAGGTCAAGCATGGCGGGAGTCCAGGCCATCTCGAGGTTGAGCATGGTCTTGACGGTCTGGCTCAACAAACGAACATCGCGCTCCTGGATATGGCGCTGGTCTTCACGCAAATGCACGGTGATGCCGTTCGCGCCAGCTAGCTCGCATATGCCTGCAGCCAAGACCGGATCCGGTTCGTTGGAGCGGCGGGCTTGTCGCAGCGTGGCGACATGATCGATGTTCACGTGGAGTCGTGGCATGGAGCGCGTATTCTACGTCTTCCATGCTTCGAATAACCGCCGGAGATTACCGTGGGCGACGACTTAAAGTTCCCAAGGTAGATGCCACTCGCCCCCTGGTTGAGCGAGCGCGGGAGGGCCTGTTCAATCACTTAGGCAGCCTGGTTGACGGAGCTCTGGTGTGGGACGTCTACGCTGGCAGCGGAATCCTGGGCTTGGAGGCCATCTCGCGTGGTGCCAACAAGGTCGTAGCGGTCGAGCGCCACCACCGTGCTGCTGCTCAGCTGGAGGAGAATGCTGAGCTGCTCGGGTGCCGCGAGCAGTTGCAGTGCCTGCGCATCGATGCCAACCGCTTGTTAGATGTAGTTGGCGCAGAAGCGTCCCCCGACCTTATTTTCTTCGACCCCCCGTACGACGACTTCCGTAAGGGCGGACCGGGAAGAATCAAGGTGTGGGACTTGTTTTTACGAGTGTCGGAGCGCATGAACCCATCAGGATGTGCAATCGTCCATACTCCTCGCGGCATCCTTGAGGAGGATGAACTTGCGGCCCTCCCAGGCATCGAACGCCGCGATTACAGTAATACATCGCTGTACTGGTGGCACAAACCTAGCGAACCAACAGGCGAGTAAC
>CAZJGH010000028.1:3875-17871 GCA_964545405.1 uncultured Planctomycetales bacterium
CAAAACGCGAATCATGACGAACGGAATCCGTGCTTCCATCTGGACAGGTAAGGCATTCACGCCTGGTTGGATGACCTGGGCCGGTGGGCGAATAACCGAGTTGGGGGCAGGAGAACCCCCACGCAAGATTCGCTCCCACCTTAAGGAGCTCGGAGCTTCAGAGGTCCTGCCAGGTTTCGTCGACACCTTGCTGCATGGCTACGCTGGAGTCGATTGTGGCCACGGCACTCCAACCGAGTTGGATCGTATGAGCCGAGCCTTGGCTGCCACTGGCGTCACCAGTGCTTATGCCGGCATGTACCCGCTGAGTCTTGATGAGTACCGAGGTGCAGCCAAGCGATGGCAGCAATGGAAATCACGTCGCGGTGCAGCTCGCTGTCGTTTTGTCGGCTGGCATTCGGAAGGACCGTTCATCGCCCGGGCCATGCGCGGCGCTCTTCCGGCGAAGACCATTCTGCGCCCGACGGCGGAGGCCGCCGGTGAGCTGATCGATGCTGCTGGCGGATGGCTGAAGTTATGTACCTTCGCGCCTGAAGTGAAAGGTGCACTCGATGCTTACCAAACGTTTCGTGAAAGTGGCGTCATGCCATCAGTCGGTCACTCCGAGGCAAGCTACTTGGACTGCGAAGCTGCAGCAGCGACAGGCGAACTTGCGATCACTCACATGGGTAACCGAGTGCCGCCAATGAGTGCTCGCGAACCCGGCCCGATCGGCTTCGCCATGGGCGGCGGTTTCCATTGGGCCGCAGTGATTCCAGACATGGTGCATGTCGCTCCGGAGACCTTGCGCCTGTGGGCCAAGACACCGGCCTTGCGCAATCGCTTGATGGCATGCTCGGATAACTTGTCGCATGCAGGTTTGCCTGCAGATTCATTCACCTCGGGCGGCAAGAAACTCAGTCGTAGTGGCGCGGTCGCGATCGACTCGAAGGGCGGGTTGTGTGGAACCTTGGATTCGTTGCCCGAATTGCTGTTGCGCCTATTGCGTGACGGTTTCATAACCATGCAGCAGTTGGTGCGCATGGGTTGTGAAGTACCAGGGGCTCTAATCGGAGATTGTGGGCGCTTGGAGACAGGTTACCGCCCCGACTTCGTGATCTTGGAGGATCGCAAACGTGTTGGCGCAGTGTGGGTAGGCGGGCGCCGGGTAGCAGGTAGCTGAGATGTCCAACGCCAGTCCCTTCGATAAGGAACGACGCAACATCGCCGAGTTGTTGCGCGACTGGCCACCTACTGTCGTCGATTCCGTGATCGAAGAGATGCTTTTGCTTTGGCAAGCCGAGGACCTCTCCGACAAGATCACTTGGAGATGGAACTCGCGACTTCGCACTACGATTGGGCGTGCTATTCTCGACGACATGATTCTTGAGTTGAATCCACTGTTGTTAGGCCGTAATCCCGATGAGATGCGCGGCGTTGTCGTTCATGAGTTGGCCCACCTCGTGATCACCAATCGTTTCGGGTTCAAGGTCAATCCTCATGGCGCGGAGTGGAAGTCCCTGATGCGCATGGCTGGCGAATCCACATCGGCCACCCACTCGTTGGATGTCGAAGGGCTTCGCGCACGTCGCACCCGTAGGCCGCGTCGCCGCCGCAGGAATCGAGCGTTCCCCTTCTTCGTGTTTGCGTTGTTGCTGCCTCTATTGTCATGTGCGGGAGCCCAAGGTAAGGGTGATGATGTCGCTGCACAGACGACTGCTGTCGAGGTCGTCGGCGCGCTCGAACTTCGCGGGCAAGTAGACGAAGGCGAACCCGGTGCGGTATTGCTGGACGACGGTCATGGCGATTACTGGTATGGCGAGATGCGCAAGTTCGAACTTTGCGACGTGAGCCTCTATCCCCCAGATGGGCCAGATGGCTACCGGATCAGCTTCACCGTGGTACCAGGGCAGGAGCAGGAGTTCAGTGATTTCACGGCGAGCCTGGTTGGCCTCAAGATGGCCCTGCTCGTTGATGGTGAATTGCTGACTGCGCCGCTTGTTCACGAACGCCTCCCTGCCACAGGCCTGATATCAGATGGCCCTAACGGCATGAGTGTCGAGGAAGCCGAAGCACTCATCGCGCGAATCAAGGGTGGCTAGTAAGATACGGGGCTATGGATTCGCCCAAGAGCCCTGTTGAGCCGCACTTCTTCCACCGCCTTCTCAAGGAGAAGGTGTGGGGTGGCGAGCAACTTTCAGCGGCGCTCGGGCTCGAGCTGCCATTTGACGGGCCGCTCGGTGAGACTTGGGAATTGAGCGATTACCCTGGCGAAGAGACGGTCGTGCGCGGCGGCTCGATGGACGGCCTCAGTCTTCGTGAGTTGATGGTGAGCCACGAGCAGGAGATCCTTGGACGTTCGAAACCGAGCGCTGATGGACGCTTCCCGCTGTTGGTCAAGTTCATCGATGCTGGCGACGACCTGAGTGTGCAGATTCATCCTGCAGATGGTCCTCAATCACCGACAGGAGTCGGCAAGACTGAAGCCTGGTACATCCTCGATCACGCTCCTGGCGCTGTGGTCATCTGTGGATTGAAGGAGGGCACCACCAAGGAAGTGTTCTCTGCCGAGGCCGGAGATCAACGAGTGCGAAACCATCTGGCTGAAGTCGAGGTGGAGCGTGGCGATTGCGTGTTCGTGCCTGCCGGTTTGACACATGCGATTCGCACCGGAGTGGTCCTTTGCGAAGTGCAGCAGACTTCCGATGTCACCTATCGGATGTATGACTGGGACCGCCTTGGTCTTGATGGCAAGCCACGTGAGACCCACTTGTCCCAAGCACTCGAAGTCGTCGATTACGACCTTGGCGTCGCGACTCCAACACGGGCCGAGTTCGCGGACGGATCCGGCCTGCGCCGCAGCGACCTAGCGTCTTGCGAGTACTTCAGCTTGCACGCGCTGAAGATCGGCGATCAAGGAGGCCAGCTTGACACCAGTGGCTATGCGCACACCCTTGCCGTCGTTGGGGGGAGTGGTCGCATTGAGTCATTGGATGGCACCTTCACTTCACGTGATCTCGTTTATGGAGATTCAGTGCTGTTGCCAGGCACTCTGCAAGGAGTGCGCTTGGTTGGTGTCGATAACGAAGAACTGGAAATACTGATGGGGGTAGCCCTGTAATGGCGAAGAAACCAAATAAGGGACGACCTGGGAAAAGCAAAGGCGGTCACAAGCCGGCCGCCGGGCGCGGACGACGTGGAAAACCGAAGGTCTCCAAGAAGGCGAAACGTGTCGCACACGGTTTCGTTGCCGCGAGTGGCGCTCCTTCGAGCGCCGTCAGTACTAGCGACAGCGATAGCGTCAGCATTGACCGTTCAGCAACCGCCAATGGCGTGCGGCTTAACCGCTGGCTGGCCGAACAGGGAGTTGATTCACGACGCAAGTGCGACCAGAAGGTCTTGGATGGCGAGGTCTCCGTGAATGGCGCGGTCATCATGGAGCCTGGCTATCGAGTGCAGCCTGATGACGAGGTGTCGGTCAACGGCGCTCGGATTCATCGCGCGCGTCGTCTTTATTACTTGTTCTACAAGCCACGAGGCGTGCTCTGCACAAATGACCCACGTGAAACACGCATGCGTTTGTGTGACCTCGTAGACCCGATGGTTCCCAGCAGGGTCTATCCGGTCGGGCGTCTCGACGAGGATTCTGAAGGCCTGATCCTGTTGACCAACGATGGCGACTTCTCGCAATTGATCGCGCACCCTAGCCACGGGGTCAAGAAGACTTATGTGTGCATGATCTCCTCCTCAATGTCCGGGGACGACCTCGAGCGTCTGCGTGCCGGGGCATGGATCGAGGGCTCCAAGGTAATCCCAGATAACGCACGGATAATCCGCCGCACCCCAAGCAGCACGATGCTCGAGATCACGATCAGTGAGGGGCGGAACCGTGAGGTGCGGCGCCTGCTCGCGCGTTTCGGTCTTGGAGTGAAGCGTCTCAAGCGGGTTCGCATCGGTTCGCTCGGCATCACCGGAGTGAAGCGTGGCATGTTGCGGCCATTGTCTAGAGCGGAGCGTGACAGCCTGGTGAAGATGGCCTTGGCGGAGGACGCTGAAGGTGGAACAACGCAGCCACGTAAGTACCGCCCTCAGCAGCGTAAGTTCGGCTCCCGCGCAGACCGCAAGGATCGCGCGCGCAAGCAACGAGAGGAAGATGCCTCAACACGTCGCGGAAGTCGTCGACCGAAGCGCAGGAGACCATAGTGCTGAAGTTCGAGAGCATCATTCGCGATCCTGTGCATGGCGACATCCCGCTCACCCGCGAGGAGTTGCGGATCCTCGACACGACCGAGATGCAGCGCTTGCGCAACGTGCGGCAACTAGGTGCGACTCACCTGATCTATCCGGGAGCACAGCACTCTCGATTCGAACATTCGATCGGCACCGCACACTTGGCGACGCGGCTGGCCACTGCGGTCAACAACGTCCGAGACAACCAGACCGACGGTCGGCTGGATGGTTTCGATTCCCATGGCCTGCGCATCATTCGTTTGGCTGCGTTGGTGCACGACGCGACTCATCTGCCGTTCGGTCATAACATCGAAGACCAGACCGGCCTGTTGCCGCGGCACGATACCCCGGCGCGATTCGAACACATGTTTTCGGCGCAGACCGAACTTGGGCGCGCCTTGCACAAGACTGGTGCACGCGAAGACGTGCTGTCGATCTTGGCGCCAGAGTTGGCCGCTGATGGGGGTAGCGCACCGGCGTTCTGGAGATCCTTGGTTAGCGGAACGATCGATGCCGACATGCTCGACTATCTCGCACGCGATGCGATGTTCACCGGCTTGAAGCTCGAGTACGACTCGCGGATCTTCAGCGTGTTCCGAGTCGATCGCCGCAGTCAGGAACTGTTCGTCGACCTTGGTCGCCAAGGCTACTTGAAGGAGGCGGTTCTAAGCGAGATAGTCCGGTGCCTTGAAGCGCGGTTCTATTTTTCCGAGCGCGTCTACTATCACCATGCCAAGATCGCAGCCGGCTCGTTGATCGCCAAGGCAGTCGAGATCGTCTTGCTGGAAGGCGCCGTGACATTCGAACAGTTGCAGTCCGCCACCGATGCAAGCCTGTTCGAATTGATGGCCGCCGCGGAGATATCGAGTCCGCGCCGTCGGGCATTGCTCGACACCTATCTACAGGCCTGGAGTCGTCGGCGCTTGCCGAAGAGGGCCGCGGTCTACCCGGTTTACGCTAATCAGGAAGTGCAGCAGGATTTGATCGACCGCTTCTTCGGTGCGGGCTCCGCCGAAGTGCGCCGAACCACCGAGCGCCGTATGACGGAAACGCTCGCCAAGCGAGTTGGTCATGAAATCCCAATCATGCTTTATTGCCCTGCGGGACGCATGCAGCTGAAGCAAGCGAAAATGCTCGTAAGGTGGCCTGGGAGCAGCACTTTAAGCAGGCTTTCCGACCATTCTGCCGACATCCCACGCCTTGCCGATCTGGAGAACTCATACACCAGAATGTGGAAGTTCTACGTGCATGCCCTCACCGATGATCCCGCTGAGTTGGCAACTGCCAGCGAGGTTTGCGCAGAGTTCTTCCCAGAGGCAGTAAATGTCTTGGATAGGGTGAGAATTTAGGCGTTACGTATTCGTAATCGTCGTCTATGATGGAAGGAACCTCGCCGCGAAGTCTGCGGCAAGTCCCCGAGGTAATGCTTTCAACCCTCCTACAAATTTGCGGTGCCGTTGTACTCACCGGCACCCTAAGCACCGCTCCATTGAGCAGCGCCTCATTCGCCTTCGAGGGTGACCAAACTACGGTCTCCTTGAATGGCGCTGAATCGATCGTCTTCATCGGAATCACTGGCGACTATAAGGCCGTTTCAGATGATGAGTTGGCAGTTTGGTTGCTCGAGGAAAAGGAGATTGTCGTGGTCGGCGAATCCATTCGAGCGCTCAGCGATGCTGATCGTCGAGTCTGGGCGGTCAAGGGTGATGACAGCAAGAAGCTCGTGAAGAGCATCAAGACTGGGCTCAAGCGCAAAGGCTTCAAGGCAACCCCATTGGTTGCTACTGCACTGACTCCCCTCAAAGACAACGCACGCGCATTGAAAGCAGCGCTGCGCGATGTGGAGCGTAAGGAGAAGAAGGTCTGGACGACCTGGAGCGGTGGCCGCGAGAAGGTCGTGTGGGTATTCCACGAAAGCAGGTTGGATTCCAAGAAAGTCGAGTCACTGTTTCGCAAGACCGATGCAAAGATGACTTTCTTTCACCAGGAGTTCTGCTTCAAATCGGACTTCCTTCTTGAGAAAGGCGGCAAAGCCACCGAAGCCACCGTTACGGTGGAGTCTTTCAGTGAGAGCGCCGCAGCATCAATGGATTGCCTAAAGGTCTCCGCACGCGATGGTGGCATGGTGATGGACATGTTCATGCGTGACATGAGCAGTGTCCTGCTGCTTCGCACCGAGAATGGGCGGCATGAGTTCCTGTGCCCCAATGTTCGTCAGTCCTCAGTCAAGCGCTTGGCGGTGCCGGAGCTGAACTGGACGGTGACTCTCGACGAGCGCACTTTGCCCTTCTTGAAGTAGTCTCCACGGCGCTTCGAATTGTCGCAGAGAATCTTGGAAAAGTAGGCTAACGCGGTTACTCAATTAGGGTAATTAGGGGCGTGAACCCCACGACACGACAGACTACCGAGTGTAGTGGACCAGGGCCGTTACCAGGCTCGCTTCCACTACTGGTTCGCTGAGGCATCATGCCCCGAGCCGTCGCCATTATTCCTGCCAGAGCCGTTGCTTTCGGTGTAGCGATAACCTCCACCGTACCCATATCCATAGGTGGCTCCGCGGCCAAACCCGAGCCTGGTCAATCGCGAGACCCTGACGCTGTTGAGGATGGAGCCAACCAGATTGCCTCCACTCAGCCGTAGGCGACCGGCGGCATTCTCGACTACCGCGCCAGGAACCGAATTCACCCGAGTGAGCAGGAATATGCCGTCGATCTCGGAAAGGAAGCTGCTGGCGTCAGCAACCGACAGGACGGGTGGAACATCGAATAGCACGTAATCGAAACTACCTCCAGACTTGTTGACGACCTCACTCATAGTCGACGTCGCCAGTAGTTCGCCTGGGTGGTCGTGAGCCTTGCCGCAGGTGACCACCTTGAGTCCATCCCTGTCGGGAGGCCTTCAGCCAGTACCTCGGTCAAGCCAGGCGACCGGTCGAGCTTGAAATACTTGTGCACGACCGGTCGACGTAGGTCGGCGTCGATCACCAGAACCTTCGATCCGGACTTGGCGAATGACAGCGCCAAATCAAGAATGGTCGTCGACTTACCTTCACCCTGGACCGATGAGGTGATCGTGATGGTGGACAACTTGCGGCTCTTCTCGGCGAACCTGATGGCCGCCCTCAGGGCACGATAGGAATGTGCAGTCGGACTGTCAGGGGCGTCACGAACAGGGAGAAATAGTTTCCCTTTCTTGCCATGTGATCTCGTGCGCCCGTGTCTGAAGTCAGGAATCGAGGCGAACACGGTCAGGCCTGAATAGGTCTCCAAGGCGTCAGCAGTCGAAACCAAGAACCCTCGGCTTGAGCGTAAGAGGGCGATTCCGATTGCACATGCAATACCCATCAATAGTCCGACGGCGCCGAAAGCCTGGAATGAGGGAGAGAACCTGGATGAAGGCGGCAGCGCGCGGTCGATGACCTCTACCGCCGCTACCGCCGACGCTTTGGCGATGCGTGCCTCCTCTAACTGCTTCAGCAAGAAGGTGTAGATGCCTTCCAGGGATTTAGCCTCACGCGTAAGTTGTGCAAGCTCTCGCTCCTTGGCTGGCAAGGCGGATAACCGTTCCTGGTAGGAGTCGAGGATGCTTTCGGTCGACTGAAGGCGCATCTTCTCTCCTTCGAGCCGCCCCTCGAGATGAACGATAAAGTCAGCAGTGAGGCTCTCGGCCTGTTCACGCAATCCGGTCATCAGCTTTGATTCCGGAAGCCATTCGGTACTTTGCTTGACCATTTCGGCCTGCACTTCACCGAGTGAGACAAGGATAGCCAAAGCGATCGGGTCGAAGGTCCCACCCGGAGCGGCTGCTAAGGTGGCGATTCCGCGACCATCGCTGGATCGAGCCCAATCAAGGGCGGTGGACTTCTCCTCTATGTTGGTCTTGAGTTGCATCCGCTGCAGCTCAAGGTCGCTCGCCTTGTCTATCAACACCAACACCTCATCGGCGAGGCTGATTGCTCCGACGGTGCTGCGGAAAGCCACTAGGCTCGATTCTGCCGCCACCAGGTCGGATTGAACAAGCTCTAAGTGACCCTCGACATACTCGACCGTCTTCCCTGCACGCTTTGCCGTGCGGTCGCGGCTGCGCGTGATATACGCATCCACCATATGGTTCACGATGATGGCGGCCCGGTCGGGATCAGTATCCTCGAAATTGATGCGCACCACGCCAGATCCTCGCGCGACTTCACGCACCGAGGCTCTTGCCACCATGTCTGGAACGAGGATGCTGCGAGGCGAATGCCGAAGCAGCAAATGACGTTCGGTAATTATCTCCATGTTCGAGGACAAGGAAAAGCGTATTCCGTTCCATTCGACAGGTTCGCCGGAGACGAACGGCAGGCGGTCTCCCTGGAAGCTCCAGTCGACGTCGAACAACCCTGGCCTACACAAGGTGATCTCGTTCTCGAGGATTGTGAGGCACACTTCAGTCGGCGCTTCGGCAGGCCAATCAAGGACTTCTACATGGAACCTTGACCTTGGTCCGGGTCGACTCGAGATCCACCTCCACAGAGATCGCCCTGGAGAATAGAGGTCGAGGTCATCCAATCGAGTAGTCAGGTCGATACCGATCTCCGCCGCGTTGTCCAACGCAGCATCCATGATGCCGCGGGAACGCAGGACGGCCATCTCGGCTTTTGCTGGAGGGGCAGCGGTAAGGGCACTGAGTTCGCCAAGGACTCCACCGACGTGAGTGTCTTCAGTCAGGAACAAGGTGGCGCTTGCCCTGAAACTGGGCTTACTGAAGGCGGCGGCTGCGATGCCTATCAGGAATCCGATAAGGCCTGCTGCCAGGATGAAGCGTCTGAGCCGCCAAAGGACAAGTAACAAATCACCATCAACTTGATCCGGTCGATTGGTGTTGTCTTGCATCCTCAGGTATTCAACGCAGTTCGTCTATCCACCCGACATCGCGCGCGGTGGAAATCGGCAAGCTGATGGCTTGCAGGATGGGAATCAGGTCGCGTGTAGCACGTGCAGTGCTCGCGAAGCTGCGTTCGGTAACGAACACGATGTCGCCAGCTTGGAGGGGAATGCGACCATTGAAGGTGATGGTGTTCGCATCGAAGACAAGAACACGTGGATCATCAAGGTCGCCTCTGACCACGGCAACGGTGCCGCGCTCAGCGGTATCGCTAAGGCCTCCCGCCAAGCCAATGCTCTCGACAGCTGATGTAGGCCGGTCGAGCAGGAACATGCCGGGCTTGACAACCTCGCCGAGCACGAACACTTGATGCGACCTAGCTTCAAGCAGTGCTACGTCGACTACAGGTTCACGAAGCTCTCCACTGAGGGCTTCAGTAATCAAGGTACGTATCTCCCAAACGGTCTTGCCCTGGACCGCGAGGGTGCCAACCAGCGGCATGCTGATGTTTCCAGTCGGGTCAACCGGGGTACCAGGCATGTTGGCCTTGAACGGCGGCGAAGAAAGTTCCGGGTGCTTGAACACCTGGATTCGGAGGATATCCCCAGGGCCAACAGGGTAGTCGAAAGCCTGATTAGGTTTGAACGAGGCTTCTTCGAGATTGATCTCGAGCTCTGCGCCTTCTGGGGGGGGAGGATGCAGAGCAGACACCAAGCATGAAGCTCAGTAGCAGTGCGACTTCGGCTCTCATGAAAGACTCTTAGGGGTGCTCTATGATAGAGAACAACAAGAAGTAATAATTGTGCAAATGACCAACAACTGGTTTATTGGTGACATTCACGGGTGTGCAGAGGAGCTCGAAGAACTCATTGCAAAGCTATGCCTTGGGTCGGAGGATCAGCTTGTGGTCCTTGGTGACTTGTTCCACCGTGGACCAGACCCACAAGGCGTTGCGCGGCTATTAGCTGATGTTTCAGGCTTCTCGTTGGTTTTCGGAAATCACGAACTGGTTCTTCTTCGGCGAGCCGGAATGATGCCATCTTCACCTTGGGGGCCGCCGACAGCACTGCCACCAAATGCGAGTGGCTTCGACTCGGATGACTTGAGCGGTGATGGTGGGACTCCGATGTTCAATGTAGATCCGCAGACTTCGGCTGACATGTTGCGCCTGCTCGACAAGGGGCGATTCTTCATGCGCGGCACTTGCGCCCGAGGTCCATTCCAAGACAGGCAATGGTTGGCTGTTCACGCTGGCGTCATTCCTGGCAAGCAAGCGCAGGAGTGCAGCGTCGACGATCTCTGCAGGGTCAGGCAGGTCGGACGTTTTCGTTCATCACCATTTTGGTACGAGGGCTACCGCGGCAATGAAATGGTTATCTTCGGCCATACCGAATCAGAGTTCCCGCGCCGGCAGATGTTCGGAGGTAGGTTGGTTGCCCACGGCCTCGACACCGGCTGTGTCTATGGAGGCTGCCTCACCGCCTGGTGTATAGAAACAGACCAGTACGAGGTAGTGCCTGCTAAACAGAGCTGGTACTCAGCTTGATCAAGCCAACTTGGCAAGACGTGCGGCAATCCGCTTCATCGATTCCTTAAGCACTTCTTCAGAGGTGGCGAATGAGATTCGGAACGCTTCTGGCGCACCGAACGCACTGCCACCGATGGTCGCAACCTGGTCAGCCTCAAGCAGCAACTCAACCAAGTCATCTCCACTATTGAGGGTGCGGTTGGTGTCGGGGCATGTCTTGCCGAGGAACGACGCCACGCCCGCGAAGGCATAGAACGCGCCGCTCGGGTTCGGGCAATCCACACCCGGCATCTGGCTCAACGCATCAACCACGATCCTGCAGCGGCCCTCGAATGCCTGACGCATCTGCTCACGTTCGGCATCAGCGTTCTCCAAGGCAGCAAGTGACGCCAACATCGAGATCGCATTAGGTGATCCGGCCAGTTGACTCTGCACCTTGGCTATGGACTTGGCCAAATCCTTCGGGCCGGCCAAGAAGCCCATCCTCCAACCAGTCATGGCATAGGCCTTGCTCATGCCACCGATCCACACGCTCGTCTCCTGAAGTTCAGGCACGAGTTGCAGTGGGGAGAAATGCTTGGCTCCACCGTAAGTCAAGGTCGAGTAGATCTCATCGCTGATGATTCGAACACCATTGGCAACCGCCCACGAACCGATCTCACGCAACAGCGATTCCGGAAAGACCATGCCGGTCGGGTTGCAAGGGCTGTTAAGCATCAATGCGGCTGTGCGTTCATCGCGAGCGGCTTCGAGATCCTCGACACGCGGCAACAAGTCGGCGCCGCACTCGACGATGCGGGGCTCACCTTCAGCCAGCTTCACCATCTCAGGGTAGGAGGTCCAGCATGGCGTTGGCACCAGCACGTTGTCTCCGCTTTCGACCATGACCATCAGGGCTTGGGCGATGCCGATCTTGGCGCCGTTGGTGATAACGATCTGCTCAGGGGCGTACGACATCCCAAGCTCGCGACTGATCTGGGCGGCGACGGCCTTGCGCAATTCCATCATGCCCGCAGCGGCGGTATAACGACCGCGGCCTTCCTTGATCGCCTTGACGGCCGCGTCTTCCACGCATTTGGGCGGGGAAAAATCAGGCTCACCGGCAGTGAGATCGAGGATTTCCACTCCCTGGGCCTGGAGATCCTTGACCCTGGCGGTCATCGCCAAAGTTGCTGACGGGGCGAGAGAGGTGGCGCGCTCGGCGAATGAGCGCAGCGTGGCGGCTGATGGTGAGGGGCTCATGTTTGTCCTCCGGAAAGGGGAGGGAATTCTACGCTCACGGCGTCACAATATGTCAGCTATGTCGGAATACGGCTTCACTTACCGGCTGCGGGAGTTCCTCGGCAGCCGTCGCTTCGTTTGGATCGTCACCATCACCCTCGCGGTGTTCCTGGTCCTTTACATGCTTTTCGTCACGATCTTCTTCAACCCGTTTGAAGCTCGCCTTGATGATACGGCCAACATCGTTCCTTCCCAGGTCGACTACTTCGTGCGCTGGAAGGACGCCGGCAATCAGTTCGGAGACTTCCCGGAACCGGCAGTGTGGCAGGATTTCCAGGACAGTTCGGCGTATTCTGAAGCCAGCAATTCCGGCGCGCTGATGGATATGGGTGCCGCTACCGGGATCAGTGGAGTCCTCAACGAGATCGGTAAGGCGAGTGCCTACTTACCAGTGGGCCTGAGCCTGAAGGATGATTTCCTCAGCGAGATAGCAATTGCCGGGCGCGGCGAACTCCGCTTCGATAACCGCTTCGAAGGCATGGTCCTGATGCGGGCGTCGTTCAAGGTCAAGGCTAGCGTCTCTATGCTCGGTTTCGGCTTCGTCCGCGACAAGCTCCCCGAAGGGATCCAGATCGAGGACGTCGGCGACGGCATCTACCGCTTGCCGCAATTCGAGCCGTTTGGATTCCAGGATGCCTACCTTGGTCGCGTCAAGGATGTCGTGATCCTTGCCAGTCGCCAAGAGTTCCTCAGTCTTGCAAGCGACTTGGATAGTCGCAGTGGTCAGGATTCCCTGGCGAAGGCCTCGAACTTCCACGACAACGTCACCGCTTTCTTGGGTCCAGGCGATAACCCCATCGAAGTATTCCTGCGTTGGGACAAGATCGGCCCTCAAGCCGGGCGTTGGCCGAACCCGAATAGCGATGGCATGACCTCGAAGTTCATCGGGAAGTTCTTCGACACCAAGATGCTGCGCTTCCTGGCCGGCTATCTGGATCTGGATGATCATCTGAAGTTGCGCCTCAGCGGCGACCTCGACACCAGCGCCAGTGACGAATTCCAGAAATCGTGGCTGCAAGGTCCAGCCTTGGGAGCCCACCGCATCAAGGAGTTCGCCAGCATGACTCCATCACGGGCCTTTGCGTTCATGACTTTGGCGGGTGACCCCAAGAAGGTGCTCGTCGAGGCATACGACCTGGTCGCCGGAGACCTGCGCCGCAGTCTCGATTCCGCCGTCGCCAACAGCGGTCAATATCAAGGGATGTTCCAACTCCTGCAGGATGTCGGCAAGGTCTATAAGCCAGGATTAGCCGTGGTCCTGCAGACAAACGACCTGCCCGAGAGCGAATCGGCACCGGATCACGACGACACGCCAGTCCCCCTGTTCGCCATCATCGGCAAGGTCGATGATCCCGGGGCGCTCGACCGGGTGCAGCATTTCTTCGAAGCCAACTGGGCGAGCTTCACCGGCAATCGTGGCGATGAAACGATCCAACGCTTGAGCGACCAAGGTGGAGCTGAAGGACTGAGTTTCGTCAGCACGGTCATTCCAGGCACCGGCGAGGTAGTGCTGTTGCACATCCATGCGCTCAACACCTTGGTGATCAGTAACTCCGATAGGTTCGCGTTCAGCGTGCTGGGTTGCGCGTTCGCCGATGCCAAGAGCGCCGGCGCACAGACGCAGCTCCTATCAAATCGCGAGAGCTTCAAGACCGCGATCGAAGGTAGCTCCAACGGTGCACATGCCTTCATGTGGATTGACCCAAGCAATGGTCGTGGGTGGCTAGAGGACTCCTCAGTCGAGGCCGCCGAAAACACCTTCCGCCTGGAGAGTGAAAGTCGTTGGCGAGCCTTACGGCCCCAAGAGGAGACCAGGTTGCGCGGCGAGATGTTCGGCGGACGTCAGAGCCTGTCTCCAACTGAGGCGGCAAACTTGCAGGCAGCGGTCGATGATGCCCTGCTGAAGGCCGATGTCGGGGCGGATACTCGCTTGCCGATCCTCACCGAAACTGCCCGTCGAGGGTGGCTACCATCGCAGCTGATGGACTGGTGTTCGTTCAGTTTCCGGGTTAATCGTAGGCATGCCGAATTGCTCCTTCAGGGGGCAGTAGCCGAATAGCTCGTTTTTGGGGCTGGACGAAACGCCAGGGATGGCTAGAATTTCCGCTCCAATAC
>CAZJGH010000029.1:0-17847 GCA_964545405.1 uncultured Planctomycetales bacterium
GTTCTACCGTGCGGTCGCGCTGAAAATTGATGAAGCCGACATCGAAGCGGCGGTGGAGGGTTGTCCAGTGGACATCATCCGCGTCGACGTCAGCTAAGATTGACAGCGCACAATCCAAGCGCTGCCTGAGGCCGCGTTGCTTACTGCACTACGGTCTGGAAGTTAGTACTCCACAGGCTGGTCATTGCATCCACTGCCTGGAACCAGACAGTCACGCCAGTCGCGCGGTTAGGCACGCGAACCAGCACGTTACCGACGCCCATCGAGGTGATGTTGATCTGCGGCAGCAGGAACAGCGGCAATGACAAGTTTGCGGTGCCGTAGACGGTGCTGGTCGGGCCAGTGCCGTTGAGGCTGTAGTAGATGTAGGCAGTTCCGTTCGGCTGGCAATCTGCCACCGAAAACAAAGCGTACTGACTGGCGGTCAAGGTCGGAACAGTCATCGTGGGGTTGGTGCCTGAACTGCCGCCAGTGCGCCAGCCAGCCACGATCGAAGATGTGTTGTTCAACGAACGAGCGTTGTCTTGGTTGGAGTTACCCATCGTGTAACTGCCCCAAGTAGCGTTCGGACTCGAGAACCGAATCACCCGCGTGCCTGGCGAGTAGGCCAAGATGGTGCGGTACTGGTTGTTCGAGGTGCGGAAACCGTAGCTGTACGAGTAGGCAGCGCTGCCGGCGTTCTGCGGATCATGCGCACAACCCATGTTGTGGCCGAGCTCGTGGCCGAAACTGTAGTAACCGGTGGCACAGCTGTAGTTGGTCACGCTGAATGCGTTGCTGGCGAAGCCGTGACTAGGGTTGGTCATCAGATAGGCGATACCGCAGTACTGACCGTTCTGGCAGATCATGGCGACACAATCCGCACCGTACTGATCGCGAGTGGCATGCACGCTATCCATCTTGCCGTCGTTGGTGCCAGCAAGGTCATACAGGATCTGGCTGAAGCTGCCCGGCTCCGAGTAGCCGATCATCTCTTCGGTATGTACCAGCACCAACTCTTGAGTGGCAGTACTGGCGGCGTAGGCGGTGTTGGTCTCGCTGATGGCAAGGTTGATGCGACTTTGCATCGAAGAGGTACCACCGACAGCGTTCTTGGCTGCAGTCGAGTACACGACCAGCACATCGACGTCGGGGTTACCCGCGCGCGCACCAGAGTTGTTCACTGGCGATGGCAGGTTGATGCCCATCGAATTGGTGGTGCCACATTCAGGCAACTTGAAGGTATCGACTATGTTGATCCAATGAGCGTTGTTGCCGGCATAGACTACCTGGCAAAGCTGATCGCTCCAGTTGATGGAGCCGCTGAGCGTATCCCCAACCACCGAGAACATCGCGATCGAATCCTCGAAGCCGACGACTGAGCCGACCCAGATGGTGCCGCCAGGTGCCTGCTCCATATGATCGAACTCAGCGACGAGATCGAGATCATTGAACAGGTTCAGCTGCAGGAACGGTGCTGGATTCGTTGTGACCAGATCGAGATCGATATCAACTACACGCTTGCGCATTGATGCTTCTTCGATGCCAACCCCGACTTGAGGGGCCTTGTTGGTCGCGGCGAACAACTCCGGATAGTGGCCGGAGGAAACTGATTGGGCGCTCGCGGGACATACAAGCACCATGGAAGTGAGGAGGGAAAGAGTTAGGGACATCATTCTGATGACTAGAATATTCCACAAATGTTCCGCAATTGCGGGCTGAAATCGCCCTTTTATGCAGGTTTTGGCCCGTATATCAACCTACAATGCCCCGCTCCTGACCCTCAGGGTTGATTACACGACTTAATACCATGAAAAACTACTCGCTGTAGGCCTGCTTTTGACAGGTGCAACGACGGCCACCGCCCAGGAACAAGAGTCCGTTTGGTTCGCCGATTTCGATCTAGCTGCTGCTGCTGCCAAGGAGCAGGGCAAGGATCTACTCGTCGACTTCACCGGCTCCGACTGGTGTGGTTGGTGCATCAAGTTGGATGAGCAGGTCTTCGAGCACGAAGCCTTCCTCACCCCAGCGATGGAGAGGTTCATCCTCGTCAAGCTCGACTTCCCGAACGGTGAAGAAGCTAAGGCCGCGGTACCGAACCCTGAGCGCAATGATGAGCTCCAAGGCAAGTACAAGGTCGGCGGCTTCCCGACCATCTTGTTGATGACCGCTGAAGGCGAAGTATTCGGTCAGACCGGCTACCAAGACATGACTCCGGAGGAGTACGTCGCTGACCTCGACAAGCTCAGCTCAGAAGGCAAAGCCGCACTCAAGCAGGTCAAGGAACTGGTCGCTGAATACGCCAAGGCCGAAGACAAGTTGAGTATCGTCAAGCTTGCCATCGACATGCTCGGCAAGAACGCCGACAAGCCTGGTGCTGACCTGATCGCCGGCATCGCGCGTGACATCTTCACCATCGATCCCGAGAACAAGCATGGCCTTGCGGTCGACACCCTGCTCGCATTGGTCGATGCAGGCTTGACCACCAAGGACGACTACACCTTGGCTCAGAAGTACGATCCGAAGAACGAGCAAGGCTTGATCGAAGGATTCCTGAAGGCCGCACTCGGCAGCCTCGGCTCACTTGATGACGTCGCCGCTTTCGTCGACATGGCTGATTCCTTCTACGCCCTCGGCAACATCAAGGACAAGGAGTTCGTCGGTTCGGCGTTCACCAACGCCGCTTACTTCTGCAAGCAGCACCTCGATCGCGCTGAAGATGCAAAGACTTGGGCCAAGCGCGCCAAGGAAGTCGGTGACTTGGATGAGGAGACCTTGAAGTTCCTCGATTCCCTGCTCACTCCAGACGCTACCTAAGTCTGCTTAGGCCACTTGCCGCCGCGACTTCTTGAAGGTCGCGGCGGACCAACCCAGCGGATCGAGGCTGGGTTTTTTCGTTACGGGAGCAGCAGGCCGCAGACCAGGCCCTGGGCATGCTGGCCGGAGATGCTGCCTGCAGCTGGAGCTCCGATGAGCAATCCGAGTTGGCCGGTGCTTGGAATGGCGACACCAACGGTCACTGAAGAGCCGAAACTGTCGTCACCCTCGGTCGGAACCACGGTCAACAACTGTGAACCGTTACTGCCGCTGAAGATGATGGTCTCGAGGCCAGGGTTGACGAAACTGAAACCTGCCCATTCGCCAGGTGAACCGACGACGTAATCTGCCAGACCGTCGCCGTTGATGTCGCCCGCCGCGGCGACACTATGCCCCCATCCTTGCTTCGGCCCACCGTTATCGCCGATGCCGACATGTTTGCGGATGCGATTGCCATTCTTCTTGTACAGGTGCACCGTGTCATCACATGGCTCACCGATGAGGATCTCATCGTAGCCATCACCATTGGTGTCACCGACGTTGGCGAGACGGAAACCGAACCACGAGTTCGGCGTGTAGTTGCGAATTCGTCGGATGCGCGAGAAGTTCGACCCGCTGATCAGGTGGACGTCGCCCTTGCCGCTGCGGGCATAAGGTTCACCAGCCGCGAAATCCTCGACTCCATCATTATCGATATCACCGATCGCATCGATGCTGGTGCCACACCCACCGTTGGACGAACGGCCTTCGAAGCGACCGATCTCATCACCGTTAGCGCCACTGAAAGCGTAGACCCGGCCGTCACCATTGCCTTCGCCGGGAGCTCCAACCAGGATGTCGCCTACTCCATCACCATCGAGGTCGCTGATGCTGGCGATACTTGCTCCAAGATTGCCATGAAACTCTTGGCCACTCAGCCAAGCTAGGCGCTGACCAGTTGCACCCGACCAGACATAAACAGCGCCGGCCAGACTCGCGTGAGTGCTTTCATATGGAGCAGAGGCGGCGTACTCGCGAATGCTGTCGCCATCGATATCGCTGAGGATGGTGCAGAAGCGACCCAGGCGCGATGACGGGCCGACGCCATCATGGCGACGAATCTGATCGAAGGTGGATCCATCGAAGATGTACACAGAGCCGGAATTCGTGCCGTTGTAATCGGTACAGAACGCTGAACTACCGATTTCAGCGATGCCGTCACCGGTGATGTCGTCGAGAATGAATGTAGACATTCCCATGCCGTCCCAATGGGAGGCGCCGGGAATCTCGAAAGAGTGCTGGGGAGCACAAGAGAGGATGAGGAGGAGGAGCATTTGAGGGCGAGGGAACCAATACGACTATACCCGATAATCCTGGTTCCGTGATATTCCATATCTAGGTTCAGTTCAGGTAGTGGAGAAGCCCAAATGTTATCTTAAGGGCCTAAATGGACACCAGTCTCCCACGCGACGAGGCCATCCCAGCGCTGCTCGAGGAGCATGGTGGGTTGATTCTTAGCCTGGGGCGGCGCATGTGCCATAGCCCTGAGATTGCTGAGGATCTGGTCCAGGAGACCTTCCTGCAGGCCTACCGCAATTGGGAGCAGTTCGAGGGCCGTTCATCAGCCAAGACCTGGCTCTACACCATCGCCATGCGTACCTGCCAGCGCCTGCAGCGTAGGCGAGCCGGACAGCCTGCCAAAGTTAGCTCGCTCGACACCCTCTTGCCGATGGGCGAGGCGACCATGGGAGTCGTAGATGTCGAAGCTGATTCACCGCTTGATGCGCAGTTACGCGACGAGGGTAAGAAGCAGATTGAAGAGGCGATCGTCGGTTTGCCTGAGGAATTCCGTGTACCGGTGATTCTCAAGGACATCCTCGGTTTTTCGATCAAGGAAGTCGCTGAGATCGCTGATGTCAAGGAGGCCACAGTCAAGACTAGAGTGCACCGTGCGCGCCTCAGGCTTCGCCAGGCCCTCGACAGCATCCTGCCGCGTAAGGAGCTGCCTCCGGTCGAGTACTCGATGCAAGTCTGCATGGACCTCCTGCGCCTCAAGCAGGAAGCCATTGACCGCGGCGACAACTCCCACCCGGAACTTAATGACATTGTTTGTGTCCGTTGTAATGTCTTGTTTAAGACCCTAGATTGCACTGTGGACGCCTGCCAAGAATTGTCTGAAGGAAGGATGCCATCACAACTCCGAGACCGTATCCTTATGCACTTCCAAAACGAGGCCGGGCATCAAAGCTAGGACCTTGGATTAAAGTCGGGAACCTGTTTCTTATTCAAAACACTGAGTACCATGAGCGGTCAACAGCCCCTTCCGCTGGCTGATCGGATGGATTAGAGATTCCCGGCTCGCTAAGAAGAAATTTGATTCTGTGGCGTCGACACCGTGGGGGTTGGCGGCGTTTCAGGCCAAACTTCTTCTTAGCAGCTTTTTTCTAGACTGGTCGCATCGTGGCTACCGAAGCTCACCCCGCCCTCCTCATTGCGCTGTTGTGCTGCGCCATTGGATTCGTCGCGACCACGGCAAGCGGTCAGTCTGCGGCAATCAACGACACTGACACTGGTGCTGCTGTCCGAGAACTCATTGGCGCGAAGTGCTTGGATTGCCACAACCCTGAAAGTGACAGCTCCAAGGCCCGCCGCGATTTCGACGGCGCCTGGGATCTCGCCCTAGTCATCGATGAATGGGGTGACCCGTTGGCGGTCGACTTGGCGCCACTTTGGGAAGTCGCTCAAGAGCGCAGCATGCCACCGCGTGATTCTGACTTCGAGAAGATGAGTGTCTCGGAAGCAGAGTTGCTCATCAGCTGGCTAGAGCAAGGGACGCCATATCCTGCCGACGGCAATCGTTTCGTCGATCTCCAGATGGCCGCCATGTATCTCAGCGTTGATGTCGAACCGAAGGCGCAAGCAGCAGAACCTGGCTTCGGGCGACGCCTGCAGATCTGGTTAGGCCGCAACCACGCCGCAACGGTGCATTTCCCCGTCGCCTTGTTGCTGCTTGCCGCCCTGATGCGGTTGTTCCGCTGGGGTCCATGGCGCGAACGAGCATGGCATGCTGAAGGCTTCTGCCTCGCCTTTGGAGTCGGCTTCGGGATTGTTGCCGCCGGCCTTGGCTGGCTCAATGCCGCGAACTCCGGCGCCAGCAGTGGTCTCTTGGAGCGGCACAGATGGGTTGGGGTCGGCGTAATCGTAGTGGCGACCTTGTTGCTACTGGGCCGCCCAGCTTTCGGCAAAGGTCGAATCTATGGCTGGCTGCTCATCGCTCTTGCCCTAGCTGTAGCGATTGCCGGACACCAAGGCGGTGAGTTGGTATTTGGCGAGAGTTACCTCGATTTCTGACCTAGCTACTTGATGTTCAATCATGCCAGCACCCAATCAACTGCCCACAGGATTTCGCCTGCCACCGCGACCGCAAGTCGCTGTTGTCGGAGCAAGTGGCTTGGTCGGCACGATGCTGTTGCAAGTTCTTGAGGAACGAGGCTTCCCAAACAGTTGTATCACCAGCCTGTCCCCGCGTGGCGACGCACCAGCCGCCGCGGCAGCCGCTGACCTTGTCTTCATGGCAGCTCCAGCAGAGGTTTCGCGTGAGTACGCACCGCGTTTGGTGGAAGCCGGCTGCATAGTCATCGACCTTTCCGCGGCCTGGCGACTTGAAGCAGGAGTACCACTGGTCATTCCCGAGGTAAACGCCGACGACCTGAACAGTCATCGTGGCATCATCTCCTGCCCGAACTGCACCAATGTGCCGTTAGCGATGGCCTTGGCGGCAATCCAAGGCGAAGTCGAGGTGGAACAGGTTGTCGTCACCACCATGCAGGCATCCAGTGGAGGAGGGCGCGCCGGTCTCGAATCATTGCAGGGTGGGCAGAGTCCGTTCGGGCACCAACTTCTAGGTAACGTCATCCCCCAATGTGATGAGATCGAAGCGAGTGGCGACAGCGCGGAAGAAACACGACTTGTGGTGGAAACGCAGCGTTTGCTCAAGAACCCCGATCTGGCCATTGCAGCTACCTGCTTAAGGGTTCCTGTCGACGTCGGCCATTCCTTATCCGTTCATTTGCGAACCTCAGCACCAGTGTCGACCACCGAAGCAATTGCCCTGCTGGCTTCGATGCCAGGCCTACAAGTGCATTCTGGCAACGACTACCCCACCGCGATTGATGTCGCCGGGAGCGATGAGGTGCATGTCGGGCGCCTTCGAACCGGCCATGCTGATAACGAACTGCAGATGTGGGTCGTGTGTGACAACCTGCGCAAGGGCGCTGCAACTAATGCAGTCCAGGTCGCTGAACTGCTGTTCTAACTGCTGGCTTCCGACTTGTCGGGCAGTTTTCTTTCCGCCGGTGGGCCGATAGATAGCAGTACAGCCACCGGCTTGGTGCGCTCCGAGCTCAGCAATACGATCTGGATAGCAGAGGTAAGCGGCACCGCCAAGAATGCGCCCACCACTCCCCAGATGCCGGCCCAAACGACCACCGACACGATGATGACCAAGGGCGACAGGTTCAGCTCGCGGCCCAGGATTCGTGGTTCCAGGAAGCTACCTAAGGTCAGGTTGATCGCCAAGTAGGCCGCCATCACAACCAAGGCTTTTTCCCACGAACCTTCGAAGGCGAGCATCGTGACCGTCGGGAAGATCGCCGCGACGATCGAGCCGAAAGTAGGGATGTAGTTGAGCATGAAGGTCAGCAGCCCGAACAACAAGGCGTACGGCACTCCAAGCATGATCAACACCAGGTAGCACAACGAGCCCGTGATCAGGGACACGGCCGTCTTCACGCCGAGGTACTTCTGGATCCCACGCCCGATCGTATCCAAGACCCGGCGCGCGTCCTCGTGCTTAGGGCCAGCGATCGAGAGGATCTTGCGGCGGAATACCTTCTGCTCGGCGAAGATGAAGATCATGTAGATCATCACCAGGATCAGAGCCCGCGAGAAGCCTAATCCCCCGCCGAGGATGCCACGCGCGAGGCCTTCGAGATCGAGGTTGTTGAGTGCGGAAGCGATCAGGTTGCGAGCCGCGTTCGGCATCGACGATTCTTCCATGCGCTTCTCTAGACCGATGACTACCAGCGGCCAGTTGAAGGAATCCTCCGGCCGAACCTCGGACTGTTCCTCGCCAGCGACGGCTTCTCCATTGCCATTAACAGACTCTTCGACCGGAATTTCTGGTGCTGCGGCCTGTGCTCCATCCAGACGGGCCTCGCCGAGGAATTGCGAGATGTTGCTCTCCAGCAGGATGCCAGCTTGGGCGAGGCCTACGAACAAGACCGCGACCAATGCCACCACCGTCAGGGCCGGTGGGATATGCCAACGCGCGAGTCGCACGACCACCGGCTGCAACATGCTTGCCAGCAAGAAGGCGATGACCAATGGCTGCATGATTCCAGCGCCCACATGCAGCACCCAACCCACCATGATGGTGGTCAAGACGCTGAGCAAAATCAGGACGGAGCGGCTGGGATTCCGCATGCCGGAATCCTAACCTATCCCACGCCAGAAGTAAGCAGCTTCGTGCCAAGCTTCGCCCCTTACGTTATGATTTGGGGATGAATCGCGTACTTGCGTTGTTTTCAATTATCGTCCTGATGGGCTTTGCCACCTGGGCAATTATGAGTACCGACGGTACTCCTGAGCCTGAGACCGACACCCCAACGGTTGCCGCCGAAGAACCGCAACTGGAAGAGGTTCCCGAGCTGGACGCCCCTGCCGACACCGAAGACGACCTGGCGGAAGCCAGCGTCGAACGTACGGACTATCAACCCAGCGGCTTGGTCAAGGACTCTAGTGTCACTTATGCCGAAGGTGTTGATGAAGGAATCCTCATTTCGGTGGTCGAAGCTGAAAGTGGCGATGCCATCCCGCATGCCGAGGTGATGGTCATAGATACTGGCGTTGTCGATGAATCGGCTATCGAGATGGAGATGATGCGACAACCTGACTTCGAGGGCATCTTCTTGCACTTCGGTGTCATCTATCAGGCCAATGCAAAGGGGCAGGTGAAGATCCCCTTCCCTGAGAAGGACTTGGTCCTTGCCGGGCGCACTGCGACCCACTTCGACTTCATGTTCGACGTCGACACCAGTGCCGAGGAGTTGGAGCTGAAGATCAAGAAGGTCGACATCTTGAAGGTTGAAGTGGTAGACGCCGCTAGCAGGCCTGTAGCTGGTGCACCGGTCGGATTGCGTATGCGCGAGCACATGTTCGCCCAAGACATGATGCGCAACTTCACCGACTCCAACGGCACCGCCAACCTGCGCCTCTTCAACATGCTGACGATGCAGCTGCCACCAGACAAGACGTTCGTCGCGCTGCTGGGTCTATTCGAAGAGCCGATCGAGGAGCCCGTCAACCTGCGTGAGCTACCGGATGAGCCGATCAAGCTGGTGATGCCTGAAGTGGGATCGATCACAGTGAACATCTTCGATTCCGCGGGCGATCCAATGGAGGAGTTCTTGGCCGTGATGCTCGATCCCATCGTGCCCGGCCAGGAGATAAACGAGAACCTGCCTGAACGATTTGCGGGCCTATCTAACACCACCTCCACCGGCAAGATCGTATTCCCAGCAGTCGGATTCGGCTTAACCGTGCGCGTACGAGCGATGAGTAGAGGCGGCATCATGAGTGCCGAACAGACGATTGAAGGTCCCACCTCCGGCAACAAGGAAGTCGACATGCAGTTGACCATGGAGATCAAGGATGCCGTGGTCGTCGGGCGCTTGGTCAACGAGGAAGGCAAGCCAGGTCCTAACCTTACCTTGCGCAAGAATCTCGATACTACAGGTCAACACGGGTCTTCATCTGTTGGCGGCAGCGTTCGCACCGATGAGGACGGCTACTTCCGCGTGAAGCTTGATGAACCTGGTGTTCTGGAAGGCGACACTCGCACCCTTACTCTTACCTTCAAGGCAACTCGCAAGAAGCCGCAACGCGATGTGGCTATCGACTTGACTCGGACTTTCGACCCCGGTGAGAATGACATCGGCGACGTGATGATCACTGCCCCTCCTCTAGCCGCATCAGGTGTGGTGCTGGCTCCGGATGGCAAGCCGCAGCGTGGTGTTGAAGTGCGCTTGGAGCGCAGGGAACAATGGGGCGAGGGTCCAGAGGATTTCTATTGGGATAACCTGTGGGACTCCAGCACCCAATCCGAACGAGATGGTTCCTTCTCGATCGCCGGGCGCTTCGAGCCTGGGATTTATCGCCTGCGTGCTGATCACGAGAACTTCCCTGCCACCTTCATGGATATCAACCTCGGTGTTGAAGGTCTCCAGATAATCATGAATGCCGGCGGCCGGGTAAAAGGTGTGCTGCTGTTGGATGATGGGGTACCACATGACTCGTTGCAGGTGCGGCTCATTCCAGACCCCGATGCCAACCTCGACCAGAACGACATGGGTGAGATCGACCTGCAAGTCAATGGCGATGGCACCTTCTATGGGCGCGGCCTCAAACCAGGTCTGATGTCGCTGGTCGTTCGCACCTTCACCACCAATGAGGAATTCGCACGCATCGCGAATATCCAAGTCGCAGTCGGCGACGACGGCGAGTTCGATGTAGGCGATATCGACCTGCGCGGCCAACTAATTTGGTTCACCATGAGCTTCGAACGGTCAGACGGCAAGTCGCTTGATAGAGTCAGGCTTCATTCCGTCGCTGAGGAATATGAGACGAGCACCTGGGAATCAAGCGTGACGATCATCACTGCCCAACCAAGCAAGGACTTCGTAGTCTCCGCTCAAGAATTTCGCTCTGTCGAACTGACCGGCATCAATAAGGATACGGTGGTCACCTTCCAAGAGGGCTATCAGGTCAGGGTCAGGATCAGTAATCCAGGAGTGATTCCTGCCGGTTATGGAGTACGACTGTCGATGCTCCCTGAAGAAGACAGTACACTCACGCGTATTTCGTATGTCACAAGCGGTGAGATGCTTGATGGCAACTTTGAACAAATACTGCTTGCACCTACAACTGGCACTTACTTCGTCCAATGCAACATCGGCAAGCTAGACCCGAATGACAACAATGGCTGGTGGAACGTCAGATCGAAGGCTGAAGCACAGCGAGTTGAAATCATTGATGTGCCTAACGAACAGATTTTCAGCGTGGAGCTCGACGAGAGTAATGTCGAGGAGATCCTGAAGATGATGAACCGCTGAGCTGAACTGGTCACCTCTTCGGCTTGAGGTTCGAAGCGAGTCGGCTAGATGCCGAGTCAACATCGATACCACGACGGACGGCATAGTCCTCTACCTGATCGGCATCGATGTTGCCTACGCCGAAGTACTTGGCTTGTGGGTTCGCGAAATAGAAACCACTGACCGATGCTGCCGGCAGCATCGCACGTGACTCGGTGAGGGTCACCCCGATGTGTTGTTCAGCCTCCAGGATGGTGAAGATGTCGTCCTTGAGACTATGGTCAGGGCACGCAGGGTAGCCTGGGGCCGGGCGGATCCCGGAATAGAGTTCGCGGATGTAGTCGTCGTTGCTGAGGTCCTCGGTCGAAGCGTAGGCCCAGAACTCGGTGCGCACACGGCTATGCAGATGCTCAGCGAATGCTTCTGCAAGGCGATCGGCGAGGGCCTTGGCCATGATCGCGTGGTAGTCATCGTGTTGAGACTCGAATTCAGCCGCAAGTTCGGACGCTCCGAAACCAGCCGAAACCACGAACATTCCCAAGTGATCCGGTTGTCCTAGTTCCTCAGGAGCCACGAAGTCAGCTAGGCAGCGGTTCAGGGTGCCATCCTTACCTGCGCGTTGTTGCCGCAACATCGGCAAGCGGAACTGCTGATTCGGGCCGGTGATGATGATGTCGTCGCCAACGGAATTGGCCTCGAACAAGCCGAGCACCGCCCTTGCAGTGAATAGCTTCTCGTCGACGATGCGGCTTAACAAGGCTTGGGCATCTTCGAACAACTCACGCGCCTGCGCCCCCACTACCTCGTCATCTAGGATCGCCGGGTGACGACCGGCAAGTTCCCAGGTGCTGAAGAATGGACTCCAGTCGATGTTCCTTACCAGGGTGTCAAGCGGATAGTCAGCGAGTACATGAACTCCAGGGGCGGCCGGCGTCGCCAACTCGATATCGTTCCAGTCAAGCTGCTCACGGCGCTCCCGCGCTTGTTCGAGAGACAACAACTCACGGCTGCCGTGGCGGTCGTCATGCCGTTTACAGGCGGCTTCCTGCTTAGCAAGATTGTCGGTCAGGAACCCCGCTCGTTGTTCAACCGAAGTGATGGACACCACCGCACTCGCGGCGCGCGATGCGTCGGTAGTGTGGATCGTCGGCCCAGAGTATGCCGGGGCTATGCGCACCGCGGCATGCGCCAATGAAGTGGTGGCGCCACCGATCAGCAGCGGCGTATCGGAGCCGGCTCGTTGCAGTTCCTCGGCTACGTGCACCATCTCATCAAGCGACGGGGTGATGAGCCCGCTCAGCCCGATGATGTCCACATCATTATCCCTGGCACTTTCCAGGATGGTCTTGGCCGGCACCATCACGCCAAGGTCAATCACGTCGAAACCATTGCAGGCAAGGATCACTCCGACGATGTTCTTGCCGATGTCGTGCACATCACCCTTCACCGTGGCCAGCAGCACCTTAGGCCTACCGGACGCAGCGAGAGAAGATTGCTTCGCTGCCTCAAGATGCGGTTCGAGCCAAGCGACGGCCCGCTTCATGACCCGCGCGCTCTTGACCACTTGGGGCAGGAACATGCGTCCACTGCCGAATCGTTCGCCGACGACCTTCATGCCATTCATCAATGGCCCCTCGATCACCTCCAGAGGTTGGTCGTACTGTTGCAGTGCGAGCGGCAAGTCTTCCTCGAGATGGTCGCTTATCCCGTGCACGATGGCGTAGGCCAACCGCTCATCGACCGAATCCTGGCGCCAAGCAGCATCAGCGGCCGCCGCGCCACCTTGATCACCAGCCGCGACATGGGCATCTGCGATCGCCAACAGGTCCTCCATCGCAGCCGGACGGCGGGCGAGGATCAAGTCCTCACAATGTTCGCGCAGTCGAGGGTCGAGGTCATCGTAGAGCGGTAGACGACCGGCATTGACTATGCCCATCGACAACCCGTCTCGAATCGCATGGAACAGGAATACCGCATGCAGCGCCTCGCGAATCACGTCGGCGCCCCGGAAGCTGAACGACAAGTTGCTGATTCCACCGCTGAAGCTGCACAACGGGAACCTGGCCTTCAACTCCTTCAACGCGACCAGGAACGAAGCTGCGTAATCGTCATGCTCGGCGATGCCGGTGGCGATCGCGAGTACGTTCAGGTCGAGGATGATGCTCTGATCGCGGAAGCCTTCTTCACGGAGGATTCGAACGGCGCGCGAGCATATCTCAAGGCGCCGTTCGACATCGACTGCCTGCCCCTGCTCATCGAAAGCCATCACCACCACTGCCGCGCCATAGTTGTGCACGAGCCGAGCAAGGCGGCGGAACTCTTCTTCGCCCTCCTTCAGGCTCAGTGAGTTGACGATGGCGCGTCCCTGACAATTCTTCAGCCCTTCCTCGATCACCTCCCAGCGGCTCGAGTCGAGCATAATCGGTACCCGGGCGATGTCCGGTTCGGCAGCGATCAGACGCAGGAACTCACGCATGGCTGCGACCGAATCGAGCATGCCTTCATCCATGTTGATGTCGATGATCTGCGCGCCGCCATCGACCTGATCGCGTGCTACCGCAAGTGCGGTATCGAAATCGCCTTCACGGATGAGCCGCGCGAAACGCCTGGAACCGGTGACGTTGGTGCGCTCACCGATGTTGGTGAAGTTGCTGTCGGCGCGCAGCTCTAACTGCTCAAGCCCTGCGAACCTCGGTAGTGCCTCCACTTCACTGGGATGATGAGGCGCGATACCGTCGACCGCCAGCCGCAAGGCGGCGATGTGCGCTGGAGTAGTACCGCAACAGCCGCCGACGATGTTGACCAATCCCCGTGTCGCCAGATCCTTGGCATAGGCAGCCATAGGTTCAGGTTGCAAGTCGTAGCCACCGAACTCGTTGGGCAGACCAGCGTTTGGATAGCACAGAACCATGCAATCCGAGATCTCAGCGATATTCTCGATATGCGGGCGCATTTCCTCTGGGCCCAGCGCACAGTTGAAACCGACCGCCAACAACGGCACGTGGGAAATGGAAGTCCAGAAGGCTTCGACCGTCTGCCCTGACAAGGTGCGCCCAGAAGCATCGGTGATCGTCCCGGAGACCATCACGGGAATGCGCTTTCCGCGTTCCTCGAACAGCTGTTCGATCGCGAACAACGCCGCCTTGCAATTCAAGGTGTCGAACACGGTCTCGACCAACAGGCAGTCGACACCCCCATCGACCAAGCCACGCGCTTGCACATGGTAGGCCTCGCGCATCGCATCGAAATCTGCCGCACGTGCGCCCGGATCCTCGACGTCCGCGCTCATCGAGCACATCCGGTTTGTCGGTCCCATCGAGCCCGCCACATAACGCGGGCGACTTGGGTCCTCGGCACTGCAACCATCCGCCGCGGCACGGGCGATGCGAGCGGCCGCGACATTCAAGTCATAGCAGTGATCCTGCAAGCCATAGTCGACCTGACCATACGACGTGGCACAGAAGCTGCAGGTCTCGATGATGTCGGCGCCGGCATCGAGGTAGTTGCGGTGCACCTCAGTGATCACGTCGGGACGCGTGAGCACCAACACGTCGTGGTTACCCTGCAACGCTACCGGGTGGTCCTTGAACCGCTCGCCGCGGTAATCCTCTTCGCTGAGGCCGAAGGCCTGCACCATTGTTCCCATGGCTCCATCAAGAACCAGGATGCGCTCCCGCAGGGAGTCGGCGAGCGAAGGGCGGTTAGGTGATTTGTGCTGCATGTCCGTAGGCATCGGAAGGACAGGCACACGCATCATTCCGGATCCCCGGGGGTATTGCCACCGTGCCTCACAGACCGGTTGGCCGAGCTTCAAAGGGCCTGTCCCTCCACTCGTCTGAATGCGCCGGAAGTGTAACATGGCAAATACCTGCCGACAATCGAGCCGCCCATGAACCGTCCACTCGCATCCCTGCTGACCATCCTCGCGATCCTTGCGGGACTCGCGTGGTATGTGTTGGCTTCCGGCGGCGAGGTTATCGATGACCCCGTCACAGCGACATCGTCCACTCCTGCAGCCACCGATGCCGATGAGCTGAGCGGACTTTATCTCGAGGACCTACCCGGCGATGATCTCGAGCTTTCCCCTTCGGGACTTGAACGCAGTGACCTACCCGGCACCAACCTTGAGGCCATGCCTGATGCTTCCTTCGGTGAGGTGCGAATCCAGGTAGTCGACGCCAAATACAAGCGGCCGGTGCATGGGGCGATGGTCTGGCTGCTCAATCGCAACCTGTCCGACAGCAGCAGCATGATGCAGCGTCTAGCGCTAGCTGAGGGCGTCGAATCGTTGCTGGATGGTATATCGGAACGCGGGCGGACCAACCAGGATGGAATCGTGGTGCTGCCGTTCTTCGGTGGCGAGGTGAAGATCGCCGCTCTCCATGGCGAGTACTTCACCTTCACTACCCGCGACCTCGGTGAGGACGATCCTGTGGTAGTGGAGCTGCTGCCGGCTCTGAACGTACCGGTGAAGGTTGTGAATAGCGACGGCGACCCCGTGGCTGGAGTCCCGGTCTCACTGCGGTTGGTCTTCGGTGGATCTTGGCGTATCGACCTCCTCCACACATTCACGGATGAGGACGGTAACGCGGTTCTCGAGAATATGGGCATCTTCAAGGAGGACTTGGATGTGAGTGAATCCTTGTTCGTTGGTCTACAGATTCCACTCAGCAAGCCTGTCGAGGAGCAGATCCCGATGCCGAAGAGCAAGGAGGAGTTGTTGGCTTATGCCTGGCCTGCCGGACTGGAACCGCTGGTCCTCACCATGCCTGACACCGGACCTGTCGACGTCTTCCTCTTCGACTCCGATGGCGAGCCTTTCCTCGAGGAGGCGCCGGTCTATCTTTATCTGGTCGACAACCTGGGCAACGACCCTAACAGGTATGACGAGCAACGCTCCCAAGCCGTACGCGCAGCCGTTACCGCGGTGGATGGCGTCGCCCACTTCCCGTGGGCTGAGCTGAACAAGGAACTCTACGCTGAGTGCAACTTCGGTGGTGATACCAAGATCAGCTCCGCGACCGGGCCTGCGGTGGACTCTGCAGATCAGGCAGCGCGACTTGAGCTGTTCCAGATTCAAGGTCGGGCCATGGTCCGCGGCCAGCTTGTTCTTGCCGATGGCACGCCTGTTCCAGCACAGACCATCGAGGCGGTCATTCGCACCGACACCCCACGCGGAATGAACGACCCACGCCAACCGGTGGTAATCGGCGAGGAGGGGCGTTTCAACTTCGCGACCTCACCACTGCAGGCGAAGGAGGCGATGACAGCCACCATGGTTTTCCAAATCACCCACGACCACCGTCTACTCTTCGCTTCTACCCCACTGCCTCTGCCCCTTACCTCCGGCGGACTCGACTGCGGGACGCTTGAACTTGGTGAGGCACCACTTATCGTTTCGGGTTCGATAACGCGTCCAGACGGCAAACCTGCAGTCGCACAAGACTTGAAGGTCGAGGTCAAGCTGTTGAACAGCGCTGATTCCAGATGGCGAGAAGACCGCGCCTTACGCAGCGGCACCCACAGCGATGGGCGCTTCCGCATCACCGGCTTACCGCTGGATGCTCGCTATAGATTGAAGATCAATGCATACGCGACACTTCCGGTCTCGGAGGAGTTTGCGCTTGGCACCACCGACTTGGACATCCAGCTTTCCGCAGCCAACCGCCTGCATGGACGCGTAGTCGCCGACGATTTCCTCAAGTCCCATGACATCAAGGCCTTGGCGAGGTTCGGCGACGTCTTCGCCAACTCCCAAGAGGACTACTATTCGTTCAGGAAAGTTAGCCTCAACAATTTCGACTTCTCGATCGACGGGTTGCCCTCTTCATCGGTCGACATCGAATTCCGCCTCGACCAGACCAACGAAGTGATCGATGTGGTGCGCGGGTTGATGCCGGAAGGACGCGAGGAGGTACTGCACCCCCATCTCGATCCAGTCGACCTGCGCGGCAAGGTGTTTCGCCATGAAGTTCGAGCGGTGGACACTGACGGCAATCCAGTCCAGCGATTCACGGTAGCCTGGGAGGGCAACGGCAAGGAAAGCCAGGTGACGAGCAAGAACGGGGTGGCACATGTGGTCACCACCAATCCATCCTTGACCGCCCTGGTGCTGAGTCGCAATCACAAGACCTTGCGCTTGGAAGGCCTTAGTGGAATCGCTGAAGTCACTCTAGAATCTCCGGTCGTCGTCAGGGTTGTTTTCGAACCGCCGGCGGACATACCTGACGGGTATCGTCTTGGCGTATTGATGCGCCCGAAGTCAGGTCCTTTCTATTGGGAACGCGCCCGAACCGCCTTCTTCAATGGCAACCATCGTGCTGGGATACGCCTTGGCGCACCTGGTCGCTACCTCATGACCCCATACCTTGAGCCGACGAAAGGCAAGAAACAGAAACTCTGGGTCGAGTCCGGTGGCCGTTGGCTTGATCAGACCGTCAATGTGACCGGCAAGCCAGGGCAGACAGTGCAACTGTCGTTGTCATTCTCCCAGATGGAAGAAACGGTGCGTAGGTTCGAGGAGAAGAATCGCTAGGCAGTCCGTTGCTGTGCCGCCTATTCGCCCTCCAGATAGGTAGAGCCACGTAACCCTTCCTCATAGAAACGCATCAACACGCGACTCTCCCGCGCAGTCATCACCTTGGAGCGCACTGCCTTCTCGCAATCGCGACGCAAGTTCTTGGCGAGCCGATCAGGTTCGTATTGGACGTATTCAAGGACCTCGCGAATGGTGTCGCCTTCCACCACCTCGCTCACTTCCCAGCCCCCATCGGCACCCACATGGATATGGGCGACGTGCGCATCGCCGAACAGGTTATGCAGGTCTCCCAAGGTCTCTTGATAAGCGCCGACCAGGAAAGCAGCCAGGTAATACGGCTGGTCAGCCACCAGTTCGTGCACTTCCAGAACTTGCTTGGGATCG
>CAZJGH010000030.1:0-1047 GCA_964545405.1 uncultured Planctomycetales bacterium
CGGTATATCGTGGCAACCCATTCCAAATCGAAGTCGGCATCGCCTGGGGAAAGCCTGGCGGCGAGCAACTCGATGTCGATGCCAAAGGTCGTATCAAGAAGACCAAACGCAAGAAGACGACCGACACTGAAGACCTGCTCGGCAATGCGGACGACACGGTGCGAGTACTCAGGTTCGCGAACCGCGTGCCCTTACTCTTCCAGCTTTCCGGTTGCGGCTTCACGAAATCAGTGATGCAGACATCGTGGAAGCACTATGGCCTTAGCCAATCCAAGAACGCCCTTCCAGTCGGCTCGGCAGTGATCCTGATTCACATGGCTAGTGTCTGGGTGCCTTTCACTTCCGAAGCGAAGGAAGCTATCGCGCCCTACCCTGAAATCCTCAAGGAGGTCAAGTTAGCCCTGCAGGAGGCCGGTCGCAAGCTTGGAGTGCACATCCGCAAGGGCAAGAAGGTGGCGTCGGAGTTCCAGAAACGCAGTTACATCGAGAAGTACCTGCCCCATGTAGGCATCGGACTGCAGGAGATCCTGGACATCAGCATCGAAGAACGCGAGGAGGTCGTCGAGGCACTTCGTGAAACCATGGAAACCACGCGCAAGATCTAAAGATGGCTGCCAAGAAGAAACTTACGAAGAAGAAGGTTACGAAGAACAAGGTGGCCAAGAAGGTGACCAAGAAAGCCACCAAGAAGGGCACTAAGAAAGTCGTCAGGAAAGCCGCTAAGAAGCGCACTGTCGGCCCGGATGAGAAGATCGGCAAGAAGGACCTGAAGTCGGTCGCGTTGGTGTCGATCGAGGAAGTGGCCAACGATGTCTACTCAGAGGCGCGAAAGGGCCGGTTGCCGCAACTTAGCATGCCGCAACGCAACCTCGCGAACGTCACATACGATGCGAAGAAGGGCTATTTCGAGCTGAAGGGAAACATGAAGACCCGCACGCTCGACGTGAGGCTCGCGAACACCGGCAGCGGCGCGTGCACCTTCGAGAGCGCCCGCGTCACGTGCGGCGTGGGCCCCGTCGGGCTGGTGAGCTGCGACCCGTCCGCCGC
>CAZJGH010000030.1:1057-7124 GCA_964545405.1 uncultured Planctomycetales bacterium
GAACTCGGTCAAGACCTTCGCCCAGACCCTACGCTTGATGGCGCTCGCTCAAGACATGGTCGGCGACGAAGACTTCGCTACCAAACGAGAGGCGTATTACGTGTCGAAGAACTGGGGTGAGGCCAAGTTCAACGAACAGCGTGAATCGGATACGGTGCTGGACGATATCGAGGGCATGTTCTCGGTCAAGGATGTGACCAGGGAGATCCTGCGCTTCGTCCCGGAGGAGCATGGTGGCTCAGTGGTTGGCGCCCTTACTGTCATCGACAAGGACCCTGAAACCGGCGAACCGATTCGCTCTGATTGCGCTGCGATGGGTTCTGGTGCCTACACCGTGCCCAGCTCGGTCGACCATCTAGGCTTCGAGACCACGGCGGAATTCATCCTCGCGATCGAGACTGGTGGTATGTTCCAGCGCCTTAACCACCACCGCTACTGGCGGACTGCGAACTGCATCCTGGTGGAGATGGGCGGTGTGCCTACACGCGCCACCCGTCGTTTCGTTCGACGCTTGGCCGAGGGACTCAAGCTGCCGGTTTACGCCTTTGTCGATTGCGACCCATACGGAATCTGCAACATCTACCGGACCCTCAAGGTCGGCTCTGGCCAAGCAGCTCACGTCAACAAGCGCTTCTGTGTGCCGACTGCCACCTACTTGGGCGTAACGCCCCAGGACATCACCGATTTCGGGCTGGAGGATGCCACTCACCCACTCCTGCCGGTCGATATCAAGCGAGCCAAAGATGCCCTGAAGAACGACCCATTCTTCCAGTCCTACCCGAAATGGAAAAAGGCTCTGAAGCAGATGCTGAAGATGGGCGTAAGGGCGGAACAGCAGGCTTTCGCCAAATGGGGGCTGAATTTCGTCATTGAGGAGTATCTGCCGGTCAAGATCAAGCAGGCCAAGAAGTTTTTGCCTTAAGTAGCTGCCTAGGTTGTCGCAAATGGCTTTGGAGGCCCATCCTTCCTTGTTGCCATGAAATTCAACCGACCACGAAACCAAGGTTTTACGATTCTCGAAATCGTAGTAGCTGCTGCCATCCTGATCATGCTAGCTGGGATGGCCATTCCAGCCTTCCAGGATTCTGTTGCTGACGCCGAAGTGGCGGCCACGCGCTCAATGCTGGCGCGAGTACGCACTGCAGTCGACTTCTATGCCTTCCAGCACCAGGAGAACCTGCCTGGCGAGGAAGTTGGAGGAGGCGTCTGGAATGCAAGCACCTTCGATTCGCAACTTCGTTTCGCAAGCGATATTGACGGTAGCACCGCTCTTGTAGGTACGGTTGGATACCCCTTCGGTCCTTACCTGAACGAACGACTGCCCGCCAACCCGTTCAATGGGATGGCGACTGTCCTGATCATCCCTCCAGGCAGCACTTTCGCAGGTCCTGACGACTCGACTGGCTGGGTCTACTGGGCAGATACGGGCACTTTCCGCAGCAACACTCTCGAACTTACCCCTGAAGGCGGAGCGGTTTACGACCTATGAGCGACCCGTTCCAGAAGCGTCCTCCTGCAGCCCTAGCTGCCGCCGCGGTCTTCATTTCGTTGTGCCTCGTGCTCACAGCCTGGTAAGCGATATTCCCGCATTTAAGGGAAAACGGTGGGATTGCCGATGGAACAGACGCTTCGAAAGAAGGAAAATCCTGTGAAATTCATTACACGCAACTCGCCAATCGCCGTTCATTTTGGCGCTCTTGACACACGCATCCTGCAATTACGGGAAGGCCCTGGTGGCTGGTCCGTGCGCTGCGCGGAGACGGTGGACGGAGCCGGCTCGACTCGACACGCGACAGCAGTCGAATCACTTGTTCCAAGGCTCAAAGACCTGAAGCTTCGCGGTAAGGACTGTTTGGTCAGTTTTTCCGGCGAGGAAGTCGCAGTTTCCTTGGTACCTGTAGACCCGCATAACCGCGGCAAGATGCAGCAGACCCTCAAGGAGACCGCCTTGCGATCCATCTCTGATGCGGAGGGTGTCGTTTATCGATATATGCCACTGTCCGCGCCAGAAGAAGAAAGCGCAGCCGCCAACGTTCGCGAAGAACTCCTGTTGCTGGCCGTCGGCCAAGGCGAGATGCGCCGCTGCACGACCGCGATAGAGAGCCTGAACTTTCGCCCAGCCAGCCTTGAGGTATCGGCCTTCCCGCTGGCGCGCACGATGCAAGCCATGCAGAGCGATATCGAGACCCCATGGGGTTTCCTACACCTAGGCTTCAACCATTCGATCTTCGGCATCATGCTCGGTGGCGAACTGCGCTTCATGAAGCCAATGCAGTTGACTGGCGAACGCCTACTCAGCACCTTGGAGAAATCCTTGGCCCGGTTCGATGAACCTGACCCCCAGGCCATCACGGACCTCCTGACTGGTGTCGAGGAAGAGAAAGAGACCAAGGTCTCCGTCAACGCCGAGACCGTGCCACTTCTGAACAAGAAGGCAGTAGGCCACGCGACGGAACTCCTGCATACCTTGCGGATGGAATCCGAGGCGCTGGCCCAGGAAGTTCGCGCTTGCTTGCGCCACTTCGCCAACCGCCACCGCGGAGCGAAGTTGCACAACTTGCGTCTAGCTGGATTCGGAGCCAACCTCCCGGAAGTCGAGAATGCCCTGACCAACTCCCTGAACTTGCCGACAAGCATTGCCCAACCATTCACGGACCTGGGCATCAAGGCACCGGAGTCGGTCCTTAAGGACCAGCACTTGTGGTGCGTTCCACTTGGCCTAGCGATGCGAGGTTACGCATGAGAACTGCCGACTTCCTGCCCAAAGAAGCGTATGAGTCGTACTTGGAACGCCGACGCACACCCAAGCGTCTTGCGATCCTAGGCGCGTTCGCGGTCCTGTGCCTAGTCGGCGGAGGTGCAATAGCACTCGAAGCCAACCACCAGCGCAGTATCGCCGAAGAGGCTGAGGCCCCTAACGCAGTTGAGACCAAGGCTGGCATCGAACTGCGCGGCCTGTACAAGGAGATGAACCAGTACATCGGTCGCCTTGACCCTCTCGCCAATCACTTGCGCATGCCGGCTATCGGCGGTGTGCTTGCTGAGCTAGCCGGCGCTGTCGGTGAATATGTCCAGATCGAGAAGATCGAATGGGCTCACGACGTGAAGCGCAAGGGCCTCAGCAAGATCGAGTCTGCCGAGATCCAACTTGCCATCACCGCTTTGGTAAGGGGTGACCAGAACCTGGTCGACCTGCCTGCGCGTCTGAAGGAATACACTGGCTTCCCGGTCGCCTACATCGGTGAAGATACCGAGCTTGTCCTCGACATGAAGGACACGGTTCGGGCCACGATACACCTCAGTGGCCCCTTGTTGTTGCCTGGCTTCGACACGCCAGTGATGCACACCAATGGAGGCAACAAGCGATGAAACTGTCACGTTACCGCCTCATCTTCCTGCTCGGCTTCATCCTGATCCCCGGAGTCATCTGGGGAGTGCAAGTGCGCCCGACCATGGAGAACCGCACCTCGTTCCTCCAGCGCCAGGTCAACGCCAAGACCGTCCAGGCTCGCAACAGCCAGTTGCCTAGCCAACGTGACGCATTGCACGCCCAATGGAACGAATTCCTGCCGGTAGCGGAGGATGCCTTGGCAAACCTCGCCACCGACCTCAACCCCCACCTTGTCCAGAAACGCATCCACTCGGCAGCTGAACAGTTGCAGTGTGACGTGCGAATCCAGCAGAAACCTGGAATCGAAGGCGATACCGCCGTTCGCTTCATCCTTACCGGTGAAGGGAGCTATCCGAGTCAGGTGAAACTGGTGGTCGACCAACTCGAGCAGGGGCAGCACTTCGTACGCTTCGAGAAGATCTCGTTCATCATGCCGACCATGGACTACCGTGGCCCAGGCACTGGAGCGGTACGTCTCGCGGCCACAGTACTTATCCCGGTCATGCCAGACGGCATTGATGCGATCGATAGCAAAGGGGAGCAAGACAATGGCTAAGGCCGTGAACAAGGCGCACCAAAAAGCGCAGAAGAAGAAGGTCACTATCCTCGTGGTGATGGCACTTGCGACCATGATGACCTGGGGCAAGGCGCTATTCGGCAAGGACGAAAAGGCCGTCACGCCAACGACCCCTGGCATTCCAGCTACTCCTATTCCAGGCGCGGCTGGAGGCGCTGGACCTGCACCAGCGGGACCAGTCGGACCACGGATCGTCACGACCTCCACCTCCACCTCGACCTCCGTCAGCAGTTACGACCAAGCCGTTCAGCGAATGGAAATCTGGCCGAAGGCGTTGAACCGACGCTTCTATGCCGGCCAAGTCGAGGAGATCGTGCCGTTCGATAACGAAGTGCTCGAAGGCGGTGGTGTGATAACGGATATCCAGGACGGCAACAACGCCGAGCAGATGGCTACGCCACCTCCACCCCCCGTGACACAGCCTGGAATCGCGTTTGAGGACGTAAGACTCAAGCTCACTACCACAGCTATTTTCGGGAAATCCCGCTACGCGAGGATTAATGGCGAGAAAGTTGTGGTTGGCCAAGAGATCGAGGTTCAGGTCGGGTCGGAAACCATCCGATATGAGGTCAGTGCGATTAATTCGCGAGAAGTCGAGATTCGCTATTCCGGCGAGACGTACTTCCTGCGGATTGATGTCCCCGGTCCTTTGAACCGGGCGCAAGACGGAGCCTGACCAAATGAAAACACATCGATTCCTACCGACGATCTTCGCGATCGTCGCCATGGCCGCAACCGCAACAGCTACTGCCCAAGAGCAAGATCCAGAGCAGGAGCCAGAAGTTGAAGTCACTGCACCGGTACCCCTGCCATTTCAGCACCTAGAAGCTGATGCCAAGATAACGGTCAATTTTCAAGATGAGGATCTCGGTGAGATCCTCGAGTTGTTCAGCACCAACTATGAGCTGAACTTGGTCTACGGCCCAGACGTATTGGGAACCGTGACCATGAACTTCTTCGATGCCCCGGTGCAGGATGCACTGGCCAAGCTACTGGCAGCGAACGGCTTCATCTACGAAGTCGATGGCAGATTCATCATGATCAAGCCAGCGCCGACAGTGACTCCAGGAGTAAGCTCCGCATCGAAGTTCCTCCCCACCGTGATTCGCCTGAATCACATTCGTGCTGAGGAAGCCATGCCCATGCTGCAGCCGTTGTTGTCGGGTGCGGAGCGCATGATCTCCGGCATGAAGCCGCAGAAAGGTATCTCCTCTCTTGAGGACCTCGGCGGTAACGAAGAAGCCTCGCAAGAGATGCTGGTGGTCTACGCCAGTGACGCGAGCTTGGACAAGATCAACAATCTGCTGGCGGAAATCGATGTGCCGCCGACGCAGATACTGGTCGAAGCCACCATCCTGTCAGTCTCACTAACTGACGAGTTCCAGCTGGGAGTCGATTTCAGCGCCTTCGGCGGTATCGACTTCCAGGCCATGGGCGGCGTCACTGGCATTACTGATGGGATAAGCACCGGCACCACTACCGGTTCACCATTAGGCGGATGGCTCGGAGGCTTGTCGCAGCGTGGTTTCACTGAAGCCGCTAACGATGGCCTGCACTTCGGAATCCTGCGCAACCAGATCGGCATGTTCGTATCGGCACTCGAGAGTGTGAGTAACACCACGGTGCTTTCGAACCCACAGATCCTGACCGTCAACCGCCACGCAGCTGAGCTGCTGGTTGGACGCAAGCTTCCATACATCACCACTACCGTCACAGAGACCGGAACGCTGCAATCAGTGGCCTTCCTTGAGGTCGGCACCTCCCTGGTGTTCCGCCCCTTCGTGACCAGCGATGGTTACGTACGCATGGAGGTCTACCCGAAGAAGTCGGATGGCTTCATCAACTCCCTCGGTCTTCCCGAGGAGACCACGACCGAGGTCAAGACCAACATCTTGGTGCACGAAGGCAATACTGTCGTCATCGGTGGCTTGATCGAGACCGGTCAGGTGACTGAGACTGACCAGATACCGCTGCTGGGTTCCCTGCCTTACGTGGGCGACCTGTTCAGCTCACAGAAGGAGGTCGAGACGAAGAGTGAAATCATCGTGCTCCTTACTCCTCACATCGTCGACGACGCTGGCCTGGCTCAACGCTCCGCC
>CAZJGH010000030.1:7134-17513 GCA_964545405.1 uncultured Planctomycetales bacterium
CGGGTTGATGCCGCACGCGCGACACTAGCAGCCTCACACCACGGCTACTTGCGTCCAAGTATCGCGCGTCGCATGTACGCGGAAGCAGCCAGTTTCCTGGCTGCAGGTGACCCTGAATCCGCACTGGCAAAGGCGGAATGGGGACTGCGAGCGATGCCCGCAGACACCGACCTGAATGCCCTCGCGATGCACTGTCGTCGTGAGATCCACTCACGTCTTGAGGACAACTCAGAACTCAGGGACGCAGTTCAGTTCCTGGACGAAGTTCGCCAGCAGGAAGAGGAAAGCAAATGAATCACGTCAAAGGAATCTTAGTCATCACCATGCTCGGAGCCAGCTGCTCCGTTATCGGTCCTCGCGACTACGGTCAAGGTAACGACCCTGACCTTACTCCCACCGACAATATGGCGGTAACCCAAGAAGGTCGCCAAACTCAACTAAGTGGTGATCCTGTCGAGACTAGTGATTGGCAAGAAGCACGCGGCAGTATCCTGCGCACCTTCGCCTTCCGGGCCTTGGAGAAGAACTTGGTCGAGGAAGCTCGCCAGTACTTGTCGGAAGCCTGTGAGATCGACCCTAATGACGTCGCATGTCACGCCGCTTTGGCACGCCTCTACCTGGCTGATGGCGACCATCAATCCGCTTTGGTCTATGCCGAGCGGGCTTCACTTGTGGCTCCGAACAACCCTGAGATCAGCATGGTTTACGCGGCAGCCCTTGCGGAGAACAACCGCATGGATGAAGCTACCGCGACTCTCGAGACCGCTTGGGAAGCCGTGGAGAACGACCCGGTTTTCGCACGCGCGATCCTCACCCACTACTCGGCCATGGGCCAGACGGACGAAGCCAAGGACTTCGTGCACCGCGTGATGATGGAAGATCCCACCCATGCGACCTCATGGGCGTTAGCTGGCGACCTCTTGCTCTCCGAAGGTGACCTCGAAGCTGCAGGTGAATCCTATCGCAAGGCGCTCGAGATCGACCCTAACACCCCAACCCCCGCTTCCATCGAGTTGGTAATCGGTAAGACCCCTCCTGGACAGGATCCCCTGTTCAGCACTGCGCAGTCCGCAGAGGAGAACGGTGATTTCGAATCAGCCGCCAACCTCTACCGGTTCCTGGTCGAGACCAAGCCACTTGACATGAACGTCAGACTCGGCTTGAGCCGTGTGCTGTGGGCACAGAAGAAGTATGAACAGGCTGACCACCACCTCGCGGAAGTCGCAATGGGCGTCCGTGGATGGCGCGGTCATGTCCTGCAAGCCAAGATTGACATCCATTTCAAGCGCTACTGGCAAGCCCGAGCTGCACTGAACCTCGCACTGCGCGAGCGTCCAGACCAGCGCGCAGCGGAACTACTACTTGCGTTCGTCGAGGAACGCATCCAAGAAGAACTCACCGACGGTCAGGAAGACGCCTAACCGTCGGGGGGAACCCAACACCCATCATTGGAAACCCTCAACAAATCATCAGACTTCTCGCTGCCGGCTGTACTTAACAAGTCGCGCGGGGAAGACATCCAAGACCTTTGGGAACAGGTTCTTGAGCATGATGTACTTGTAGTCGATGGCGCTGACGTAACCAACATCGACTCTCAAGGGTTGTCCCTTGTCCTTGATGGCTTACGCCGGGCGCGCTTCGAAGGCAAGCAGATCACGGTCAGCAACCCAACCGCACCACTCCTCGCGGTGCGCCGGGCCTTCAACCTATATGACCTGCTGCTTTTCCCTGACGATGTAGAGGATTCGATCCTCGAGGCCGAACTGGGCATGCGCCTGGGTGAAGTGCTGATTGAGTTGGGTTACCTCAACGCTGAGAGCCTGGAAGAGGCTGTAGCACTTGCTCAAGAACGTCCCGACACATACTTGGGGCAGGTGTTGGTCGAGGAAGACCACATCACCGAGGAACAACTCGCGCGCGCATTGGCGATGCAGCATGGCTTGCCCTATGTGGATCCCATCCGTGATGGGGTGCTCGATGTGTCGCTGGAGTGCGACGTTCCTTTCGCTGAGCTCCGTGTCCACGGGATCCTGCCCTACCTGCGTCTCGGCGACACCTTGGCGGTCTCACTGAAGGACCCCGCCGACGTCTACGCGGCCGACGTCGTGCGCAAGTACACCGGCTTGTCGGTCATCGCTACTGTCGCCACCCCGGAGGCCATCAATGCCGGCCTCGACCATATCCAACGCGCGATCGCCTCAAGCGGAGGCGCTGGTGGCTCGACCATCGATGAGGAAAGTGTCGGCGCGGAAGAGCGCTTCAATGAGATCGTGGTGAACGCGATCATCGAAGGTGCTTCGGATATCCACATCGAGCCGTTCACTGACTATTACGTCCTGCGTTATCGCGTGGACGGACGTCTGCATGAAGTCACGCGATTGAGTGTCGAGATCGGACACTCCCTGGTCGCACGGATCAAGGTGACAGCCGGCTGCGACATCGCCGAGAAACGTCTACCTCAAGATGGGCGTATCCACTACCAAGATCGCTCACGTGACGTCGACCTGCGGGTCAACACCTTGCCCACCGTGAATGGCGAGAAGGCGGTGATGCGTATTCTCGACCGCAACACCTCGGCGCTCGCATTGAACATGCTAGGGCTGCAAGGCAACAACTCAGCTTGGATTGACGAGGCCATCCACCAGCCTCACGGCATGGTCCTGGTCACTGGACCGACCGGATCGGGTAAGACCACCACGCTTTACAGTGTTCTCGACGAGATCGTTAATCCCGAAACCAATGTTTCTACGGTTGAGAACCCGGTCGAACGAGCCGTTAAGGGTGTGAACCAGACGCAAATCAACCAGAAGGCCGGGCTGTCCTTTGAGCTCTGCCTACGAGCGTTGCTGCGTCAAGACCCTGATGTGATCATGATTGGTGAGATTCGAGACTTCGAAACTGCTGAAATCGCAGTCGAGGCGGCCCTGACCGGCCACCTGGTGCTCGCCACTTTGCACACCAACGATGCCCCTGGTGCGGCATCACGCCTCATCCAGATGGGCATGGAACCGTTCCTGGTCGCAGCGACCTTGCGCGCTGTCGTCGCTCAGCGTCTGGTACGCAAACTTTGTGAATCGTGCAAGAAACCCGTGGACTTCCCTCACGAGGTGATGCAGCAATTCAGCAAGCACGGCCTCAATCAAGGCCCCCACTACTCTTCCGCGGGATGTGCAGCATGCCGACAGACCGGTTATGACGGGCGCCGCGGAATCTTCGAGGTGATGAAGATAACTGACAACATTCAGGATCTCATCGCGACCAACCCATCGTCCGCCGACCTGCGCAAACTAGCGTTGGAGGAAGGCATGGACTCACTGCTCTCGGATGGTATGGACCGCGTCAATCGCGGAGTCACCACCCTGGAGGAAGCCCTACGTGCTGGAGGCAAGTCATGAACCTATCCGTCCTCAAGAAGAAGAAGAAAGTACAACAGGACGAGATGTCCTTCGGTGGAACTATTTCCGCTGATGTCGATGAGCGCCTCAAGGACAGTGCCGCAAGCACTGCGATGGCTGATACACGCATCAAGCTGAAGCCCAAGGAGTCGCTTCAGGTCCTGATCCAGATGGATGCGATGCTGACTGCAGGTGTACCTCTGCTCGCAGCACTGCGTACCTTGATCGAGCACGCTCAGACCCCGCCAGCCGAGCGGGTCTTGACCCGTTTGACCTCGATCGTCGAAAGTGGCCATGACTTGTCTCATGCGTTCAGCTGTCTTCCGAACTGCTTTCCGACTTATGTCGTGCACTTGGTAGCCGCTGGCGAACAGTCAGGTGCCTTGGATGAAGCCTTGCAGCGTTCTATCCAACTGCTCGACAACCAGATCGTGTTGGGCGGCAAGATCCGTGGTGCACTGATGTACCCGGGCTTCTTGATGTTCATGACCTTCGTCATGACCACCGGCATCCTGTACTTCCTGGTTCCGAAATTCGAGAGCCTCATGATGAAGAAGCCGGAGATGCTGCCATGGACCACCAAGTTGGTGTTAGGAGCATCCCAGACCTTGCGTGCTCAACCTGGCGTGGTATTGGGAGTATTCACGGCGATCTTCATCGGTGCGGTGTTCCTGGTCAAATCCAAGAAGGCGCGTGGAACCCTGTTCGACCTGATCAGTCACGTCCCCGTGATCGGTGACCTGATCTTCAAGGCGTACTTGTCACGTTCAGTCGGAACCTTGGCCCTGACCCTTGAATCGGGTGTCCCGATCCTCACCGGACTGGACCACGCTCGACAGGTATCTGAATTGCCTCGCCTCCAGGCGTTGTGGGTACAGACCTCAGACATCGTCCGCGATGGCAAGCCGATGTTCACTGCCCTTGCAGGTGAAGACCTGCCCCCTGCTCTTATCCAGATGATCATCGCCGGAGAATCCTCCGGTACTCTCGATACGAGCCTGCGTCGTGCTGCCGAGTTCCTCGATCGCGAGACTCAAGCGGCACTTAATGCCTTTACCAGCCTACTCGGCCCCGCCACGGTTGTGATTGCCGGTGGCGTAGTCGGTTTCATTGTAATCGCCCTGATGACTCCCATCCTCACCATGGCCAAATACGTCGGATAAGTCATGAAGAAGAGAACAAAGAACGGATTCACGCTCATTGAAGTCGCCATCGCGGTGGTGCTCATCGTGATCGTCGGGACTTCAGCTATCGCTGCATTGCGGGTCGGCATGAAGACCATGAACGGCACGCAGACCTCAGCGGTCGCCGCAGCAGCGATTCGCGAGTATCGCGAATACACCTTCCATTTCTCGATCGAAGAGATCGATGCATTGGATGGAACCACCAGCCCAGCCATCCTGGGTGACGGCAATGCGATGCCGAACACGGATGGCCTTGAGCTTCAGCTGGCAGTAGTGGCCGTCGACGACTACGACCCTGCCGTGACGGTTGACCCTGCCGATTCACGAACCAGAGTCGTGACCATTGCAGCCGTCAATGACGGCATTGAACTGATGGAGGCGGTATGGCTCGTAGCAGAACACTAGAACGCGGAATCTCGCTTGTCGAGGTAGTGATGGTTTGTGCCATCGCCATGGTCCTTTTCGGGATGGCGATTCCGGCCACTCAAAACAACGATGCTGCTGGTTCCGTAGCACGCAGCATGGTCTCCGATGCGGTAAGGGCACGTTCTTATTCCCGCCGCACTTGGGAGGCTGTCACCATGCAGGTGGATACCAGCAATGATCGTTGGCGGACCTTGCGTGAGAACGGCACTCCCCTAAGCAGCATCGGGTCCGACGCCAACGGCTGGCATCACCTGCCACCTGGTGTGGAATTCGAGGTGATCAACGGCATGCCAAGTGACTTGGTGTTCCTGCCCAATGGTCGCGCATCACAATCCGCGGCAGTCCACGTGATCTTCGGTAACGACATCTGGTTGTTGGGCGTTGATTCACTGAGCGCGAGGATTCGCGCCGAGCCGGTCGAACAGGAGTAGATTCATGAAAACCCCCACTCACAGCAAGAACAACAGTGGCTTCACCCTGATCGAGATCATGATCGCCACCACCATCGCGATGGTGCTGCTGTTCGGCGCTCTCTACTCGACCAGTGAGACGCTGAATGTGGTGCGCGAAGGCGACGCCGTTGTTCACACGAACGTTCATGCCCGCAGGGCTTTGGACCGCATCCTCAAGGACTTCCGGTATTCAGCTGACCTGACTGTCTCGGGAGAAGTCAATGAGGGTTGGACCATCGAAGTCACTACCACCGGCACGCTGGACCCTGGTGCGATCGTCTACTCTTGGGATCCGAACACCAAGCTCCTGTCCGTGACCGGACCATCCGGGACCGAGACCGTGATCGAAGACTTGCGCACCTTCGTGGTGACTACTGTTACCAGCGAGATCGAGGGAGAGGTCGAGATCACCATGGTCTCGATCGAATGGGAAGTCGGCATCACCTCAGGCAACGAGGCTGGAGTAGAGGAGATCAACGCTGAACGCAGCCTTGAACTTGCTGGCGCAACCTGGATACGGAGAAATGATACCTAGGGAAGGAAGACTTCCGGCAAAGACCGGATCTGTCCTGCTCATGACCCTGGTGGTCATCGGCCTTATTTCGGCCATTACCATCTCCTTCACCGGTTCGATGATTACCCAGCTGCAGGTCTCACGAGACCAGAAGGCTGCAGTACATGCTGAGCTATCGGCCCAATCAGGGTTGGAATTCGCTAAGCGCCAACTCCTTTTCGACCCATTGTGGGATGGCACCGACGACGACCCCTTGATGTTCACCGAGGGTTCTGCGTTCCTGATCGAACGTCTGCCAGGCAGTGAATCCAAATTCATGCCGACTCAGGTGAAGCTGGGCGTCGCCGGCCTGCAATCCGCAGCCAAGAGTGAGTTCCTCGTGCACCTGCGGGTAGATCCAGGCGACCCGTTGTTGAGCAAGGCCGTATCCGTTCTTGGCGACACCGACGGCGAGAATATCGTGGTCGACGGGGATATCCTGATCCTGGACGCTCCAGGGTGGCTGTGGACTTTCGAGCAGGACTTGATCAGCTCGGTTCAGGGCGAGGAAGATGTCGCCCCTACCCCATCGCTTGATGACAGCCGCAACGGCAACAGATACGGGCAGCAGCTCGCTCTCGACAAGCGCACCAGCAGCACCTTGGCCAAGGAGAGTGCCTTGGGCATGGACTCGGATGGATCACCTGACCAGAGCTACTTACGTCAGATCAGCCTAGCTGACAAGAAGCTCATCCAGGAAGAGTTCAAGATCTGGATCAAGCAGGTAAAGGGCAAGTTGGATTCAATCGTCACGACCGACGACCTGTTGATGCATGTGCGTAAGGAAGATGATCTGGTCTCAGGCGTCTGGGTAAGGTCCGAAGGTGGAGACGACAGCACCGTCGACTTGTCGAGGGTCACCACGAACGGTGAATTGAGCAACTTCGGTGAACAGGTCTATTCCTGGGCTGTGCAGCAACAGCAGCTGGACGTTCCTGTCCACGCACCCGGTTGGGACCTGGATGGATACCTTGATCCGAGCAGCGATGTGCACATCTTCGACGGCGAGACCAAAATCCAGGACTTGACCTTGGAGAAGACTGCGGTCTTCATCCTCGACCCTGGCAAGAAGCTCAAGCTGAAGAATGTCGTGTTCAAGGCTGGCATGGTGGTCTGGTGCGAGGATGACTTCGACTTCTCAGGACCGGCACGCAACGAAGTCGAACTTGAAGGAACGAACGAGATCGGCGACCTCAACAGGACCATCGGCAATGATGCGCTGATTGCCCCTGGGTGCTCGTTCACCGTGAAGGGAATGGATCGCCACACGATCACCGGGTTCAGCGTGATTCACTCCTTACAGGACGTGAAACGCTTCCATCACGAAGGCGTGTTGATCATCCTGAACTCAGCCACCGATGTGGTTGACAGTGAATTCACCTTCTCGCGCAGTGTGGCCATCAGCCCGCCACCAAGCTTGCGATTCTTCGGCAACCTTCCTTCGGTAAGGATCGAGTTGCAACAGGAGTGGATCGAACTTTAGGTTTTTCTGGAGTTTCCTTCCCTGCCGCAGTCCTTCGGGGCTGCGGTTTTTCCTTTAGCAGTGCCCTGAAGAGCCGCAAAGGAAACAGAGAAATGAAGTGTTTCACCGAAAACTACGCGTCTCAGGAGCGCGGAACCGTGCTGATTCTGGTGCTGATCATCACTAGCCTATTAGCCACCGCCGCTTGGAGCTATACAGACGAGGTCGACAGTCTCGTCGATAATACCCGTGATGAAGGGGGCGCCCTGAAGGCCGAGTTCGCTGCCGAATCCGGGATGGAGTATGCCCAGCGACGCCTTACCCTCGACCCATTCTGGGCCGGAACCGGGCCAGGCGGATTCACCATGCCTGATGGCGAGACTCGCTTCACTATCGATACCGGAATCGACCCGAACTGGGTTGACGAGAACAACGATGGCCACGACGACCCCGAAGTCGGCGGTGAGGATCCTCCTTGTGAAGAGGACCACGACCACAACGGCTGTGCGGGTGATCCTGAAAGTCAATATCACGGCCACGACACTGACTGTGAAGATGATGAGGGTCACACCGGAAGTGGCCATGATTCAGGTATTCACACCGACTGCGATCACCGTGGTGAGCACGACGATGACCACGACGGATGTGACCACGATGGCGACGAGGCGTCACACGACACCGACGGCTGCGATCATGACCACAACCTAGACGGATATTGTGACCATGATGGCCACCACAGGGATGATGACGGCGACTGTGACCATGATGAGGACGGTGACGATGACTGTGGCCACGACCACAACCTAGACGGTGCTTGTGACCACGCCGGCAACCACGACGCCGACGACGAAGACCCGGATGATGACTGTGACCACGATGATGATGGCGCCGATGACTGCAGTCACGACCATGACAATGACGGTTTCTGTGACCATGATCACGATGGCGATGGCTTCGAGGACGACGGCGATGAAAGCGACAACCAGCTCAACCTGATCCACGTGGTCGGCTCTGCTGGCGAGGCGCGTGCCCAGCTTGGTGCTGCTGTCAAGGTCTACCCTGGGGAGAGCGGCACTTCCGAGATGGCGCTGCTGTTCCTTGGCAAGACCTTCCACATTCTGAGGACCAATGTCTTAGGTGACGCCCTGTTCGTAGACATGAAGTTCAAGGTCAACGACTGGGTATTCGACGGTGAAGTAGCTAGCTATCAGCAAGGTGGCTCCGAGCACGACGGAAACACCAACCTGGTGCAGAGCGTCGTGGATGGAACCCTGTACAAGTACCGCGACGACCGCGATGACTACCAGACCCTTGGAACCGAGCAGATCATCGGCGACAACGCTGTAGCCCCTGCATACGACCTGTCCGGATTCTTGGTACCAGGCGTAGGCAAGACCATCTACACCGGCGTCACCAAGTTGAACGGCATTAGTCATGACGACACCGCTGTGTTCATCCTGGATCCCGGCGACACCCTTACCTTGCAGGGTTGCACCTTGAATGGCGGTGTGGTCGTCTACTGCCCTAACAGCTACAAGCTCCGCGACGGATACCGCAACCGCGTGCGTCTACGTGGCGGCACCAACATCGGCGGTGGCCTTGGTGGATCTGAAGCCAACATCGGCCTCCTCGCTCCAGGCGTGAAACTGATCAGTGACCCCTGCGGCGGTTACAGCATCACTGGCTTCACTTACGTGAACGAGATCGGCGCCATGAAATCCACGACCTTCACCGGTCAAGTGGTGGTCCTGAACCAGGTGAGTAACCTCAAGGATTCGGTCATAATCTATGATCCGAACGTAGCCATGGCGCCACCGCAAAGTGTCGGCTTTGGCACAAGTATCGGCAGCACTGACATAATCTCGGTGTACGAAGACTTCGATTAAAGCCTACCTCCGGCGGATACGGCCGTCTCCCTTCACGGGGAGGCGGCCTTTTCCTTACAATCCGCCAATGGCCACCCGCAAGGACCCCATTCGAAGCCACGGCTGCCGTCATGACGGTGCGGGCCTGCAGCATCGTGCGGTGACTGAATCGAAGCACCTCGATCACCTTTTCGAGAGCAGCTTCCCATCGTTCGGAGGAGCCTACCTGCGCCGCATCTGGACTTTACTTGACGAAGCCATCGGCAAAGGCATTCCGATGACGTTGTCGATATACGGGCCGGTCACGGCGAGCGGACAACACTACGCGTGGCTCAACCCCCTGCTTGACACCGGCTGGTTCGCATACATCTCCGTCACCGATGCGATCTGTTACCACGACGCCCACCGCGCCTTGGAATCGGTCAAGGAAAGTGACTTCACCGAAGTCCCGATCTTCGGCGACGACGGCCAGATGCGTGATGACGAGATCATCCGCATCACCGATATAGGTTTCCCTGAAGGAGTGCTGCTCGACACCGACAAGTACCTATGTCAGTTGTTGAGCCTGCCGGAGTTCCAACGGCGCATGACCGGCCCGGAGTTCCGCAATCTATTAGGGCGCCACTTCGCCGCTACGGAAGAAATGACCGGCGCACAGGAGGGGCTCATGGCGCTATGCCACCGCAAGGCGATTCCGGTCTTCGTCGGCGCCCCCGCAGATGGTTCAGTGTTCCTGAACTCAACCTTGCTGTGGGCGTTGTCGCAAGCGTGCGGCGAGGATTATGCCTTCGACCTTGATCTGCATGGCGAAGTGATGGAATCATGTGCCTATCACCATTGGGGCCTGTTCGAGTCCCCTGCCAAGAACCTGGGTACGCTGATCCTCGGCGGCGGCGTGCCGAAGAACTTCAACCTACAGCCTGAGCCAGCATTGAGCCAGGTATTCGGCTTCGACGACATCCGCGGCTACCTCTACGACATTCAGATCACCACCGCCCCAGTGACCGACGGCTCCCTATCCAGCTGTCCCCCCGCCGAAGCC
>CAZJGH010000031.1:0-265 GCA_964545405.1 uncultured Planctomycetales bacterium
GTGCCGTAGGAGTTCCAGCGCGGTTCGTCGGCACGCCGTTGTGGGCCGCCGGCAGTGGCAACCACTCTTGGGTCGAGGTCTGGGATGGCAAATGGCATTTCACCGGCGCTGCCGAACCTACCGGAGATGAACTCGATAAGGCCTGGTTCACTGGTCGCGCATCCAAGGCCTTGGCAGGTGACCGCGAGCGCGCGATCTACGCCGTCAGTTACCGCCAAACCCCGATCAGCCTACCGATGGTCTGGCAACCAGATGCCGACACGGT
>CAZJGH010000031.1:275-17358 GCA_964545405.1 uncultured Planctomycetales bacterium
CAACGTCACCGAGCGTTATGCACCGAGTGATACTGATGAACCTAGTGGGTTGAATGGTGGCGGTACCGTGCAGGTTCGAGTACGTGCCGTCGACAGCAACGGTGAGCGAGTACGCGTGAAGGTCGTGGTCCTCGATGCGGATGGGCAGGAGATCAGTGGCGGCGAGACTCGCGATGAGAGCTTCGATGCCAACGATCACCTGGTCCTCGAGATCGAGCAAGGGGTCGTCGTCGATATCAAGGCAAGCCTCGAGACCGAATCGCGCATCCAAGGGCATACGGTTCGCTTGCCGCAAGCCGTCGACGGTTCATTGGTTCATTTTTCCTTCGGCACTGAATATGAAGTCGAAGTGTTGTCGCCATCGGACTTGCTGTGGCGCGAGCATGTAGCACGCATCCGTCAGGACAGGGCCGCGGAGATGGCGGCAAAGGAACTCGTCATCGGTGAGTTGAAGATGCCCTTCGCCTACAAGGTCTTCGGGGACAAGCCCATCGGAGGGCGCAGTCTTTACATCTCAATGCACGGCGGCGGCGGCGCTCCGAAGGAAGTCAATGACCAGCAATGGGAGAACCAGAAGCGCCTCTACGAGCCGTCTGAGGGCGTCTATCTGGCGCCGCGTGCAGCCACCGATACCTGGAACCTCTGGCATCAAGCTCATATCGATAAGTTCTTCGATCGCCTGATCGAGAATCTCATCGTGTTCGAGGGCGTCAACCCGAACCGCATCTACCTGATGGGCTATTCAGCCGGCGGCGATGGCGTCTATCAACTTGCCCCACGCATGGCCGATCGTTTCGCTGCTGCAGCGATGATGGCAGGGCATCCCAATGAGACCAAGCCTGACGGACTCCGCAACTTGCCATTCACCTTGCACATGGGTGGCGATGATGCCGCCTATGATCGCAACAAGATCGCTGCCGAGTGGGGGGTGAAGCTCGCTGCCCTGCAGGCCGAAGACCCAAGTGGTTACCCGCACCTGGTGAAGATCCATGATGGTAAAGGCCATTGGATGGACCGCGATGACGCGGTAGCGGTTCCGTGGATGGCGGAACACACACGCGAACTACGCCCGCAGAAGATCGTGTGGCTGCAGGATGATGTCGTGCATCAGCGTTTCTATTGGCTGCAGGTCGATGAGCCACAAGCGCGTAGCCGCGTGGTCGTGGAACGCGACGGCCAGGTGTTCAACATCACATCAGCCGACAAGATCAACCGACTTACGATCCGCGTCGATGAGTCGATGGTCGACTTCGATGACGACATCCGCGTCGTCCATCAGGGACAAGAGCTGTTCAAGGGTAAGTTGAAGCCATCGCTTGATGTGCTGCGCAAGACCCTCAATGAACGCGGTGATCGCGATGGCATGTGGAGCGCTGAAGTGAGCGTGGAATTGCCCGAATAGCTAGGCGCTAAGGGCACCTATCAACACTAAACCTAGGCTCAGCACCAAGGCGGCTGGAAGCGCGAGGAAGAACGTCAGCACACTGGCGGCGAACACCCGGCCAGTGCCTAAGTCGGTGATGCGTTGCTGCGCGCGCACGAAATAGAACGGCGGGTAGGTCACTGCGATTATCGCGATCACCCATCCAGGAAGTGGAGTCAGTGCCGAGAACAGGTCGAAGGCCACTACCAGCAGATAGATGAACGACATGTAATTGAGTGCGAAGATGAAGTGATCGAAATACAGGAAATCACGGCGCACCCACACCAAGCGCAGGATTGCCGCCAGGAATGGCAGGAACAGGAACAGCGCAGTCGGGGCGAGGTCGCTTATCTGCGCGATGATCGCCTGCTCCTGTTGCTCATGAGTCATGGTGTCCATGTGGCGACCCCACTCCAGTAGGTAATCACCGAAATACTCCGTGAACCATCCATCCTCAGGCAGGATGTCTTCGCGAATGGCATATTCCATGCCAGCTGGTTCCTGCTCGCCGTCGGTACTGGTGGCGGATGAGCCGTTGGTGCTGAAGGTCACGTTGCCGCCCTCATCCCCTGGCGTCAGGGCGGTGACCATGAACATCAACACGCTGGCGAACAGGTAAAGCCGCAGGGGCGACAGGTAGCGGAAGCGACGGCCTTCGAAATAGGCGACAGTCAGTGCTCCGGGGTGGCGGAACAGTTGCTTCAGGCTAGCCCAAATGCGTGCGTCGGCGCCGAATGCGGCACCGGCGAAATCATGCACCAAGTCGCGCAGTCCAGCGCGCAGACCCTTGGTCGGCTGCCCGCACTTGGGGCAGAAATGATGGTTCGCCACCGCATGGCAGTTGGGACAACGGCGGGGGCCAGAGGCAGCAGCACTCATGCCGACAGCATAACGAGACAGGCTGTCGGCTCAAATGAGCGGCGATTACATGAATGGGTTGGTGCCAGCGGAGTGGTCGGTGGAATCGAAGATCCCCTCGATACCAGGCACTTCGTTGCGGATAGCGACTTCGACGCCTTGCTTCATGGTCATCGCGGCTGAACCGCAGCCTTGGCAACCGCCACCCATGGAGATGTAAAGGTTCTTGCCTTCACTAGCCATGATCTCGACATATCCACCGTGGGAAGCCAAGCCAGGGTTGAGGGTGTCATCGACCACCTTTTGGGCCTGATGGCGCAACAGGTCATCGCCTTGCAGTGCATCACCAGCGCCGCCTCTTACCGCATCGATTTCCTGCTCGAGGAATTCACGAATCGCGGCACCTGAAGAGCGGGCAGGAATACGCCAATCCTCTGGGGTGTTGGTCATGGTGACCAAGACCTCTGAACCATGGATCTTCACCCCGCGTATTCCTTCAACATTCTCGAACAAGTAAGCAGCTAGTGGAGCCCATTCCTTCGCCCATTCCTGGTCGCTGACATAAAGCATGCCATCGAACAGGGTGCGGTCTACCTTGAACAGGCAGTTAGTGGGGATCGGTTGAGGCTCGGCGGTGATGTGGATTTGCGGTGCTTCAGGCATGGTGTTCTCCTAGGAGAAAAGACCCCATATTCTACCCAACTATTGCACGTAATCGTCAACCATGATCGAAGGCGAAAAGCTGTTGCCGTGGCGGACGACGCCCTGAATCCAAACATGCAGTCCCGAAGCGATGCCAGGAACCGGGGTGGAGACGCTTGCGGAGCCGTCAGCGCCAGCGATGGCAGTGCCGATCTGACTGTAGGGGGCACCTAGATCGAGGCTGAATCCCCAGGGCGTGGCTGTCGGGCCAGCGCCAGCCAGGGAGTAGGCGAAGTAGACGGTATCTCCAGCGGCTGCGCCGCCGACCGTCAGCGAGGCCACATTGCCGGCGCTGAGGTTGGCGATATCTAGAGTCGGGCGGAAATACTCCTGCTCCTGCAGGTATACCGCGATGTCCTCGACCTCCTGGTCGGATAGCAGCGCCCCGAAGGAGCTCATCATCGGGACCCGATCGATGGCACCGTGGATTAGTGAGCTGGAGACACGCTGGACTCGCGAGAATCCCCACGAGCCGCCACTTTGACTGCCGATGCCATTATCCTTGTGGCAACCTAGACAGTTGTATTCGTAGACCGCCTTGCCGTTGATGGCGTTGCCGGATTGGATGAGTGGATCACTAGGTGGCGATAAGGGCGTACCGGTGAACTGGTGGTCGTCACCATTGCCGGTGTCACGGGCGCGACGGAACTCGACGGTCCACATGTTGGTGGCCGGGTTGAAGTTCGCAGCGGTCGCGACATCACCACGGCTACCGGTTGGAGTGCGGCTGATGTTGTAGGGGATCTCATTACCAGGAGCTGGGATCCCAGCGAAGGCAACCGTTTCGAAATCAAACAAGCGATCGGCGAGGAAGCCGAGACCAGTGAAGTGCATCGAAGTCGGATTGCTGCCGGTCAAGCCGTTGCTTGAATAGGCAGAGGTGCCGCTATCGGAGAACCGGCCGTTGTTACTGCCAGTGGCGAAGCCGAGGTACTTGTCATCCGCAAAACCACTTGGCTCGGTGCGCGAGGCCTTCCAGTGCCAGATGTCGGCGGTGTCGCCGGGGCGGTTGGTGTGCATGACCGAGTAACCAGCTCCGGTGTGATTGGTGTAGCTTGACTGCTCATGGACGTTGCCATGGCAATAGAAAGCACAACCGCGCCCGCTTTCGGTGAAGTTGTCGTCGGCATCGACTATCGGGAACATGAAGAAGGCCCGGTCCTCACTCTCGTTGCTGGGGATCGGGTGATGGGCATTGACCGCGTTGGCATTCGGTGTGCCTGCGGCGGCACCGACGTGAACCTGTTTGTTCCAACCGGATTCGCCGTTGCCCTGGTCGCCGAAGATCCACTTGTCCTTGCGTACGCTGGCGTTGTGCCCAGCGTCTTCCCACTGCAGCAGGAAGTAGACATCATTCGCATCCCATACCGAGTTGATCTGGATGACTGTAGGTTGCGCATCGACACTCTCACTCAACGGATGGTTGTTCTGTACGACCCCGGTGAAGGTCATGGTGTTGAGTGGATCCCAGTCGCCTGCCAAACCATCGAGTGTGATGGCACCGAGGCTGACCTCACGCGACACGACTCGACCGATGTTGGCGTCGGGGGCGCCGAACGGGGCTGTCTGGAAGTCCAGGAACAGCTTGTTGGCACCGGAATGGTTATGGCCATTCTCGACCACTGCGACCGAGAAATAGGTGTCAGCTGGCTCTTGAGCGACAGCTGAGGCCGTGAGGCAGGCGCAGGCTAGGCCGATTGCGAGGGAGGGATAGACCATCCGCAAAGGTTATCATGGAAAATCGCATTAGGCAGGAGAAACTGAAATCAGGCAGCGCTCGAACAGGCTATCTACCTTGCGAATCAAATCGAGATGCTCGGTCTCCCATTCAGCCTGGAAGAACTCCACGATTTCGCCCAGGGTCGCACTGCCATCTGCTGCTTCGAGGATACCCAGCTCGAGTTGATCGAGGTCGAAGGTCTCGCCGCGTGCCATCAGTCTTACCGACATTGTCTCGCCACTCGAATCGGACACCACTTCAGCGTTGAAGTTGTCGATCGCGCGCGGGATGAGGTCGCCGGTAAGCGGGTCGGGCAGGGTACGCCGACGAAACAGTCGCGAACCAAGCACCAAGAGATCGAGTTCCGCACGCAGGAAGCTCCATGCGGCTTCGCGGGCTGTCTCGACGATCGGCTCGCCTTTGATGTTGAATGAAGTGTTCAACACCATCGGCACCTTGCTGCGTTCATGGAAGGCTTCAACCAGGGCGTAGTAGCGCGGATTGTGCTCACGCTCCAAGGTCTGGATTCGCGCGGTGCCGTCGATATGCACGACAGCTGGGATTGCGGCTGCCTTGCTTGTCTTCACTGGCACAGTCAACGACATGTACGGCGACGGGGAGGCCTGGTCGAACCATTCGCCAACATGCTCGGCAAGTACGGTCGGTGCGAATGGTCGAAACGCTTCGCGCTTCTTGATCGCGGAGTTGATGCGGCGGATGTTCTCGCCGTCGCGCGGGTCAGCCAAGATGCTGCGGTTGCCGAGGGCGCGTGGACCGAACTCAGCGCGGTCACTCCACCAAGCTACTACCTGGTTATCAGCGAGGGCGTCAGCGACGACCTCAAGTAAAGGCAACTCGGATACATCAGCCTCCTCGAGCCACGGCCCATACTCCTCGATCGCTTGATCGATGTCCGCCTTGGGGTAGTCGAAACCAGCGTAAGGGGAGAACCCAGCTTGTTTAGCCGCTCCAGCATCGCCGCCTTTCTGCATTAGATGAGCAAGGCCGAATTGCGCGCAGCCTACCGCCAGGCCTTGGTCGCCTGGATGTGGGGGAATGTAAACCTGCTCGAAGCCGGCCTCCCGGTGGATGCGCCCGTTCAAGGTGCTGTTGAGCGCCACGCCGCCACAGAAGGCAAGATTCTTGGCGCCGGTGCTGATGCGCAGGCGTTGCAGATAATCCAAGACCACGTCTTCAAGGTCTGACTGAACGTCGGCGGCCAATCGAGCGTAGCCGCCATGATTGGCGCCATCGGACCAGCCGTTGGGTGCTGGTTCATCACGCAGTCGTTGCCGGTTGACGTCTAGTTGTTCCAGCGGCCCAGTGAAGACAGGTTTGCGCTCGGAATCGGGTGCCCATTGTCGGGCCCACGGAGCGAGGCCCATGACCTTGCCACAAGTGTTCCAGTCACCGAATACATGACTTGCGACACGCGAGTAGATCGCGCCCAAGGACTCCATGTTCTCGAAGCCGTAGTTATGCAGTAGGGCTGGGGTAGGCTCGGCGATCCAACGCTTGAACAGACGCTGAAGTTCATTGCCCTTGAACGAGAAGGCGCTCTCTCCTTCACGCCAGCCGAATGCCGAATCAGAACCACCGTCCTGTTCGAGGCCTGGCGGTACCGAGATGAAGCCTTCGGCTTGGGCGGTCTCGAGCTCGGAATAGTAATCAACGCCGGGCATGCGCATCTCATGCAAGGTGCTGCCCATGCCGTCCATCACCACGATTACACCCTCATCGAATGGCGCCAAAGGCATGACCGACCAAGCATGGGCTAGGTGATGGGAAAGCTCCAGACGCGGCACGCCCGGCAGCAAGTTGAACTTCGATACGTAGCTTTCCTGATAGGAAAAGAGGGCCGTATTCCAGTGCACCGTGCGGTGGAATCGATCGATCCTGAACAGGTGATTGTTGGCGACCACCAGGGCGATATCGTCGAGGGTCGCGCCGACGCTATCTAGGGCATGTTCGACCAAGACGGCGACGTCACCACCGTCATGCTTCTTGCGAGTCAGGCGTTCCTTCTCACCGGCGAACAATAAGCTGCCATCGGCAGCGAGCAAGCAAGCCGCTGCGGAGTGGGTGTATTGATTCAGACCGAGGATGAGTCCGCGTGCCATAGCGGCACAGGGTAGCAGACCCAGGGTGAATCCTGGGGGCGGCAGTGCCTTGCGCGGGTCGCCCTTATTGGGTGATGGTCACGTGGACAGCCTCACTGATGAAGTTGTCGTTGAAGGTCTTCGCGACGAAGCAAACGTCCAAATCGCGGTCCAGTAACGCTGCCGGCAGTGATGATGCAGGCGGCACCGTCCAAGTGACTGTGGTCGTACCGAGGCCACCGAGGTGGCCGAAGCCTCCGGCCAGTTCAGGATTCCCATACAAGGCTCGCAAGCCATTGGTCAGGCCGGCTGATTGAGTAAGCGGCAAGGTTCCCAAGCCATCGATGTAGTTGCCCGGATTGGGGCTACCGACCAGCAAGGTGTAGGCGGCGCTTGCCCACATCGGGCCGGCGTCCAATTGGAAGACGAAGTTGCCACCGCTTACTTGCGACACCGTTGGGGGATTGACGCTCAGGCTTGCATGAGGCCAATCCGAAACCAATAGTTGTTTAGTGGACGGTGTGCTTCCGCCAAGCAACCAAAGCCGTGGCGGGCCACCGATCGGATCGTGTTCCATACCGACCGCGATAGCTGCATCCTGCGGACTGGCGAAACTGCCAGCGACCGATTGTGCCGGGCCGAAGTCACCATCTGGGTTGCGCTCGGCGCTGTGCAGGATCGAATCACCGGCACCGCGTTTCGAGAACCACATGCGGGTACTGCCTGCGGACAGCATCGGATAGCGTTCGTGACCGGCAGTCGAGATGGATTCGACCTTGGTCGGTGGGAACCAGCGTGCTTCAGGGTTGAGGCGCTTGGCGTGCCAGATGTCGGATTGACCATCTCTGGCCGAGTGGAACCAGATCTCAAGCTCATTCTGACTCAGGTATGGGCCGCCTTCATCCAAGCCACTATCGAGGTCAACCAGCAGCACTGGCTCATCGAAATCCTCGGTGGTGCTGGAGCGTGAACAGGTGAACAGCCGTTGGATTCCGTCATAAGGCATCCGCGCCGCGAAAGTCAGGCGCAACTCGTCGTCGCTGATCCAGAGGTCGCGGAGGTTCGCCAAAGCGAAGTTGTCTATGCCGAACTCGGTGTCGAGTACGAATGGCGTGCCTGGGTTAGGGCGGATGAAGCGCAGGAGCTCCTGTCCGAAGCCGCGGTTTCCGAGCACCCATGCGGATTGGCCATCAGCGAGCGGGAAACCAGTGCGGACCGATTGCAGGGAATTGATTCCCAGGATGGCCTTCCCAGTACTGAGTGGTGCCGGCCTTGGACTGCGGTGTAGTAAACGAGCCGGTGGCCACAAGGTCACTGGACGGATGCCATCGTCGACGATGAATCGCAGGTGGTCCAACCCCGGCCGATCGCCAGGCATGACCTCGACCGTGTACGAACCATCTTGATGGTCGATGACCTGATGCAAGGTCGCAAGCCCTGCGGATTTAGGGTCATGCACTAGGCTGATCGCTGCACCGCCAGAAGTCAGCAGGTCGCCGTCTATGTCGGCTAGGTCGATGACGAAGGTCTGCGGGGTGGTCGAGCCTGCTGCCACCTCGTTGCTGTAGGCGAATACTGTCGAGTTGTTGCCGTCAGGGCGGTCATCCAGGCCCACGCGCCACTGGTCGAACTTGGTGCGAATCTCATACACCGGATCAGGGCTGGAAGCGACTAGGCCAGCCTTGTTGATTACCAGGAACAAGTCCCCGAGCCCGCAGCCGAAGAAGTTGCAGAACGGCTCATCGCCCGGGCGGGCGATCACGAAGAAGCCGACGTGGGCGCTTTTGGTGAAGCTCGGTGGTGGTGCACCGCAACTAGTCGGTTGGGTCTGGTTGCAGGAGCAGCGGCCGTCGCCACCCATGGCGCGCGCGGCTTCCATCGCAGCCATCACTCGCTGGCCCATGTCGCCAGGGGAGTTGATGAGTGCGGTCTCTGCAGCTTGAACCACAGGAGCACCAGTAAGCACGTTGCCCTGGATCGAATAGACCAGGTCGCCGACGCGGCCGGTCACTCCACCAGCCCAATCGCCATTGGAAGTGCCGGTGTGGTTGGCGGCGCGACCGGCAAGGTCGACGATGCCGAACTGACGCATGTGGAACAGGTTGTCGAAGGAATCGATCTCGGCGATGATCTCGTCAGGCGGCATCCCCATCAGCAGCATGTCGTTGATGAAGTTACGGGTCGAGGCCGGGGCGCCAAGGGCCTGCGATGCACCAGCACCTGCTTCCTTGGCCAGGATCCCGACGGCCAGGCGTAGGTCGAAGTTTTCGATGCAGGTGGCACAGGCGACACAGACCTCACCAGTAGCCATGTTGACCACGACGATGGACCAAGTGGCAAGAGCCTGGCCCGTGAACAGGAGCAGGGCGCAGAGGGTGGCGCAGAAATTACGAATCGAGGGGAAGCGCATGGACCATCCAGGTTAAATGATGAAAGCAGATTCGTGGAGGTGGAATGCTTACAATAGTGCAGGACCATGACTTCCACCGAAGCGCCCATTCACCCTTTCACCTCTGGTCGGCGTGGCGAAAAACTGCGCGGCGACGTTTGGTTCGGTTTTACACCTGCTTCCTCAGGCGGCATCACGCTTGATTTCAACAGCCGTCTGGAGGGGATGTACGGCGACGTTACAAGGGAGCTGCTCCTCGGCCTCCTGGGCGAGGCCGGCATCGAGAACGGCCATCTTGAAGTCGACGACTCCGGCGCCTACCCCTTCCTCCTGCGCGCGCGCTTGGAATCCCTGTTGGTGCAGGTGACTGGGGATCAGGGATTGCGCCTGAGTCCCGAGGCTCCGCTCGGTGAGCCGATGAGCTCGCCGGTTCGGGAACGGGCGCGCCGCTCACGCTTGTACTTGCCGGGCAACGAATCCAAGTACATGCTGAATGCAGCGGTGCACAAACCAGATGCGGTGATCCTCGACTTGGAGGATTCCGTCGCAGCCAGTGCCAAGGTCGACGCTCGCGCGGTGGTGCGCCACGCCTTGTTCCATCTCGATTGGCAGGACTGCGAGCGAATGGTTCGAATCAATCAAGGCGCACTTGGCCTGGAGGATATCGAGTACCTGGCCGATGCTCCCTTACATCTGATCCTGGTGCCGAAGGTCGAGACCGCTGCGGAACTGCAGGCCATCGATGCCGCCCTCGGTGATCGCGATGTCTTGTTGATGCCGATCATCGAGTCAGCCTTGGGCATCATGAACGCAATGGAGATCGCTGCAGCCAGCCCGCACACAGTTGCGCTTACCCTCGGACTTGAAGACCTCACCGCCGATCTGGGGGTGGTCAAGACCACCGCTGGTCATGAGACTTCATGGGCGTGCTCGCAAGTCATCTTCGCTGCCAAGGCTCATGGCTTGCAGGCCATCGATTCGGTCTACGGCAACATCGGCGACGAGGCCGGTCTGCGTGCTAGCGTTCAGGAAGCCAAAGCCATCGGCTTCGAGGGCAAGGGCTGCGTACATCCTCGCCAGATTCGCGTGGTACACGAGGAGTTCGCACCATCAGCAGCACAGATAGAGCGTGCCTGCAAGATAACCAAGGCCTTCGAGGAGGCCGAGAAGCTGGGGTTAGGGGTCGTTTCCCTTGGATCGAAGATGATCGACCCACCAGTGGTGAAGCGAGCTTTGAAGACCGTCTCCGACGCGCTGGAAGCCGGTCTGCTGGAAGTCGATTGGCGTACATAGGCTCCCGCCAATCGACTCGGTAGCCTCAATGCCTAACGTGCGGTGTTCTTGTCCGCGCGATTAATCGCGACGTCCCATTCGTTGTTACCACGATTGGTGTCGGGGAAATTCTGGTCTGGATCGAGGATCGCCTTGGCGATCTTGCGGTCACCGGGCAACTCGATGACGGCGCGGTTCGACTGGAACCAGATCTCGACCGGACGATGCACATCCTCGACCGATCCGTCCTCGAACACCACGCGCAGATGTACAGGCATTACCAGGCCCTTGAGGTTGTCCACTCGGATGCGTGCGCCGCGTAACCCTTTGGGGCTGGCGATGCCACTGATCTTCTGGTCGAGGCTCGCATTCTCGTAGAACCAACCACGCCAGAACCACGCCAGGTCGATGCCGGCGGCATCTTCCATGCAGCGGAAGAAATCAGCAGGTTGTGGAGACTTGAATGCCCAGCGCTTCATGTAGGTGCGGAAGGCGAAGTCAAAGCGCTCGGGGCCAAGGATGGTCTCACGCAGCAAGGTGAGGCCTACACCTGTCTTCATGTATTCAAGCAGGCCAAGCTCCATGCCGCCCAGCATGTCGGGAGGAGTAGCGACCGGCATCTGGCTCGGGTCATTCATGAACATCGCGAAGCCGGCGACGTCGTTGTCGTTCTCCGCACCCTCGCCATACCAGTCGGCGTTCGAGTACCCGTTGATGAAGGTGTTGAAGCCCTCGTCCATCCAGGCATGGCGACGCTCATCGGTGTTGATCATCATCGGGAACCAGTTGTGCCCGATCTCGTGAGTTGTGACCCCGAACACGCCACCTTCGCTGCGGCCGCGGCAGAAGATGATCATCGGGTATTCCATTCCACCCTCAGCTCCGAGCACGTTGGTGGCGACTGGGTAGGGGTAAGGGATGAGTCGCTCGTTGTAGCCTTCGATGGCCTTGCGCAGCATCTGCGTGGCATCGCCCCAGACCGGCAAGCCTTCCTCAGGGTAGACCGTCTGCACCAATACGCCATCCTCGGTGGTGGTCGCATCAAGGATGAATGCGGTCGAACAGGCCCAAGCGAAGGTCCTGACGTTCTCGGCGTGGTACTTCCAAGTCAGGGTGTCATCACCGTCAGGTCGGCTTTCGCTGGTTCCGACTTCCTCCTTACTGCAGATCGCGACCGTGTCCCGAGTCTTACGGGCCTTCTTCAGGCGTGAGACTTGCTCCTTGGTGTAGACCTTCGACTCGTTCTGCAGTTCACCGGTAGCTGCCACCAGCATGTTGCTCGGTACCGTGAGTTCGACATCGTAAGTGCCGAAGTTCGAATAGAACTCGCCCGAGCCGATGTAAGGCATGGTGTTCCAACCTTGAACGTCATCGTAGACGGCGACTGCCGGGAACCATTGCGCTACCTCGTAAACCTTGCCTTTCTTGAAGTCGCGGATTCCGAAGCGCCGGAAGACGTTCTGCGGAATCAGGAAATCCCATTCGATATCGAATTCGAAGGTGCCGCCATTCGCTTCAATTGGCTTCGGCAGGATCACGCGAGCAAGGGTGTCGAACACTTGGTAATCAAGATCCTTGTTCTTGCTGCTCAACTCCGAGATCAGGTAACCATCGCCCTCGGTCTCGCTCATGCCGATGGCCGTGGCGGCACCTACTGCGGCTGCGATGCTGTCCTCGCGGAAGGCGTTCTGCTCGAGGTTCAGCCAGATGTAATCAAGCTGATGGGGGGAAGCATTGGTGTAGGTGATATGGGCCGTGCCATGAACCATGCGGGTCTCGGGGTCCAATGAAGCCTTGATCTCGTAGTCGACCTGCTGCTGCCAATAATCCGGGCCTGGGGCACCGGAAGCCAAGCGCATACTGCTGGGCGATGGCAGATCAAGCGGGCTGAAGATGTTCTTGCTCGGGCGGGCGCCGTAGGGGCGCTCATCAAGCTGCCATTCCTGAGCGGCAAGAGCAGAAACAGTGAAGGCCGCCATGATTGCGGCGGCCACGAGTATGGGACGAGGTGTGCGCATTAGTTAGTCTGCCAACGTTACAGTTGGCCTCATGTTAGGCATTCATCGCCCTTGCTGCATCTTGCTCGCCCTGCTGCCCCTCATGGCCTGCCAGAATGCACCTTCACCGTCTGCAACATCGATCACAGTGATGAGTTACAACATTCACCATGGTGAAGGAGTCGATGGCGAGTTCGACCTCGAACGCATCGCTGACGTGATCAACTCAGCCAATCCGGTTCTTGTGGCGTTGCAGGAAGTCGATTCCGGCACCGGGCGCGCCAGCGGCGTGGAACAGGATGTGCAACTGGCTGCCCTCACCGGCATGAATACCGTCATCTTCGGCGAGGCGATCCCGTACCTAGGTGGTTCCTATGGTGATGCAGTCCTTTCGCGTTGGCCGCTCGTCGATTCCGACGTATTCCTGTTGCCTGCCGCACCGAATCATGAAAAGCGCGTCGCTGTGGCAGTGGTGGTCGAGGAACCCGAGACTGGCCGACGTATCCGTTTCGTCGGTACGCATCTGGATCACACCAGCAACCCTTCCGATCGTATCGCCCAAGCCCAAGCGCTCAACGCGCGCTTATTGCCTGCCGATATGCCCACCTTGTTGGTGGGAGACTTGAACGCTGAACCGGATAGCCAGCCGATGAAGGTCTTGTTCGATGCCGGTTGGCAGCCAGCCGATTCGAGTCATCTACCTACATTCCCGTCGAAGGATGCCACCAAGAAGATCGACTGGTTCCTCAGGGCCCCAGGGTTTGCCGATGGATTCGGCAAGGTTGAGGTCCTGGACGAGCCCATCGCGTCCGACCATTGCCCGATCGTCACGACCTGGATTGTGGTCGATAACGCGGCAAGCGCGGCTAGAATTCCGTAGTCATGACCCTCACCGACCAGAGCTTGTTGACCGCCGCCGGGCGTGAAGTTCCGGCGCACATCAATGGCACCGAGACCACCCCGTTCAAGGGAGTGGGCAAGCACCAGCCAAGTGGCAAGAAGGTGGGTGCGCCGATTCGCACCTGTGCCGATTTCCCGGCTGATGGAGATAAGCGTGTGCCTGATGTCGGTGACATGACTGCCAAGTTGAAGGTCGCGTTGGAGCGCGCCGGCTTGAAGGATGGCATGACCATCAGCACGCACCATCACTTCCGTAACGGTGATCTAGTCGCCAATGCCTTGTTCGATGCTGCCGCCCAACTCGGGGTCAAGGACTTGCGCTGGTACCCAAGTGCCAGTTTCCCTTGTCATGCCCATCTCCTTCAATATCTTGATGACGGCACTATCCATCACATCGAAGGCTCGATGAACGGCCCCTTGGGTGATTACGCATCGCACGGCAAGATGCGTGGCTTAGCGGTATTACGGAGTCACGGCGGACGTTACCAAGCTGTGCAGGATGGCCAAGTCCATATCGATATAGCGGTGCTTGCGGCGCCGACCGCCGACATGTTCGGCAACGCCACCGGCGATCGCGGCCCCAGTGCCTGCGGATTGCTCGGCTTCGGTTTGGCCGATTCTGAATACGCCGATCACGTCGTTGTCGTCACCGACAACCTGGTACCGTTCCCATGCTTGCCGTGGCAGCTGCAAGGGCAGAACGTAGATCAGGTGGTCGTGGTCGACAAGGTCGGTGAGCCCGAGAAGATCGTTTCCGGTACGACTCGCGTCACCAAGTCGCCAGACCGTCTGCTGATTGCCGAGAACATCGCCAAGTTCGTGCGTGATGCAGGCATCATGCGCGAGGGATTCAGTTTTCAAGCCGGCGCCGGTGGCATCACCTTGGCATTCGCGATGTTCCTTAAGGAGTACATGCGCGAGGCGGGGGTGACTGCGAGTTTCGTGCGTGGCGGCAGCAATCAGTATCTGGTCGAGATGCTCGAAGAGGGTTTCACCCCGGTGATCCTCGATGGACAGACCTTCGACCTTGAAGGCGTGCGCTCGATGCGCGAGAACGCCGGTCACCAGAACACCTCGCCGTTCACCAGCTACAACTTCCATGGCAAGGGCAACTTCGCTTCGATGTTAGATGTAGTGGTGCTCGGAGCGACTGAGGTGGATGTCGACTTCAACGCCAACGTGGTCACTCACTCTGATGGTCGCCTGCTGCACGGCATCGGTGGCTGGCAGAACTGCCTGTTCTCGAAGTGCACGATCCTGGCTGTGCCAAGCGTACGCAACCGTATTCCGGTCATCCTTGATCAGGTCACTACCATGGTGGGGCCAGGCGAGTTGATTGATGTCATCGCTACCGAACATGGTTTGTGCATCAATCCAGCTCGAACTGATCTGATTGAAGCAGCGCGTGGCAGCAGCGTGCCGCTACTTGACATCCACGACCTGAAACGTCGTTTAAACACACTCTGCGGGGGCGAACCAGCCAAACCACAGCTTGGCGAGGAGTTCATTGCGGCCATCCAGTGGGTCGACGGCACCACCATCGACGGCGTGCGGCGGGTGCTGTAGTCGGCTACCGAAGTTCATAAGTGGTGAACTCAAAAGGGAGTATTGCGCTTTCTTCGCGTAAATAGCGGAACCAGATGGTAAATATGGGGGTCACTCTTGTGTCCCAAGAAACCTCCCATGACCCTACCCAGAACCCTACTACTCCTCCCGTTTCTCCTCGTTGGCGCCGCAACACTCGATGCCCAGGAGCAATTCAAGAACCGTCCAGGCTACATGGAATTGTCTGGCCGCATGATTGCTCGTCCTCTTCAGGACGGTCCTAACCTGGAAGCCGCGCGCGATCGCCTGATGCCAACGCTGATCAAGTTGGAAGCACGTGTCGATGAATACATCGTCGCCGTGCCTGAAGGCATGACTGAAGATTCCTTCAGCGCCAAGTTGATGGCGACTGGTGATTACCAGTACGTCGAGCCTGATTGGATCTGCTACCCATTGTTGACCCCGAACGATTCCCGCTTCAACAACCAGTGGCACCATCAGAACATGCAGTCGGAACTAGGGTGGGACACCATCACTGACGCCAACTCGGTCATCGCCGCATACACCGACACCGGCATCGACACTAACCACCCCGACCTGGTCAACAACCTGATCGAAGGCTACAACCAGGTCTCTGGACAGTGGCAGTACTCAGGCGGAAACCTTGAGGACATCAACGGCCATGGTACTTGGGTCGCAGGATGCATCGGTGCTGAAGGCAACAACGGCATCGGCGTCGCTGGTGTCGCTTGGAAGATCCAGATCATGCCGATTCGCGTAAGCGAGTCGAGCTCCGGTGGCGCTTACTTGAGCGATATCACTGGTGGCGCCATGGTGGCGGTAGATAACGGTGCCAGCACCGTCAGCTCGAGCTACTCGGGTGTGAACAACACCAGCGTCTCCACTGCCGGTACCTACATCAAGAACCAAGGTGGCTTGTACTTCTACGCCGCAGGCAACTCCGGCGACAACTGGTCATACTTCGATTACCCAGACGTCATCATCGTCGGTGCCACCGATAGCAACGACAACAAGGCGAGCTGGTCAGGTTATGGCTTGGCGGTCGATTGTGTCGCACCTGGTGTCGGCATCGAATCAACCAAGATGGGTGGCAGCTACTCGGCGCCATCTGGAACCAGCTTCTCGACTCCACTCACCAATGGTGTGGCGGCGATGATCTTCGCAGCCAACCCAGGCATGGGTGCCCAGACCGTCGAAGACATCCTGCTGAGCAGCTGCGATGACCTCGGCGCTGCTGGCGAGGACTCGATCTACGGTCATGGCCGCGTCAACCTGCGGGCTGCTGTTGAAGCAGGCCCTCCAGGACCGATGGTCCTTACCTTGGGCACCCTGAACGGTGGATCCTTGGCTAACGCCCATGTCGAGGACTGCAGCCCATCGACCCAGGTCGTGGTCGCGTACTCCCTCGCTGGCCTCGGTAGCTCCTTCGAGTGGAACACCGGAATGACCCTTGGCATCGCCAACAACACGGTCGCCCTGCTGATCACCTCGAACACCTTCGGCGTGGCTGACGGTAACTCCTTCGTGCCTAGCCGCGGAACCGGTCGCACGGTTTGGGTTCAGGCCGCTGAGGTAGGCAACGTTTCCAACATCGTTTCGGCCGTCATTCAGTAAGACAGCCTTCAAACGCCCCCTCGATGGCTTTTTTGGCCGCCGAGGGGGCGCTTTTTGTTGCCACAGGACATACTGAGTAACTCTCTCTGATTGACTCAATAGGGGAACGGGCCTAATCTCTGCGCTTACCCCATCATCAGAACCCAGCGATGTACCTGCATAAGATCCTGCTCCTGCTCCCTCTGGTCGGCCTAATTAGCTGCTCCAGCAATCCCATCGGCGCCAAGCCCGTCGGCCAAACCTTCGAGGCTGGAACTATTCGTATCGGTGGCAACTTGGGGTACTCCTCAAACGGCACTGGCACCATGAATGGCAATGCCGCACACCTTGACGGTAGTGCAGGCTACTTCGTGACCGACCTCATCGAACTCGGTGGCGCGATCAACATCGAAGACGTCAACGCCAAGAACGGTGCCGCCGACCTCGAGTCCGTGACCTTCTCGGGCTACGGTCGTGCCTACTCGACCGCCGTCGGCCCCGTCCGCACCGTCGCTGAATTGGGTTTCGGTGTTGGTGTGGTGGAGGCCGCCCGCAGTGGAGTCG
>CAZJGH010000032.1:0-17357 GCA_964545405.1 uncultured Planctomycetales bacterium
CACAGTCCGGTATATCGCGCTCAATTTGGGCTACGGGAATGCTGGGCTAATGTGACCGCAACACTTCCTTCAACGACTCGGTCTCAACACCAGGCACCGGTGCCGGCGCGAGCAGCAGATCGCAACCTGGCCCCCATGGCATCGGCGGCTCGCCGCCCTGCGCTTCATTCAACTGAAATGTACCGGGAATCCAGGGCCTCGGATCGCCATGCAAGAAACCTGGGCGCTGGGTGGGCAAGCCCTCGCCTACCTCTCGCATCGTGATGATGTTCTGTGGACGTCCGAGTGGGCAAGGAAAGATGCGCCCCACGGTATTCACTCCATGTAACCGAGAGCTTTCATCGTCTCGATCAGCTTCTCATCATCGTCCTCGACCGCATCGCCGGTGACGCGTGGTTTCAGCTGGATGTGCCCCTCTCGAACCTGCACCGGATTAGCAGTGCGGTATTCATCGGTGAGGCAATCTTCCATCACGCGACCATCCATGTAATCCTCAATCGGAAGACCAAGCAGGTGCAGCATCATGGGAGTCATGTCGGCAATCTGGGAGCCGTCGGTGCGGACCCCTTCCTTGATGATGCCCTTACCTTCCCAACCGAAGATACCGTTGGGGCGGTGCATGGCCGGACGGCCTTCGACGGCTTCCTGCGCATGCACAGGTGCCAATGGATGTGGCGACATGTTGTTGGCGGTATCTACCGTCACGCATTGGATGTCAGGTGCGTTGTGCAACTGCTCACCGTGCCACAGGTCTTCGCGTTTGTAGGCGCGATCGATGACCTTGGTGCCATCGGGCGCTTGGATGTTGACCACCTTGCTGATGATCTCCTCGCGCAAGGCCTCGTATTCAGCACCAGGCTCGACGGTACCTTCCGGTTCGCGCCCCTTGAGGTTGATCAAGACGATGTCTTCGCCACCGGAGAAACTCGAGTAGGCCCGGGTCTTGGACCAATCGATCATGTCCATGATGGTCTCCTCTTGCCCCTTGCCGAGCTTGCGTCCACGCTTGACCAGGATGCGCAAGATGCCGGTGCGGCGCAGAAGACCATTCCACTTGCGCTGCATGAACAGCTTCAGCTTCATCATCTGGGCACTTGACTTCAACACCAGGTAGCCTTCATCGAGCAGCCACTTGTTCATGAAGTAGCGGTAAGCGATGGGGCCGAAACCGTGGTCAGAGCAAGTACCGAAGGCGACTTCACCGTCCATGGCGAGGGCCTTATCGCGAATGCGCCCGAAGGCGGCATCGACTGCGGTGTAGACCTCGGCGAGGACGTTTTGCCGCGCCTCCCACATACCTGGGTTCTTGGCTTGCCACTCTGGATCCTGGAAGCACCAAGCTTGGTGTGAAGTCAGGTCGACTTGCCGATACACCAGACAGAACAGATCCGGATCGTGGTGCTCGAGGATATGTTCGCCCATACGCGTGATCTGCTCGATCACATGCATCATGCATTTGGCGGCTTCCGCCTCGTTGGCGCTGTGGAACAGGATTTCCGGTTCGTTATCGGCTGGCACATCGCCGATCGCGGCTTCCAACTCCTGACGCAACTCGGGCGGATGGATGAAATCGGCGCTGCGATCTGGAGTCAGCAAGCCACCAATCATGCAGCCGTTGACCTTCTCTACCGGGAAGGTCAACGGCACTGTGATGACCGCGACCTTCTTGCCATGCTCGGAAGCCAACTTCCACGCGGTCGGCGCCATCAACGATTCCATCGATACGACTGGCCGGTGATAGCTACCGTGTCGTTGTTCGCGGAAGAAGAAGATGCCGTGCTTGCCCGGCTCGACGCCGGTCATGAATGAGCTCCATGCCAACGATGAGTTGGGCGGCGTGGTGCTGGCCAATACTCCAGTAGCCCCACCTTCCACCATTGCCCCCAAGTTCGGCAACTTGCCGTCCTTGACCATGGGATCGATGATGTCCCAGGTGGCACCGTCGATGCCAGCGATAACTACGCGCTTTCGTTTGCCGTTACTCATGGGTGAATGGAGTGCCTACTCCTTAGGGCAGGATAGCGGGGCGGCCAACCTGCTTTCCAGCGGAGTCGGCCAATCTGCTGGCTGGATTTCTAGCCGCGCCCCAACTTCTTCTTGAGCAGGACGACTACTGCCGGGTCGACCTGGCGGGTCAAAAGTGCTGCCGCGGCGTAGAAGCCGGCACCAAGAAGACCACCAAGCAGTGGGTTATCCTGGAAGCCGAAGACGATCACCAAGCCGATCATGGCTGCCGTCAGCAGGTAGTAAGGGATGGTGCGAGCCAGTGCCGGCAACGGATTCCCATACATGCGGCTGACGATGAACATCTTGGCGACGAACTCGATTCCCGCGGTGATGGTCGAGGCCCAAGCGGCACCAAGGAGGCCATGTCGCGGGATGAGGATGATGTTGCAGACGATGCTGCAGACTGCCACGAAACCGCCCAATAACGGTACTTTTCGTTCCATCTCCTTGTGACTGATCATCAAGAAGCCGACCGGACCGCCGATGCAATCGAAGAACACTGAGATCAGCAGGACCTGCAACACCTCGCCGGTGGTATGTAAGACCCCGCTTTCGGGCATGCCGTTGAGGTATTCACCGCCGAACCAGCCCGCCACGGTGTGGGCATAGAGGAAGACGCCAGCGGCCATCGGTGCTGCCCAAAACGCCTGCCAGCGCACCGCGCGCCCATACAGGAGCTTGGTCGCTTCATGCTTGTCGGAACCTCCAGTCAACATCGCCAAGCGCGGGAACAGCGCCGTGTTGAAGGCCATGGTGATGGTGTGGAACACGATTGCCACCCGCATCGCCTGGGCGTAAAGACCACGCGCGGAATCGATGTCCGGCTCACCTTGGAAACCTTCGACCAAGCTCACGTACAGCACCCCCATCAGCAGGATGTCGAGGCGATTGCGCAACATCCTTAGCATCCGGAAGACGGCGATGAAGCCAGCCTGCTTGAACATGGACAAGGCCCGCCTAACGCTGGTGCCGGGAAGCTTCTGCCCGACCAGCAAGTCGCGGCGCACCAGATGCGGCACCAACCAACCACGGAATGCCGCGCCGACCAGGAACATCACGAAGATGCCCATTACCCGGTGCTCGACCGGCAGCAGGATCAGCGCCAACATCGCGCCACCGGCACGGATGAAGCCGGTGAGGATCTCGATCACCGAGGTCTTGGCCATGCGCTCGTGGGCTTGGAACATCGAGTCACCAAGGCCCCCCATCGCGTCGGCAAAGGTAATCAGCAGGGCGATCGCGAACAGGAGATATCGTGATGCCTGCTCCTCATAGCTCATGCCGTAGGACTCGAAGACCAGGAATGCCCCCAGGCCAACGCCGGCGATCAGCGTACCGAGCACCATGGCCAGACGGCCGTCGGCGTACATCTGCGCACCATTGGACTTGTCGCGTGCGACTTGGCGAGTGATGACCACCGGCACGCCGAATGATGAGATCATGCCCGCGAAGAAGATCAGCGTGGTCATGAGGCTGTACACACCGTTCTCGCCGGTCTCGACGAAAGCCGGCAGGACGAAGCCGAAGACCGCATAGATCGCCACGCTGGAGAACTTGGCGAAGGTCAGGAATATCGTATTGCGCGCTAGAGAGCTCACTTATACAGCGGTATCAGGGTGTTGCGCAGGCGTTGGAATAGGTCCGCGGTGGCACGGGTATCACGCAGGCAATACTCAGCGATCTCATCGTAGCGACCAGTGCGGGCTTTCTGCGCGACCATCGAGCCGTCCATCTTGCCCTTAGGAGATTCCACCCCGAAACGGCGACACCAATAGTCGAGTGAATAGGACTCGCGCGCTGCGCCGAAGAAGTTCAGTACTTCCATCAAGTCGCAGTGTTCACGCACGCTGTAGCGATAGCCGGCAAGCTGACGGCTGGGCTGTACATCGAGCATGGCCGAGCGGGTCATCAGAACTGGGCCGTCGTAGCCGCGGCCGTTATAGGTGACGACGGTGCCCCAGTCAGCCGCCAAGCGCCAGAACTCGGTGAGGATCTCGCGTTCGTTGCCGCGGAAGACTCGAGTTCCTGGAACCTCCGGGAAGTCGTCCCAGCGGCAACCGGATCCATGAACCAAGACCGCGCCTTGATCCTTCTGCATGTTCCACATCGCGATCGACACCACGCGCCCGAGGCCACGCACGAAGGCCAAGCGATTCTGCAGATCCTCGGTCGACTCACTGCGCTTGCGCGCCATCAGGTAATGGCGCGTGGCTTCATCTACTTCCTCCCACTCGAGACCAGCGACTTCGATGTCGAAGGCGACGACCGGGGCGCGCAGATTACTGTCCATCGCGTCGGCAGCACCTGGCTTGGATTGACCGGCGCTCATTCCGAGGCCGCTCCCAAGTCTGGGGCAGTATCCCCTTCATGGACGGTGAGCACTGGAACCGGCGCCATGCGCACCACCTTCTCGGCGGTGGAGCCAAGCAGGAGATGAGCCAAGCCGCCACGGCCGTGAGTGGAGATGACGACAACCGAGCATTCGCATTCCTTGGCGGTCTTGACGATCGCTTGCGATGGCTTGCCGATCTCGACCAGCAGGGTCTCGACTTCAGCTCCTAAGGCTCTCAAGGCATCGGCCGCGGATTCAAGCGCCTTGCGTGCGCCGACACGAAACTCCTCTCGGTAGTTGCCTAGGTCGAGAGCGCCGGGAGCCATGTAGTTGGCGAAGACCGGGGCGGTGGCGACCAAATCATCTTCGAGGGCATGCATCAAGATGACTTTGCCTTGGTTGGACACTGCCAAGCGCGCAGCCCATGGATAGGCCTGCTCTGCTTGCTCGGAAAAATCGGTTGCCAGAAGGATGCGAGAAAACATACTTCCCCAGATTAACGTCGCCGCCGCGGTGGCGGATTACTTAGTTGATTACTGCGAGCCCTGGGGCTCTTCGAGCTGCAGTTCGGTGGACTCAGGGGCAGCAGAATCGCCGGTGTAACCGAGGTCGTCGATGGCCTCGAAGAACTCCTCGTTCATGCCCTCTCCAGGAATCAGCGGCTTAGTGGCAGCCCTGAACCCGATGCGGTAGTCACGGGGACGCTGGGCCGGATGTTCGAGCAGCCATTCCTCGGCCATGTACTTCTTACACAATGATTTGCCCTCCATGTAACTACCAGGTGGCAAGTCAAGCATGTGCAACAGTGAAGGTGCGATGTCGTAGATACCGCCCAGACGACGGCGTCCCTGCGGCAATAGGCCCTTGTTCTCGACCCCAGGCCCGGAAATCACCATGGCCCCGGGAGGAGCTCCATCGTGACCACCGCTCTGCTTGTTCTGTGACATTCCGGCATTAGCTGCGACCATGCCATGATCGGACAGCAGCATGATGGTGGCATCGGCCGGCAACTTGGCCATGATCTCGCCGAGCCAGACATCGAGCTGCTCATAAGCCTTGTCGATGTGCTTGCCGAGTTGATCGACATGCTCCTGCGGAACGGTGTACTCGTAGAAGTCGGGCTGACGATAACGCCAGAAGTAGTGTCCGGCGACGTCAGCCAGGCCGAAGTAGACCAAGTTGAGGTCAGCTGGTCCCTCATCCTCGAGCAGCTGCAGGAAGATGTCTTGGTGAGTCTGGTCAGCGTGATAAACACCGCGGAAGAATCGATCTAGCTCGTTGGCGAACTCCCAGTCTCCAGGCACGGTTCCGAAGCGTTGGTTGTACTCCTGGACCAACGGGCCTTTGGGATTCCCAGCCGCGAGGATCGGGGCGATGTCCTGCTGCAGTGACTCTGGATAAGTCAGCTGCGGAATTCCCTCATCCCAGACCAGCGGCTTCCACAGCATCAGGGCTTGGGCCTGAGCGGCATAACTTGCCACGATGCGTGAGTTCGGCACCGCCTCTGCAGGCCATGAAACCCACCAGGCGACCGAGTCTACGCTGCGACCGTTCTCGCCAGCCAGTCCCCAGATAGCTGGTACTTCACGGCAGTTAGATGTGTACGGCAAGCCGTTGCGATACGGCCGCCCCTTCTCATCTGCCTGCGAGAAGTATCGAATGCCGTGGGTAGTCCATTTGGTACCAGTAGCGATCGACGTCCATAGGATCGGCGAGAAAGTCGGCAAGTCGGTCTGCAGGGTTCCACCGACACCGTTGTCGACCAGCTTGGCGAGGTTCGGCATCTTGCCCGCCTTCATCAGAGGTCCTGCGACCGCCCAAGTCATGCCATCGACACCGATGACCATTACGGGTGCGCGGTCAGGTTCATTACTGCCACTGCAGGCGACGAACGCCGGGGCAAGGCATACGGCAACAACGAGCGCGAGCCAACGCTGGCCCTGGGCCACCTTGATTGAACGGCGAGTCTTCACCGCCTCATTCTACCGCAACAACCGCTTTCGCGAACTTGCGGCGCTGACGACGTCGTTGCAACCACGCGCCGGCGAACAACACGATCCAACCTGGGAGTTCCAGGCGCCAGTCGTGTTTGCGACTCTCTTCCAAGTTGGCCGAGCAGCCACCGCCACCGCCCCCATCAGAGAGGGAGATACCGGAACCGCCACTTGACCCGCTCTCGAAAGTGAAGCCGGGGACGAGAGCCGCTTGACCTGAATCGGTAGTCACCAGGATTCCGTAGCTGCCAGCGTTGGGGTTAAGCACGGTTTGAGCACGCACTTCGCCACCGCTGATCAGGTTGACCAATGAAGCGAGCTTGCCGCCTTGACCGCTGACCGGGTCGACGCCGAACTTGACCGAAGCGATGTTGGTCAGGTTGGTGCCGAAGATCCGCACCAGCGTGCCACCTGCCTTAGGGCCGCTTCCTGGAGTGAAGGAAGTGATCGATGGATCGGGAGTGGTCACGTAGGTGAAGGCGTCGGCGACGACGCGATCGGCTGAGCCACTGTTGCGCAAGGTCAGGTCAACTGCACCGACCTCGTGGGTCGGAGTGGAGACCTGCAGGACGGTCGAAGTCTTATAGGTGACGGTTCCAGCAGAACCGCCGAACAGAACCTGGGTCTGGGGCGTGAAGTTGTCGCCGACGATATAAACCGTGGTTCCGCCCTCAGTGTTACCGACAGCGGGCACCATCCCCGTGAAGGCTGCTGAAGCCTCGAAGGTGAATGCGTTGCTGCTGGTGGTCTGCTGGCCATCTGGGTTATGGATGGCGATGTCCTTGGTGCCGGCCGATACGCCAGGAGTGGTCACCACCAACGTGGTGGAGTTGGTGAAGCTCACGGTTTCAGACTCTATACCACCGAATAGGACGAAGGCGCCATCCTGGAAGTTCGTGCCGGTAATGGTCACCGTCTCGCCGCCAGCCGTAGAGCCGGTGTCGACGTCGGTGCCAGTCACGGTCGGGGCATCCATCACTACTTCAACTACACCGCTTGCGACCTCGAATTCGCCGCCAGGGGCTCGGATGTAGAGGTCGTAACTTCCTACCTCTGCAGTGCCACCTACGGTCACCGTGCAGCGCACGAAACTGGAGGCACTGGTGACATTGCTGATGACCAGGTCGGTGCTCTTCGACTCCATGGTCATCTGGTCGGCAGTGAAACCGGTACCGAAGATGGTCACGATAGCTGCTTGACCACGGCGCATCACGACCGCGGCATTGGCGCTGTCCTTCATGGCTACATCGCTGTCCATGAAGATGGTCCCGCACGCAGTGGCGTTGCCTTGAGTGACGGTGAAGGGAGTAGGTGAGGCATAGCTGCCGAAGAAACCGGCGGTGAAGTCGGTCTGGACGGTAGCGTTGCCGGTCAAGTTACCGGAGGTCATTCCCCCCTCCAGAGGAGTGATATGAACCCAGTAGTTGCCGGCTGGAACACCACGCATGGTGAAGGCGCCACTCGAGGTGGTCGCTGTCATGCCGACCAATCGACCATCGGCGGCAGAGATGGCGCTGACGATGGCACTACTGATTGCGCTGGAATCACTTGAACGCTTGACGGTACCGGTCAGGCGTGATTGCGAACCTTCAGGAGCTACAGCGATCGCACCGGAGCGGTCGTCAGTGGTCAACGAGCGGTGAAGCCACTGCGCTGGACTCACGTAAGGCCACAAGGTGCCACTGATCTGCGGCGAGTGATCGAGGCCGATGAGGTGGCCGATCTCATGGGACAACACATCCTGGACATCAAAGGTCCCGGCGGTGCCGTCAGTGGAGAAGGTGTATTGGCCGCCGTTGAAGAGGATGTCGGCGTCGAGGATATTGCCTGAGCCGGTATCGAAGGAGATCGGAGTGATGGCGACGATGCCACTACCGTTCGGAAAATATCCAGAGGCGTTGTTCTCGTCGAAGGCGACGATGTGCGAACTGGCACCAGGTGCAACGTCATAAGTGTCGGCGCCACGCGTGAAGTCGAAGCTTGAACCGGAGAGGTCTTCCCAATTCTGGAAGCCGTGCTCGATCGCGGCGATGTGACTGTTGTCGGTGATGTCATCCGATCCGTTGGCGTTGAGCCGCCAATCGATCGACGTATTCGACCACTGCAAGGTGCGGCCGTTGATCTGGATTCTGACATAAGCGTCAGCTGCACCGAAGCCGACGATGAACGCGAGAATTACCGCAGCCCCACGCAGCCATCTGCGGGGGCGGCGGGAAGTGAAGTCTTGGTCAGCGTTGACGTTCGACTTCAGCGAAGATTTCGGCGATGTACTGGTCATAGTTTTGAACCTCTACCTGCCCACCATCTAGGCCGCGGCGAACGACGCGCGATTCTCCAGCAATCGTGGAGGGAAGAACCTGAACGGCTCCATTCTCCAGACCGACTGGCATTCGCCATTGTTTGCCTTGTGATGCTTGACTTAGGAACAGGATGCTGCGATCCCCGACTTTCAAATCGGGCATGCCCGGAAGGATTAAACCCCTACCGGCAACCTCACCACCAGGCATTCGAATTTCCTGGATCGAGGTCATTGTTCCTTTTATCGGAATGACCGTCGAAAAGCTGTACCTCGTCTCGATGCTGCCATCGGCTAGCATCGCGGATTGAGCGGACAGGACTTCGACTTCGCAAATACGATCAGCGCCGGCGACAAGGTCGCCGAGTTCAGCTTTTGCCACGCTAACGGAGGATGCGCCGACCGATCCGAGCAATACGCTGGAGATCATGCCGACTAGGGCTGCACAGATGATGGGGTGTCTCATGACGCCCCATCTGCGGCTGTTAGGTGGCCCTATTTAGGATATTTCAAATTTTATTTGGAATCCCTAGAAGCTGAAGTCGTCGTCGGCATCCTGCTCCCCCGCCATTCCGCGCATTTGCTGCCTCTGCATGTCGAGAGCCATCTCCAGGGCAGGAAGGAATTGATCGAAATAGGAATCGAGGACCATGACGTGGGACGCATCTGGCAGGGTAACTGCCGGGGTGCCAGCCACCACAGGTAGGGAGTTGAAACCAATCTTCAAGCCCATATCCATCTTCAGGACGCCACCAGGAATCTCCGGTACCGGCACTTCCATCGGCAGGGCGAAATCGAACTGATAATCGAGGAGGGCGCCAGTGGCTTGATCGACGAGCATCTCAAAGGTGAAGTCGTCGAATATCGAAGCATCGAAAGGCAGACCAAGGCTTCCGAACGAACTGTCCATGGCGTTCTCCATGAAGCCTTCCTTGAGGCGCGCAAGGATCTTCACTTCCCCGTCTTCGGCATGCCAACCGAAGATGACGAATGAATCCACCGCTCCCATCATATGAATGAAGTTGACAGGGTGCATCAACTGACCTGCACCGCTGACCTCAGACCACATGGCAACGAAATCGGGTCCGTAGAAAGACATGGTCTCCTCGACCAGTTCCGCATACATGCCGATCAGGATATCGAGTCGATCCTTCGACAAGGTGTAGGCTGGCGGAAGGTCGAAGCCGGCTTCGCTACCGAGGAAGCCATGATCATCGAGCAGAAGGCGCAGACCATCGTCGTCGTTGGCGATCTGGAAATCGAGATCGAAGGTCTGCTGCTCACCTTCGAGCTTCATATCGAAAGCCATGTTGCCCCAGCTTCGGATCCGCTCGGCATCATCACTTACGCAATCCATGCCGAGGTTCATGTTCACGAACATGGGCTCGCTTATCTCACCCAGGTCCATGTGCATGTTGATCATGTAATCGATATGGATCTGGACCGGGTAACTCAACTCCGGTGAAAGACCATCAAGCCACTCGACATACGCATGATGCGCATCATCGCCAGACAAGACCACCGGCGCGCTGGAAGATGATTGGCAGGAAACAAGAAGGCCCAAGCACAAGGCGAAGGCAGTGGGAGTGGAGAGTGTGAGACGTGCCATGACATCAATAGGATACTCCTCCCCCATAAAAGCTAAAACCGAGAGAGGCCAGTCTTCCTCTCTCGGCTTCAGCACCTAAACCAAGTTAATTAGTTTAAGGGTTCTTGAAGTCAGCCTTAGGGCCGAGGTAGTACCACCAGTTCAAGATCGCACAGAAGGCGTAGAAACCAGCCAATCCGTACATCGCGTACTCAGGAGTGGTCGCCTTCATCTGCTCCCCGATCAACTTAGGAATCAAGAATGCACCGTAAGCGGCTACTGCCGAGGTCCAACCCAATACTGGGCCAGCCTGCTCGGCGTTGAACACCATCGAGATGGTGCGGAAGGTGGAGCCGTTACCGACACCAGTAGCTGCGAACAGGATCACGATCAGGATGAAGAAGGGCATGAAGAACTCTTCTGGAGTCGCTGATTGATAGGCCTGCATCGAGTAGTAGCCGACGCCGATCGCGGACAGGGTCATGACCACGGCCACTACCTGAGTGACGATCGCGCCACCTACCTTGTCTGCGATGATGCCACCGACAGGACGGATGAGTGCACCGACGAAGGCGCCTACCCACACGAACATGAAGGTCGCAGGAGCTTCAGGGTTGGCCGTGGTGTGAGTCATCACGCCGTCGACCATAACGTGCTGGAAGCCGAAGATGAACTTGATCGCGAGGCCTACAGCAGCTGAGAAGCCGATGAAGCTACCGAAAGTCATCGTGTAGATGATGGTCATCACCCACGTGTGCTTGTTGCTGAAGATCTTGTACTGGCGATCGAGGTTGCCCTTGATCTCACCAGGTGACAATGCCTTCATCAGGAACACGGTGGCTGCGATCACGCAAGGAAGCACGATCCACTTGACCCAAGTCGTGCTGATGTAAGTCAGGATGAAGTAGAGGCCAGCAGCTGCGGTTGCGAAGCCGATGAGCAGGAGCCAAGTGATGCGGCCGAAGCTCACCAAGGGGCTCTTCAGGCCAGGGGTGACAGCATCAGTCTTGATGTTGTTCATCTTGGCCCAGCCAAGGATCGCCAGCGGCACGAGCCAGAACATCCACACCCAACCGGCACTCGAAAGCCAAGTCTCGGAACCGGCATCGATGCGCTTGAAGATGGTGCCACTCTTGGAAGTGAGCAGTTCAGGGTCGCCACTCAGGGGGCCGACGATCGCTGCCGTCATGCACAACGGGATCAGGATCTGCATGGTGGTAACACCGAAGTTACCTAAGCCTGCGTTCATGCCGAGCGCGTAGCCCTGCACCTTCTTCGGGTAGAAGAAGCTGATGTTGGACATGGAGGAGGCGAAGTTGCCGCCACCGATGCCCGACAGGAATGCCAGCAACATGAAGGTCTCGAACGGCGTGTTGCGATCCTGCAGTGCGAAGGCCGCGCCGAGGGCTGGAATCATCAACAGTGCCGTCGTGAAGAAGATGGTATTTCGACCACCTGCGAGACGGATGAAGAAGGTACTGGGGATGCGCAAGGTCGCGCCGGTCAGGCCTGCGATCGCAGGCAGCATGAACAGCAGACCCATGGCTTCTTCTGGCGACTTGCCGAAGGTGAAGCCCAAGTTCTTCATCTGCACCGTAATGATGCCCCACATCAGCCAGACGGAGAAACCGACCAGCAAGCTGGGGATCGAGATCCAGAGGTTTCGGGTCGCTACCTGCTTACCGGTAGATTCCCAGAATGCGGGATCTTCGACATCCCATTTTTCGATGTTACTCATGTTGTAGCTCCAACGGGGGCAGCGCTCTCTGGCTCTACCTCATCGTGGTGGGTATCCGCGAAGGAACCCTTAGGCTCTTTCAGGAACAGGGAAGCGATCAGGCAGAAGATGGCACAACCACTGATGGTGAGGAAGAAGGTACTTGGAGTGACGAAACTGAGCACAGTCAGGAAAGTCACGGCACCGACGTTGCCATAGGCACCGACCATTCCTGCCACCTGCCCAGTAACGCGCTTCTTGACCAGTGGCACCACGGCGAATACCGCACCTTCGCCAGCTTGGACGAAGAACGAGCACATCATCGTGGAAGCGACCGCGAGGTAGATGGGCCATTCACCATTGATCCGGCTCATCACGAAGTAACCAACAGCCAGACCGGCGAGCAGGAAGCTCAAGGTCTTGCGGCGTGAGCCCAAGCGGTCAGAAAGGAAACCGCCGGTCGGACGTGCGACCAGGTTCATGAATGCGAACGATGCGGCGATCAAGCCGGCCTGCTCGAGGCTCAGGTCGAAAGTGCTCTTGAAGAACAGCGGCAGCATCGAGACCACTGCCAACTCGGAACCGAAGGTCACGAAGTAGGCGATGTCGAGGACAGCGACTTGACGGAACTCGTACTTGTCGTTCTCGTCGTAGCCTTCCTTGATGCGCGGCACGTTGACGGTCCAAGCCTTGTAGGCCTGGAAGAAGAAGATCGCGGCCAAGACACCGTAAGTAACGTGCTTACCCTGGGTAGGCAAGAAACCGATGGTGTAGAGCTTCCATGCCAATACGCCGAGTGCCAAGAGCATCGGCAGCTGCATGAAGATCAATCCGTACAGGGAAGACATCGAGGTGACTTCCATGGCGCTGGAGCGCTTCGGGCGGTGGTAGGTCTTGCCCGGAGGAGTGTCGCTAACACTGTTGTAGTAGATGAAACCATAGATCAGGCACATCGCGCCAGTGAGGCCGATGGAGTAACGCCAACCGTCCTCACCACCGAACACGGACACAGCCAGGACCGGAAGCAGCATCGCGGAAGCAGCGGAACCGAAGTTACCGAAGCCACCGTAGATTCCTTCTGCCTCTCCCACGTCCTTGGGTGGGAACCACTCAGCGACCATGCGGATGCCGATCACGAAGCCTGCACCGATAACACCCATCAACAGGCGTGTGATGACCAACTGCGTGAAGGTCGTCGACATCGCGAAGATGAAACACGGTATCGACATGATGATAAGCAGGCCCGAGTAGACCTTGCGTGGCCCGAACTTGTCGAGCAGCATGCCGATGATGATGCGCGCCGGAATGGTCAGCGCAACGTTACAGATCATCAAGACCTTGAGGTCACTATCGCTCAGGTTCAGGTCTCCCTTCATCGCAGCCGCAAGCGGCGCCATGTTGAACCACGCCATGAACGTGAGGAAGAAGGCGAACCAAGTCATGTGAAGGATCCTGTAAGGACCCTTGAATGACAGGAATTGGAATGGATTGAACTTCTTGGCTGAATTGGGAGCCATCGAAATGTCCTATTTGAGGTTTCGGGGGAAGAGTAGGTCAGTCCTTGACGCGGACGGATTTGCGGTCACGATGCCACAAGACAACCTGAGTCTTACGCCACAGGTAAGGGTTCGGTACCACCAACACGTGAATGAGGCGGGTGAACGGGAAGAAAGCGATGATCAACCAAGCGTTGATGATGTGCAGCTTTACCAGCAGCGGCATCGCGGCGATGTAAGAGACATCGGGAGAAAGGGTGAACAGCGACCACAGCCAGGGTGAGGCGTTGGAGGCGAACCATGAGCTGCCCCAGCCGCTGTAGATAGAGATCAAGACGCCGAGCACGATCTGCACCAGCAGCAGCAGCAGCAACACCCAGTCACTGGTGTTGGTGACGACCTTCATGCGTGGCAGGCGGATGCGGCGGATCATCGAGTTGACCAGGCCGAACAAGGTAAGGAAGCCGAGAGCCAGACCTGTGACCTCGAGGAAGATCAAGCGCGCAGGCGCAGCGTTCCAGGAGAGGATGACGTCGGGGATGAGCAGGCCAGCCAAGTGGATGGCGAGTACACCGAGGATTCCGTAGTGGAAAGGCACGGTGGACCAGAAGTGCTGCTTGTTCTCGAGGAATTGTGAGGAAAGGCTCGAAACGCTGAATGGACGATTGCGGTAACGCGCAATGCCAACCAGGAAGAAGAGAACCAGCGCCACGTAGGGCAGGACGACGAAAAGTAGGGTGTCGAGCATGGCTAGATGCAACCGTTGGTTTCTTGGACGTGAATGTTGATGACTTCGAGGACGGCGTCCAGGACCGACTCGTATGGGTTTTGATCCGCGGCGAGGCTAATGCAGATCTTCTTGACGGCCGGCTCGACCATCTGTTCTGCCATGTTGCGTGCCAAGGTTGCGTCGCAGCGAGCTAGGATCGCCAGGACATTGCTGAGGTGGTCAGGTAACTCACCACCCTCTTCAATTTCGAGTTCACGCAGTAAGGCCCGCATGTGAACAAGGTGAGCACCGCGCTCGTACGACTCCCCGAACAGGTGCCAGCCGATCTCTAATGCGGCCGACTGGCTGTTGTCGAAGGTACGGGTGTAGTACTCCTCCAGCTTCTCGACTGAGTGAGCTTCCAGGAAAGCCTGAAAACCCTCGAGAATCCGGCCCGCTTGGGGAGATTGCTCGCGAATCACCGACACCCACTCTTCGCAGGCCTCATCGAATCCCGCACGCGGGTATCCGATCAGGCGCGACAAGGCGTCATAGGCTTTCCTGTCAAGACTCATCATCAGACCCTCATCGGTGGGCTAGTGAAACCGAAGCCGATGTGCTGCTTGTGCTCCAGAGGATCCTTGATCATCTCGATGGCCTGCTCGCGCTGGGCCGGTGGGATGACGAAACGATCCTCGTACTTCGCCAAGGAAGTGAGGCGGTAGATGGCCTCGGCTTCCTCGCGTGAGCAGTCAGCTTCGAACAGGGCGCGATCTGCGGTTGCTTCATCCACATCCCCTACCGTGAGTTGGCGACGGTAGATCCGAACCGCGTACTGCTTGCGCAGGGCGTATTCGACTGGTGCGGTGGCACCAGTGCCGAGGATCTCGGCCATGTACTGAATCGGAACTCTGGATTCGGCGATGTCGTGGAACAGGTCCTCAGTCTCGTTCGAGGTGATGTCACCCTTGCTTCCGGAGATTACCGGTGAGAGTGGTGGGACGTAGAACAGCATCGGCAAGGTCCGGAACTCGGCGTGCAGAGGCACCGCCATCTTCCAATCCTTGACGAAGTTGTAGACCGGTGATTCCTGCGCGGAGGTGATGACCCCATCAGGGATACCGTTGGCCTTGGCGGCGGCGATGACCTCTGGATCGTTCGGATCCAGGATCAGGCTACGCTGACCTTCGATGAGCTGATCCTTAGGTAGGCTTGCGACCTCTTCGATCCGTGAGGCATCGTAAAGAACGTTGCCCAGGTAACGGATACGGCCGACACACGAGTGGTGACAGGCAGGTGGCTGCTTGGTCTCCAGGCGTGGGTAGCACAGGATGCACTTCTCGGACTTGCCGGTCGACCAGTTGAAGTAGACCTTCTTGTAAGGACAAGCGGCGATACATGAACGCCAGGCGCGACAACGCTGCTGGTTGACCAGCACGACACCGTCTTCACCGCGCTTGTACAGCGCACCTGATGGGCAGGATGCGACACATGCTGGGTTGAGGCAGTGGTTGCACATGCGTGGCAGGTAGAAGAACGACAGACGTTGAATCTCGAACATCTGCTTGCGGACATCCGCAGACAGGGCGTCGAGGTTGACGTCGTTCTCGGCGTATACCGGTGAACCGGACATGTCGTCATCCCAGTTCGGGCCCGCTTCGATGTCGATGTACTCGCCGGTGACCATCGAGATGGGCCGTGCGGTAGGTTGATCATCGCCTTCAGGGGCGTCGAAGAGTTCAGAGTACTTGTAGGTCCAAGGCTCGTAGTAATCGTCCATGGTAGGCATGGACGGGTTGTGGAAGATGTTGGGGATCAGCTTGCCGCGGCTCGTGGACTTGAGCTGCAACTTGCCATCCCTCATCTCCCAACCACCGTTGTAGTTGGTCTGGTCTTCCCAGCGGGTTGGGTAACCAGTACCCGGCTTGGTCTCGACGTTGTTCCACCACATGTACTCGGTGCCTTTTCGGTCGGTCCAAATGTTCTTGCAGGCGATGCTGCAAGTATGGCAACCGATGCACTTGTCCAAGTGGAACGTCATCGCGATTTGTGAACGGACTTCCATTCTTCTATTTCCTTACTATTGGGGTTACCAGACGAGCTCAGGGAGCTTGCGGACGAGGATGTGGGTGTCCCGGTTACAACCGATCGGACCCCAGTAGTTGAAGTGGTAGGTGAACTGGCCATAACCGCCCACCATGTGGCTTGGCTTCAGGCGCGTACGCGTGAGGCTGTTGTGACCACCGGCCCGACGGTTACCGCGGAGCGGCGACTTCGGCACCGAGAACGTACGTTCCGGCGAGTGGTAGATGATGCAGATGCCGCGTGGGATCCGGGCACTGACGCTGGCGCGAGTCACGACGACGCCGTGGTCGTTGTGGACCTCGACCCAGTCGTTGTCGTTGATGCCGATCGAGGCTGCATCCTTGTCGTTGATCCAGAATGGTTCAACACCACGTGACAGGGTCGTCATGCGATGGTTGTCGCCATAGGTCGAGTGGATGTGCCACTTGCCGTGTGGGGTCAGGTAGTTGAGGCACAGCGTGTTGCTGTCGCGCTCACTGATCCGCATGTCACCATATTCAGCTGGCAACGGCTTCGGCTTGTACGTCGGGAAGTGCTCACCGAACTGGATGTAACCAGGGTGATCGAGGTAGAAGTGCTGACGACCGGTCAAGGTTCGCCAAGGCACCAACTTCTCGACGTTGTATGAGAAGGGCGAATAGGCCCGACCCGAGTTGATGATCGCCGACCACATCGGCGAGTTGTGCTGACGACGTGGCTGCGATTGGATGTCGTTGAAACGCATCCGCACGTTGCGGTCACCACCGGCGAGGTCATCTGCCAGAGGCAAGCCGACCTTCTTCTCCATGTTCTTGTAGGAGCGGTAGGCGAGTTCGCCGTTGGTCACCGAAGCGAGGTTGAGGATCGCATCGGCCGCCTGCTTACCGGTCTTCAGGGCCGGGTACTTCTTGCCGTCCCACTCGGAGGCCTTGCCATGCTCGACCATCTCATCGTAGAAGTCGTCGATCATGTAGTGAGTACCGTGAGCACCGATGCCGTTCTCGCGAGCGAGCGGACCGTAAGAGGTGTACATCTTGTACAGGTTCTTGTAGTCACGGTGGACCAGCTTCATGCCAGGCATGGTCTTGCCAGGAATGGCTTCGACCTCGCCCTTGTCCCAATCGAGCATCTCCGTCTGGGCGATCTCAGCTGGC
>CAZJGH010000033.1:0-10290 GCA_964545405.1 uncultured Planctomycetales bacterium
TGAAGGCCTTGTGAAGATCTCGGTCGAGACCGAGCGCCAGGTTGGCGACGTTGATGCCGTGTGAGGCCAGTTCGCCAGCCAGTGCGGCCAAGCGACCAGGTTGGTCGATGTTGCGGCAGAACAGCATCCAGCCGGTGAGCAGAGTCTCCAGGTAGAAGTGGTCCACCTGCACCAACTTAGGTTTGCTGTGGCCGATCACCGAGCCGGCGACGACGTGCCTTTCGCCATCGGCCTCGACGGTCACCTTCAACAAGCCCGCGAAGCCGACGGTGTCGGTGCCTTGCACTTCGGCGATTCGATAGCCGTTCTCGTGCGCCACCGACGCGGCGTTGACCAGGTTGATGTTGCGGCTCATCAGCACCTCCAGGAAACCATGGAGTACTGCCGAGGTGACAGCCGCAGTAGGTAGGTCCAACAACTCGCCGGAGCATTCGATCTCGACCGAGGTGATGGGCCCCCCCAAGAAATTCGCGTGCAGCCTACCGAGCGAAGTGGCTAAACGAATCCATGGCTCGAGCTTCGCTGCAGTCGGGGCGTCGACCGAGAACGAGTTGACGGCATTACGAACCGCACCATCGTTGATGTACGCGGCCATCTGTTCGGCGATCCGCACCGCGACCTTCTCTTGTGCTTCATCAGTACTCGCTCCAAGGTGCGGAGTGAGGATGAGCTTCGGGTTGTCGCGCAGCGGCGAATCAGCAGGCAAAGGCTCCTGTTCGAACACATCGAGTGCTGCGCCAGCGAGTTGCCCTGAATCCAGTGCCGCCAACATCGCGGCTTCATCGACCAGGCCGCCACGTGCGGCATTCACCACGCGTGCACCTGGCTTCATCGACGCGATCACGTCGGCATCGATGAGGTGATGGGTGCGTTCGGTAAGCGGAGTATGCAGAGAGATGAAATCGACCTGCGGCCAGATCTCATCGAGTTCCATCAGCTCAATGCCGAGGCTTTCCGCGACCTCGGTCGGCAAGAACGGGTCATACCCGATGACGCGCATGCCTAATCCCTGGACACTGCGCGCGACAGCTTGACCGATACGCCCAAGGCCTATCACGCCGATGGTCTTGTCGACCAGTTCGACACCCATCAAGCCTTTCTTCGACCATTCACCACCACGCATGCGCGCGTTGGCGTCGGGAATGTTGCGGCACAAACTCAGCAGCAGCGATACCGCATGCTCGGCAGCAGACAATGTGTTTTCGCCCGGGGCGTTCATCACCAGGATGCCGCGTGCAGTCGCCGCCTCAACATCGATGTTGTCGACACCAGAACCGGCGCGACCGATTACGCGCAGCTTTGGTGCGGCCTCCATCATTGCCGCATCGACAGTGGTGGCCGATCTCACCACCAAGCCGACAGCGTTCTCGACCGCCGCGAGCTTCTCATCAATCGGCAGTCCGGGGCGGTCGTCGACCTCTAGACCGGCATGTTCAAGTAGGCGCTTGCAGTCCGGCGCTACGGCATCAGCGAGCAGGATCTTCATGCTTGCACCTCGGCGTTGAGGGCGACGTCGAAACGGGAGAGCAGGTCTTCCAAGTCAGCCATGCTGTGTTCACCCATATGACCGATACGGAAAGTCTTGTTCTTCAAATCGCCGTAGCCGTTGGAGACAAGAATCCCCTGCTCCTTCAGGGCCGCCAAGGCCGCGACGAAATCCGGCCCTTCACCGCGTGCGATGCAGCTGACCGTGTCGGATCGGAAGCCTTCCTGAGGGAACGGCACCCAACCATGACCCGCCGCCCAGCTCCGGGTGGCGTTGGCCATTTCAGTGTGGCGACTCCAACGAGCTTCCAGCCCTTCCGCTTCGATGCGCTCGAGCTGCGCGACCAAGGCATAAAGATGGGCGGTGGAGGGGGTAGTCGGTGACTGTTCCTTCTCGTTGCCTTTGGCTAGCTTCAGATAGTCAAGGAACCAGCCACGCTCGGGCACCTGCGCCGCTCTCTCCATGGCACGCGCGCTGACGGAAGCCATCGCCATGCCGGCAGGAAGGGCAAGGCACTTCTGCAACCCAAACAGGCAGACATCCAGGCTCCAATCATCGACCAGGACCGGCGCGCCAGCCATAGAGCTGACAGTATCGACACAAAACAAGGTCTGGGGGTAGTTTTTAAGCACCTCAGCCAGCGGAGCCAAGGGTGTGACGGTACCGGTTGAGGTCTCGTTATGGACTACCGTGACAGCGTCGTAGGTGATTCCGTCGGCCGCCGCTCGTTCTAGTTCTGCCTGCAGGAGCTCAGCAGTGACACCTTGACCGAGTGGAATCTCCAGCGCGGTCGCATTCTTGCCGTTGGCCTTGGCGATCTCGAACCAACGCTTGCTGAACGCACCATTGACGACGTGCAGGCTGTTCTCGCGGACCAGATTTCGGATCGCGGCTTCCATCATGGCCGATGCTGGGGCAGTGAGCATCAGCACCTCATTTTCCGTGTGCATCAAGCGGCGTAAGCCGGCCCGCGCGGCAGCCCACAGTTGGGCGCATTCGGGAGTGCGGTGGCCGATGGCAGGGCGCGCCATCTCAGCAAGGATTTCAGGGTGGACTTGGGTAGGTCCAGGAATGAAGAGCTTCATGAAGGTAGGGAGATTTGCTGCTGGGCGGCAGCGAAGAGGTCTGGGTTGATTATTTCTAGCTCAGCCGCCCGCGAGGGGCCAGCGCCGAGGAGAGCGGCACCACTCAAGCTGGGGCCGGGCAGGAACACTGGGGATTGATCGCGGACGCGGTCGCGAGTGACTACGCCGCCGAACCCGACGAACAGGCCAAGGCCTGGGGCGGCTTCAAGGTCAGAGGCGCCGTCGCCAACCAGCATCGCTCGGTCACTATCTAGGCCGAGGCTCTCGCACACGTGGGCGATAATTTCTGGTTTGCCGCCATCTCGTGCCAAGGGGTGGGCGCAAGCCACGTCAATCGCGGCATCGAGCGGTAGGCTGCCAAGCGGGAAGGGGACAGCGTGAATCTCATCATCGGCGAACCCCAAGGTGCGAGCGAAGGGTGCTACAGCCGGCAAGAGGCCACCAGAAATCACTTGGCAGTTCACCCTCAACTTCCTCAGGGACTTGATCACGTCGTGTGCGCCAGTCACTTGAGTCTGCTGATAGCGCTCTGCCACCCATTCCAGATCCTCTGGCGCCGGGGCGATTCTCTCAAGCCGCTTGCGGAACACTTGGTCGAGGGGGATCTCGCCGGACATGGCAGCACTGGTAAGGGCAGCCACATCGACCCCACACCGAGCGGCTAGCTCGTCGATTCCTTCAATCGCAGCGAGTGTGGAATCGCAGTCGAAGAAGACGATTTTGGCACCTGGCCAGCCATCGGGGAGGCTCACCCGGCAGATTCTATCCGCGCCGCTTAGCCTTCGATGATAATCACTTCGTAAGTGTTCTGGATCATGTCATCGACGTCGATGTTCACCGATGTGCCGTTGACTGTCATCGACCAAGCCGAGTAAGGAAGTGTTCCAGAACCCAAGACCGGTACCGGTACGAGTTCGGCTTCCTGGCCATTACGGAAGGCGATCACATCCGTCTCCTGCACAAGGCGTGTCACAGACACCGGTGTGAAGCCGAGGTTATCTAGGTCGATGACATATGGCAGTCGCTCGGTCTCGTTGCGAGCATCAGGGTGGTCCTGGGTGTCGACGACTTGCAGCGAACTGACCACGACGACAACCCGGTTGGTTTGGTCAGATCGACCAGCCATGACCGTGAAGTCCTTGATCGGGTTGGCGACACCGCCTTCCATCTGTGGCTCGAAGAAGCAACCATCGACCTTCAATCGTTCGTTGGCTTCCTCGAACAATGTCGTGCCATAGACTTCCCATGCCAGACCGGCATGTTTCTTAAGGTTGTAGACTTCACCGGTGTTCGGGTCCACTAGCTTGTTCCACAGCGAGAGCTTGGCGGAGTAGTGGCTTGCCCCTGCAAGTGTGATGGCGAACTCCTCGCCGTCTGTGCGTTTGAAATCGCCGTTGTACAACCCGTCCATGTAATAGAACGAGTTCATCAGATATGGCATCGAAGCGAAGGTGTCAGCGTACTGTTCGATAGTACGGTTCCACTCGGTGATCCAGACTTCAGGGTATACGACCTCGAAGTTCTCACCCTGCTTCAACACGTTATGGCTCTCGCCGATGGCCTTGTAGAAAGTGTCGAGGTCTTCGAACTTGCTCAGGAACTGGTGCGGGTTGTTGGTGTACCAATGTTGCACGACCGCATCGAGACGAATCTTGTGTGGGTTCTGCGGATCCCAGTTCGCTTCAAGGACATCCAGGAAGTCGGAGGTGAAACCATCCGGGTCCCCAGGTGCGATCGGAGTCATCATGGTCATGTCATCCGCAATGCCGTCGCCGTCGAAATCGAAGTTGTCGTCAAGCGCCTTGAGCATTTCCACGTGCAACTCGCCGAACTCCGCACCGTTACCGGTCCAGAATTTGATGAACGGTTCATTCCACAACTCGATCAGGGAGATCGGGTTCGTCGGAATGGCGCGACCACCCCATCCTAGGTTGTAGTGCTTGAGGATCTGCGCAGCGACCTTCGCCAAACCTGCGGCGCTGTTCGGTGGTTCACGGAACCCTGCGTACCACTCGGTGTCACCAGGGATCTCTGCCTTGTCGTGTCCAACGCGCCAGATCGTGTCCATGCCCTCGACGGTGTCGTGCATATCCATACGCGTATCCATCTGCTTGAAGTCGTAGTTGGCGAGGTTCTCGATCTCGGTGTTGGCCACATCGTAATCACGACTCATATCGTTGGTGAGGCCTTGGTCAAGCAGCCACAGGTAGTTGAGGTCGCCGACGCCTTCACCCTGAATCCGCGTATTAGGGATGTTGGTCGACTCGTATTCGACTGAGAAGTCTTGCGTGTGGTTGGTCAGGTACGGGTCGTCTGAGCCGATCTGCTTGGTCCAGGCGAACTTGTGTCCCGGCCCGTGGTTGGTGCCGTGAATCGGTGCGAATGTCGTACCTGTACCGGTCGCATCGATGGTCACTCGATAAGGCAAGGAGTGCAACGGCCTGAACACATGCACCGATGACGAGAATGCCGAAGTGGACTTGCGCGCGATGATGATGTCGCGCGAGCCATCACCGTCGACGTCACCTGATGTGGCGACATGCTGACCGAAGTGAGCTGAAGACTCTGAGCCGGATAGCGTGTCGATGACACCGCCGTCGTCACCAGAGAACAGCGATACATATCCTGGGCCAGCAGTGATGCCAGGTGCACCGATCAGGAAATCATCGATCTGGTCACCGTCGATATCGCCGAGGCCGGCGACCGTGGCACCAAGGCCTTCGTCCGCGGTCGTGCCGCTGAACGACAGGATCACGTTGCCGTCGACGTCGAACACTGTCGCGTAACCAGCATCGACTTGGGTCAAGTCGGTCATGGGAGCACCGACGATGAACTCCTCAGCACCGTCGTTGGCATCGATGTCACCGACTGATGCCACCGCAACGCCGAACTTACCAGGCTCAGTGTTGGTGTAGCTGTCCTGGATGTTAAGGATCTGTTCCAGATCCAATTCCGTTGTCGCTGGGTTATCCCGATACAGGAAGACCTCGCCACCGGAGACTGGTCCGGATGACGAGGTTTCCATGCGTGGTGAACCTACAAGCAAGTAGTCAGAACCGGTTCCGGAAGCGACACCGCTCAAGCTGCTTCCGAACCAGTTCTCGTTCTGGCCAGCCATCTCGGCGACCAGGGTTACCATCATGTCAGGCGATGACAGTTCGCCCGGAGCAAGATGATTAACGAATCGTAGGATAGAGACGATGGTGATTGTCGGGTTGCCGCCTTGGCCGCCTCCGGATGTCACCGGCTGGGTGTTCAGTGGTGTGAATTGATAAACCCGCACCATCCCCTTCTCGTCCGGCCCGTTGGCTTCCCAGTTGGGGTCACCGACGATCATCTCGCGGATGCCATCGCCATCCATGTCTACGGAAGTGAGCGGCGAACCATAGTCGGTGCTCGCGTTCTGGTGATTAGCGACCAGGACCTTCAGCAGTCCGCCGTCTGGTCCTTGGTAGACCATTACATACTGGCCGTTACCAGAACTCACAGCGAAGTCGTCGAAGCCATCGCCGTTGATGTCGCCGAGGCCACATACGCCAGAGCCGAAGCCATCTGCTGGGTTGGTTCCGTATCCACGCGACCCAGTCTCACTCCACAACTCGGTGTAGAAAGGAGAATCAGGCACGCGGCTACCTGAGTACAGGGTCGCCTTGCCTTTACCGGCTTTCGCCGCGGGGACGCCGACGAGGAAGTCTTCCACTCCATCGCCGTTGACGTCGCCGGCACCAACGATCTGGTTATCAAACAAAAAATCACTGGAGCCGGCTAGTCCAGTGATATCCAGGTGCTCGTGGACACCTGTGTAGCTGTGCCCTGACTGGGCTGACAGGGCGGGGGCTGTCAGAAGCAGGGTAAGGAGGACAGGGAAGCGGTGTATGGTGCGGCCTCTCGCTTGGCAAAAGGTGGGGCCACGGAATGATGACCTAAGTCAACATCGGAATACCTATGGAGGCCTTTAGGTATTCCCTCAAAGTCTCTCAGCCACGGCCTTTCATCGGCCACAGCATAGTACGCTGCGGGCGAGCTAGCCAAGTCCGCATAGACTCTTCGGTGCGCTTCAAGCGCCTAAAGCTTGCGCCTAAAAGCATTTGAGAAACTGCTTGCTGACTGATATTTAAGTCAGAAGCCACCTGTGCCTGGCGGCCGTGTTTGCGATAAGAGCGCACCGCCTGGAGCCTAGTTTCAGTCCATCCAAGCACCAAAGTCCGGTGCAGGGCTGCTGCGGAGTCAGCCATGACGAGCTCTTCCTCGGACTTGCTAGGCAGATCGAAGCAGAATACAGCTTGGCGATCCATCCCATCAAGCGTTACAGCGGCCTTTGAGCGGACTGCTTCGTCGCGTCCAGCCGCTCCAGCAGGAGGCGCAATTATCAAGGCGAAGCGTAAAGGCACAGGCCAAGCGGCCTCTTGCAGTGCAACGGCCACATCGAAGGCCACGCTGGAGTCGTCTAACACTAGAGTGCCAAACTGGTTAGCGCTGTCTAGTGATGGCGCTGCGGTGATATGAGCAGAAAAACGCTCGGCGACAGCACCCAGGCCTGACCCAAGAGCCTCAGCGAGTGGTTTTCGCTGACGCGGGGCAGTGCCAAAGGCGAGACCGAAGCGCTGGGATGGTGCCATGTATGGACAATGCTAGACCGTTGTTGCCCCAGATTCCAGGGGGCAAAGGGATTGATATCCTGTGAGGATGAGTTCCTTACTTCGCGCCCTCACCCTCGCCCTATTCCTGCTGCCATTGGCCGCATGCGGTGGCGAGGAAACTAATGACGACAACGGTGCCGCCAATGGCGCTGCTGAGGCCACTGAGGCTGCCGGCGATGCCGCAACTGCCGCTGGCGAAGCTGTCGCTGACGCCGTGTGCTGTAAAGGCAACTGCGATGCTCCAGCTGGTTACTGCTGTGCAGATGATGGCACCTGCAATGACACCCACCCCAAGCTTAAGCTCCAGAGCACGTTGTAAATCCAAGTTGCGCGAGCAGCTCATCCAAGCTGTGTTCGCGTAAGGCAGCGGGCAGCTTCTCGGCTGCGACCTTGCCACTCTGACCAAGCGCTTTGACCGCGTGCTTAATGCGGCCAAGCGCTTGGTGCTTTTTTGCTCCGCCATTCAACATCCGCTGATGGTAATCGCGTAGCCAGGAATCCAGATCGCTCATGCCCCACTCAGGTTGAGCCACTCCCTCGGTGAAGTTCAGCCAGCGCCGAAAGAGCAGTGGGTCCTGCAAGGCGCCGCGGCCGATCATGACGCCATCACAACCGGTGCGCTGCAACATCATGTCGATGTTGTCGAGCGAATCGGCGTTGCCATTTCCATAGACGGGAATACTGACCGTCTTCTTGGCTTGGCTGATCCAATCCCAACGCGGGGGGTCCGTGTACCTGTCGACGCGCAAGCGCGCATGCACCGTGAGCAGTACCGCGCCAGCGTTCTCGACTCGCTTGCATATATCCTCCAAACCACCGCTCTCGGTACCACCGGCGCGAATCTTCGCAGTGACCGGTACCGGGCTTGCTTCGACACAAGCACTGAGGATCTCCTCGAGCAGCTGTGGTTGGTCGAGCAACGCTGACCCGGCACGGTGTTGGTACACCTTCGGGGCCGGGCAACCGAAGTTCAAGTCGATGAAGTCGGCACCTGCCGCAGCGGCTCGAATCGCCGTTTCAGCCATGATGTCGGCCTTGTTTCCCATCAACTGAATTCCGCACGCCACGCCTTCGACCTTCTTGCCGAGTTGTTCTTGCAGGTAGGCCTGAGGCAAAGGCACACCGCTAACGCGCAGGAATTCAGTGCACACGGCACCAATCGAATCGGCACCGTTGGTGTCGATCGTGAGCGTGCGGAAGCTGGGATCGGTGACGCCTTCCATCGGCGCCAAGTAGAGCGGCGGGTTGATGTCCATCAATCGGCAGCCGAAGCATGTGTTGGCGCTTCGAGGATTTCTATGTCATAGCCATCGGGGTCATGCACGAAGATGTATCGGGTCTTGTTGTTGGGGTTACTGCGTCGGAACCACCAACCGCGACGTTCCACTTCGGCGATCACCTCATCAAGGTCTTCGACATGAACAGCGATGTGCCCGAACTGCGTGCCGAGCTCGTAATCACGACCATCATGGTTGTGCGTCAACTCAAGATGGTAGTGGCCAGTGGCATCGGTCAAGAACACCAAGGTGGCGTCACCCAAGCTGTGCCTCCGCACTTCCCGCAAGCCGAGGAAATCAGTGTAGAAATCTACCGCGCGGTCAAGATCGCGCACTCGGAGCATGGTGTGGGCAAGTTTCATCGCAGGCCTATTCTATGGGCATGGAACTTCCCGACCTCAATGGAAAAGTAGCCGTCATCACCGGCGCCAGTCGCGGCCTCGGGGCTGGGCTGGCTGATGATTTCCTTGCCCGTGGCATGAAGGTCGCGCTGTGCGCACGTGGCCCGCTTCAGCTGGAGGGCAGCGCAGATGTGCTGACCGCTCGCCTCGACGTCAGAGATGCAGCTGCGATGCAGGATTTCGCTGACCGGGCAATCGAGAAGTTCGGCCGTCTTGACCTGTGGATCAACAATGCCGGCATCCTCGATCCAGTCGTGAAAGCTCGTGATTTGGGCGGCAAGGAGCTGCACAAGAGCCTGGATGTGAACCTTTGCGGAGTGCTGTATGGAAGCCAGGCCTTTGTCAGGCATGTCGAAAGCCGCCCTGGAGAGGGGGTCTTGCTGAACATCAGCTCAGGTGCGGCTTACGGCGGCTTCCCTGGTTGGGCCGCATACTGCATGGGCAAATCGGCTGTTGATCGCCTGGCGGAGACCTTTCAGCTGGAGGAGGAGGGCATCGGCTTGCGCTGCTTCTCGGTGGCTCCAGGAATTATCGACACGGATATGCAGGCGCAGATTCGCGGTGCGGATAAGGAGGTCTTCCCTAACGTGGACAAGTTCAAGGAATACAAGGACAAGGACTTGTATAATACGGTATCACATGTCTCAAAGCACCTCTTGGCGATGGCCTTCGTCGAGGACGAACGTCCAGCCACGGTGTGCACTCGCATTCCTGCGGAAAAGGACTGAATCGCTATTTATTTCGCGGAACTTCCAATCAAAATGCCGTATCGAATTAATTCGACCAACCCCCAAGGTCATTAACCCCCCAGGTCTTAAGTACAGCTCCCACAACCCTAAACCGTCATGAAGAAATTTGCCCTGTTGCTGGCCGTTCCGGCCCTCGCCTTCACCGCCCTCAATAACGATACTGCCGGACCCTACACGGATTCCCACGGCAATGTCTGGAACACCCTCCCGAAGGTTTCAGATTATTCGTCAGCCGCTGAGTTCGATGCCATCGTTGGCCATGAGGTCTTCACCACCCGTAATGGTGATAAGTTCCAGCTCGATCGTGAGCTGACCCCGGCAGAGCTAGCCAACGCTCTTGCAGTGCAACAGGCAACCCGTTTGATGCAGCCACGCTCTGGTTCTGGTGGCGCGATTCAGGCGGTGGTCACGGTCAACCTTCCGGTTGATGAGGAGTACCGCAACTCATTCGCGACGATCCCTCAACTGAAGCAGCACGTCATCGGCGAGGTCAACTTCTGCGATGCCGCCCTCAACTCCAACTGGGGAATCAACTTCGTGCCTTCATCTGGTGAAGCCTGGGATTCCAACGATAGTGCCGATATCGGCGCGTTACTCGACGAGGCTTACTCGGAGCACGGCTACAACGGCAAGGACATGATGATCGCGTTGT
>CAZJGH010000033.1:10300-17195 GCA_964545405.1 uncultured Planctomycetales bacterium
CCCCACTCCAGGTAGCGCCATCGGCGTAGGTTACATCGGGTGGCCTCGTCAGCTGACCAAGAAGTACAGCACCCTCGAGGCTGAGATCATGCAGCACGAGGCAGGACACAACTACACCTTGTATCACTGCTGTGACAATAACTGCATCATGTTGTCTTACCTGGTTGCCAGCAACATGGGTAACTTCCACAACTATAATGAGAGCTGCAGTGGACAGAACCACTACGGTGTCATGAACAACCAGAAGAACCGTTACTAGACGATGGCGGAAAACATGTTCACGACGGGGGGCCCTGCAAGGCTCCCCGTCTTTTTTCTTACCGCGACCTTCGGGCTCGCCGGCTTGGTCGCATGCAGTGGTGAAGTGGATTCAACTTCGGAAACAGATACCGCCCAGGTCTCGGGTTTCCTCGATGAAGGACAGCAAGAGCCCGCGACCGCATCTGGCTTCGGTGAAGGTTTCGATGCCGGCGGCAAGTTGTTATGGAACACACCAGACTTGCCGGAAGGAATCGAGATGTCAGTCAGCGGCACCCCAGTCGACTACAACATCGTTGAAGGCTTCTTGCTGCCGAAGTGGTCCGAGTACGCCAGCAGCTTGCCACTCGAGACTCCCGAAGCGGAGTTGATCGCAGGTTTCTTCCAGGATCAGGAGGAGGTCTTCTATGAGCTGGTTCGAGGCGTCCTGCTACTGACCGAAGCCGAGTTGCGCTTCCCGGAGTTGGATGAACACGAACTAGAGCACTTCCGCGAAAGAATGGAAGGGGCCGCCGGCACCGCCAAGGACACCTTGGTCGCCCGTTATGGCGCCGACGGTTGGGCTGCACATGTCGAGCGACGTTTCCGCCTGCAACTGATTCTCGATGAGTATCAGCAATACGCGCCTGAGGTCACTGAAGAGGAGTTATACGACTTCTACGACAGCGAAATCCTCGCCAACCTGCCTGAGCCGGAGAAGCGCGAACACATCGACATCTCCTTCAAGGCCATGGAGCCAACCTTGCGCGCCAACCTGATGAAGGGACGTGCTGTCGACGCCCAAGAGGCTTGGCTCGACGAGCAGGTCGTCGGCGTGAAGGTGGCGGTCAAGCTGCCGGCTGGATTGTCCCACAACTGGACAATCACTGAGCCCCGCTGAATCGCTGCGCGTCATTAGAGTATGAGGATGAAGTTTGTCGTCCCTCTGCTCCTGGTGCTCGGTGCCTTGCTGTCGCCTTGGTTCGTTTCGCTTGCCGCCGACGAAGGCGAGTGGCTGCCGGAACAACTGCATAAGTTGGATTTCGCCGCACTCGAGGCGCGTGGCCTGGAGTTGAGCGCGGACGACATTTGGAATGGCGAGTCGGGGCTTTTGTCAGCCGCGGTCCAGATCAACGGCTGCTCATCATCCTTCGTGTCTAGCACTGGCTTAATCGTCACCAATCACCATTGTGGATTCGGTGCCATCAACTCAGCGAGCACGGTCGAGAACAATATCCTGCGCGATGGTTTCGTCTCCAAGGACAACTCAGAGGAGATACCTGCGCCAGGTTACAGGGTGAGCTTCGTGCGTCGCTACGAGGACGTGACCGACATCATGCACGCTGCAGCCGAAAGTGCCGGTGGCGACCCTGCGGATCAATGGGCAGCAGTGCAGGCCGAACGTCGACGTCTCGAGCAGGAAGCGCAAGGACCTGATTCAAGCGCGATCGTGGTGCCATACTTCGAGGGACGTGAGTGGCGTCGAATCTGGCGCACAGTCTTGAACGATGTTCGCTTGGTCTATGCACCACCACGTGCGGTGGGGGAATACGGTGGCGAGACCGACAACTGGATGTGGCCACGCCACACCGGCGACTTCAGCTTCTTCCGCGCATACGTCGCTCCGGATGGTTCGCCTGCGAGCTACTCGGAAGACAACGTGCCGTTCCAGCCCGACTTCTTCCTTAAGGTCTCGCCGGATGGTGTTGATGAAGGTGATTTCGTGATGATCCTCGGCTACCCTGGTCGCACCAGTCGTTACCTTTCGTCGATAGCTGTCGCGGCCAAGGAGTCGTACTACTACCCATCGCGTTACGTGGTGTTCGATGCTGTGATCAAGGCCTATGAGGAGATCGGCACCCGCAGCCCGGAGTTGGAGCTCGCTGTCCAGTCGCAGATCAAGAGCTACGCCAACGGCTTCAAGAATGCCGACGGTATGGTGTGGGGCCTGGCTCGCAACAAGGTCGTAGAACGCAAGACCCAGGAAGAGCGCGAGTTCCGCGCTTGGGTCGACGCCGACGCTGACTTGAGGAAACGCTTCGGCGGTGTGCTCGATCAACTCCTCGCCCTTGACTTGGAGGAATATGAGCGCCAACAACATGACTTCGTGTTGAGTCAGATCCAATACCGCTCGGGCACCATGCGCACGCTGTTGCGCAATGCCATGCGCGGCGAAACCCCGGACAACTTGACTCCGAGCCAAGCAATGGGAGACTTCGCCTTGGTCGATGAGCGGGTGCTTGAAGTCCTGTTCGGCATGGCCGACGACCTTCCGAAGATGGAGCGGATCAATGGCTACGATCAGTGGCGCGAAGCCGGCGGCGACTTGAACAACCTCGCCGACCTCGCTGTTGCCTTGGTTCCCGAACTGCAGAAGCAGCGCGAGTTCCAGAACTCGATGGCGGGCCGTCGACTTGAAGTAGGCTCGAAGTGGATCGAAGCCCAGGAGCTTTGGCGCGGCAAGACTTTCTATCCCGATGCCAACTCGACTTTGCGCGTCTCGACCGCGACGGTCAAGGGTTACGCGCCTCGCGATGGCGTGTGGCACGTGCCGCACACGACCGTCGACGGCTTGATCGCCAAGAACCAAGGTGGCGGTGACTTCGAGGTGCCGAACGAGATCCTGCAGGCGGTTCACGCCGAACCCGAGCTGGCCGAGACCACGGTCTGCTTCCTGGCCGACGGCGACACCACCGGTGGCAACTCCGGATCACCGGTAGTGGATGGCAAGGGTCGCTTGGTCGGCTTGAACTTCGACCGCGTATTCGAAAACGTCAGCGGCGATTTCGGGTGGAACGCCGACCGCTCACGCAACATCTCCGTCGACATGCAATACGTGCTGTGGCTGATGCGTGACATCTGGCCGTCGCCACGCCTGCTGAAGGAAATGGGTGTCGACTAGACCAAGCCAGCGACACCAAGACCACGCTCGAACTTCGATGCCGCAACAGGACTCCAATCGGTCCGTTCGATGAGTCGTTCGGTCAGCTTGCGCAGGTCATCTTCGCTGCCGGCCTTCAACTCGAGCTCGATCTCGAAGCCGAGGTCGATCGCGTCCTGGCCCTCCCAGCGCACTTGATCCATGCTTGCCTCAACCTTGAGGCCTTCTTCGGTGACGATGTCGAACTGCATGCGGTCCTGGCGCACATGGAACAGCTGCCACAAGGTCTTGTCATTCACTAAGGGAGTGAGCTCGCCGCCCAACACCCCGTCGTCGAAATCCAACTCGACGCCACCATCCCATTCGACTGCCTGCTCGATCTCCCTGCGCCGGGCGATGCCATCCTCCGCCAACGGTGCGAGAGCTTTCATCGTGAGCACCTGCTGCCCACCTTGATCGCGCAATCGCAAGGCCCAACCACCCCGGAAAATATCGAGATCAGGCGTATCGAGATAGTGGTCAAGGCATACATGACGGCGAGTCTCGGAAATGCGGAAGCCCAGCGCCTTGATGTGTTCAGGCAGCTGCAACAACTCGTCGGCCGAAGGGGCGACAAGCTTGGCTTCGATTTCGTGGCCGTTGTCAGTCAAAGTGACAGCAAGCCTAGCAGCGCCTTTTACGTTGCCGACCGTTAACATCGTCAAAATCGATGCAGAGCAGCTTCCCTCCTTTTTTGAAATTCACCACAGCACCGGGTGCCGACGAATTGGCGGTGGTCCTGGGCCCGGATTTCGCCTGCAGCAGCGTGAGCTACAAGGAGACCGAAGATGAAATCGTCATGGCACCTCCGCGTGTTCCGTTGCGTCCGATGATCGTCTTCATCATCTTGTTCTTCGGTACCGCCACCGCCTTGCCTTGGGTCCTGCCTAGGTATGGAGTCGAGCTACCTCCATCCCTCACGCCAACCGTCGTTTGGCTGCTGACTGCGGTGATGTGGCTCCTGATAACTCCCACCTTCATGGGCATCATGGTCTTGTGGGATCGAATGGCGAAGCAGGTCGGCCCTGGCGCAATCATCGACAAGAGCACGGGCGACCTCCTATTGCCATGGATGGATTCCACCGTTCCGGAAAGCCAGATCCACTACTTCGTCGAGATGAACGGACGTCACCGATATGGCGGTCGGAATTCACAGGTCGGCCAGTACAGTGTCCTGTTCGAGGATGATCGCGGGCGCATTTACCTCGCGCCGATGGCCAGGCTGAACACCAAGATCCTCGGTAAGACGAGCCTCGATCGAGTAGCGGAGTACTACTCGAAGAAGGTGAAGAAGGTACGCTTGAGTTACAAGAAGGGCTGAAGCCTAAGCGGCGCTCAACTCTCGCTGCACATCGACGCCTTGAAGAAGTCGCGGTTCATCTTGGCGATGAACTTGACCGGAATCTCCTTCGGGCAGACCGCTTCGCACTCGTAGTGGTTCGAGCAGGCGCCGAATCCTTCGGCATCCATCTGCGCGACCATGTCGCGTGCGCGCTGGTAGCGCTCAGGCTGACCTTGAGGCAGATGCGCCAAGTGACCGATCTTCGCCGACACGAACAGCATCGCCGAACCGTTCGGGCAACTCGCAACACATGCACCACAACCGATGCAGGCAGCTGCATCCATCGAGGTGTCGCTATCCTGCTTCGGAATCGGCAGGTTGTTCGCATCTTGCGCAGCACCGGCATTGATGGAGACATAACCACCAGCCTGTACGATGCGGTCGAACGCGCCACGGTCGACGACGAGGTCGCGAACCACCGGGAAAGCCAGGGAGCGCCAAGGCTCGATATGGATCGCGTCGCCATCCTTGAAGCTGCGCATGTGCAACTGACAAGTGGTGATGGCGCTATCCGGGCCATGCGCTACCCCGTTGATCATCAGAGAGCAGGTGCCGCAGATGCCTTCACGGCAATCGTGGTCGAAGGCGATCGGTTCCTTGCCTTCGTTGATCAAGTTCTCGTTGACAAGGTCGAGCATCTCGAGGAAGGACATGTCTTCCGACACGCCATCGACGGTGTACTCCTTCATACCGCCAGTGTCGGTACTGTTCTTCTGGCGCCAAACGTGGAGGGTGATTCTCATGATGATTCCTCTACTTGTAGCTACGGGTTGTGAGTTTGACGTTCTCGAAGACCAACTCTTCCTTGGTGAGTTCAGGCGCGGAGCCTTCACCCATGTATTCCCAGACTGAAGCGTTGACGAAGTTGACGTCGTCGCGTTGCGCTTCGCCTTCTTCGTTCTGGTGCTCCTCGCGGAAGTGACCACCGCATGATTCTTCACGGGTGAGGGCGTCGTGACACATGGTCTCGGCGAAGTCGAGGAAGTCAGCGACGCGACTGGCCTTCTCCAATTCCGGGTTGAACTCAGCCACATCACCAGGGATGCGCACGTCCTTCCAGAACTCATCACGGACCTTCGGGATTTCCTCCAAGGCCTTCTTCAGGCCTTCGGCGGTGCGACCCATACCGCAGTTCTCCCACATGATCAGGCCGAGGCGCTTATGGAAGTGGTCGACCGACTTGGTGCCCTTGATGGCCATCAGCTTGTCGATCCGTGCACGCACTTCGCCTTCGACCTTGTCGAACTCCTCATGAGAGGTGGTGACCTTCTTGTCTGCATCCATGGCGCCATGGTTGGCGAGATAATCACTCACCGTGTAAGGCGCGACGAAGTAACCATCAGCCAGGCCTTGCATCAGCGCCGAAGCACCGAGGCGGTTGGCGCCGTGGTCAGAGAAGTTAGCTTCACCCAAGCAGAACAAGCCAGGGATGGTCGTCTGAAGGTTGTAATCGACCCACAAGCCACCCATGGTGTAGTGCACCGCAGGGAAGATGCGCATCGGAACCTTATAGGGGTTCTCGGCGGTGATCTTCTCGTACATCTGGAAGAGGTTGCCGTAACGAGCACGGATCACCTCCTCGCCGAGACGTTTGATGGCGTCGGCGAAGTCGAGGTAGACCGCCAACTTGGTGGTGCCGACTCCGTGACCCGCATCGCAACGCTCCTTGGCTGCACGGCTTGCCACATCGCGAGGCACCAGGTTGCCGAAGCTCGGATAACGACGCTCCAGGTAGTAGTCGCGCTCCTCTTCAGGAATGTCGTTCGGGGCACGGTCGTCGCCCTTCTTCTTCGGTACCCAAACGCGACCGTCGTTTCGCAGCGACTCCGACATCAAGGTCAGCTTCGACTGGTGATCGCTCGCGACCGGGATGCAGGTCGGGTGGATCTGGGTGTAACAAGGGTTCGCGAACCCGGCTCCACGCTTATAGGCCTGCAACGCAGCGGTGACGTTACAACCCATCGCGTTGGTCGACAGGTAGAAGACATTGCCGTAGCCGCCGGTGCAGATCAGGACCGCATCGGCTGCGTGCCGTGTGATCTCGCCGGTGACCAGGTTACGCACGATGATGCCGCGTGCATGGCCATCGACCATCACCAAGTCGAGCATCTCAGAGCGCACGTGCATCTTCACCGAGCCTTGGGCGATCTGCCGGCTCAATGATTGGTAAGCGCCGATCAAAAGTTGCTGTCCGGTCTGACCGCGGGCGTAGAAGGTGCGGCTTACTTGCGCGCCACCGAAGGAGCGGTTGTCGAGCAGGCCACCGTATTCGCGGGCGAACGGCACGCCTTGCGCGACACACTGATCGATGATGTCGTTCGCGACCTCGGCTAAGCGATAGACGTTGGCTTCGCGTGCGCGGTAGTCGCCACCCTTGATGGTGTCGTAGAACAGAC
>CAZJGH010000034.1:0-17191 GCA_964545405.1 uncultured Planctomycetales bacterium
CAATTCACTTTCGGATAAGCGATGGTTCGAATCGTAATGCTTGATCGAACGGCGAGCACGGATGGCGTCGAGTAATTCCATGAGTATCACTCAGGAATAGGACGTTTGTGCCACTTTTCAAGCACCGTAGCTTCTTTTTCTGCTTTCAGGCTATTGCCAAGGGTACGACGGTTATCCAATGCGGTTAGCGACCACTTGTAGGTGTCACGGATGGTGTCGCCTGGAGGTCTGTGAGTCAGCCCAGCGTCGACGGCCTTCGAGATCACGGTGCGACCATTCGGATACTCGGCGGGAATCCACAGTGGCATCTCGATCCATGCGCCGACTCCAGCTTCGGCCAACTTGGCAGCTGCGCCAAGCACCATCTTGCAACCGTGAAGCAGCTCCTGCATCGACACTCCGATGCCGGCACCATTGGCGTTGAAGATGCCGAAAGTGGAATCATGGATACACTTCAAGGTGAACGCCGAAAGATCGCGTACATCGATGAACTCAATCGGCGCCTCGGGGTCGCCAGGTGCCAGGATCTCGCCACCCTGGGCCACGCGGTAAGGCCAGTAGGTGAAGCGCCCACTGTTGTCCAACGGCCCGACGATCAGTCCAGGGCGGACGACCGTGACTCGTCCAGGCATGGCAGCTTCAGCCTCCTGCTCGCAGAGGGCCTTAAGTGGACCATAGGTTTCCCCATCTACCACCTCGGTGGTTGGGTCCTCCAACACTCCGACAGGACTCTCCTCGCTCAAAGGCGAACCGTCCTTGTCGTCATAGACCGACACCGTAGAGATGAACACATAGTGGCCGACATTGTCAGCCAACAGTTCGGCCGAAGCCTTGACATGTGCAGGTACGTAACCCGAGGTGTCGATGACGACATCCCACTTACGCCCCTCCAAGGCAGTCAGGTCATCCTTGCGATCGCCGATGAGGGTGACGAGGTTGGAGAATAAGTTAGGTGCCGATTTCCCACGATTGAAGAGGGTCACTTCCCATCCATGGGAGAGGGCGGCGTCGACAAGGTGCGGCCCTAGGAACCGGGTGCCACCCAGGATCAACATCTTGCGGCCTTTTCCTAGCTGTGCAATCAGGCCCTTGGCCGTACTAGAATCGACCCCGCGAGTTAGGCTAGTACCAATAACGGAAGCACCGCCGGCGGCGGCGGTCTGGAGAAATCTACGGCGTGAGTAATCCATGATGGTCTATCCTCTACGCTCCACAGGCAGAACGATAGGCCTAGTTTTGAAAATGTCGCAGCACCCAGCACCCGAACCCAGCAGCCTCGCTCACCGCGAGGAGCGACGCTTGCTGCTGATTTCGATGCTCTTCGCTTTCGTCTTGATGAGCGCCTACTCCCTCCTCAAGCCGCTGCGGGACGAGGTCGCGTCCAACAACCGCGATGCCATCAGCATGCTGTGGTCAGGCACCTTCCTGGTGATGCTGGCTGCTGTGCCGTTATTCGGCTGGGCGAGCTCGCGATTCTCGCGACGCAAGTTGATTCCTGGGGTATACCGCTTCTTCCTCCTCAACCTCGTGGTGTTCTTCGTGCTGCAAGGGCGCCTCCCGGTTGAGGGGAGTGCCCGCACCGCTCTCGATTACGTCTTCTATGTTTGGGTGAGCGTCTTCAACCTGTTCGCCCTCAGCTTATTCTGGTCTTTCTTGGCTGACCTGTTCCGCAGCAGTCAGGGACAACGCCTGTTCGGGCGCGTGATGATGGGTGCCACCTTAGGTGCTATCTGCGGCCCCGTATTGGTACGGCTGTTGGTCAAACCGCTAGGTGCACAGAACCTGCTGCTGATCTCCATGCTGCTCCTTGAAATCGCAGTGCTGTGCTTCAAGAGTCTCGACGATTCGATCGGTCGCCAACGCAAGGAAGTATCTGCGCGTGCCCTTGGTGGCCGCATCTGGGATGGAGCACGCACGGTTTGGCGCTCCCCGTTCCTGCGCCAGATCTGCCTCTACCTCCTGCTTTTCCTGGTAAGTGGTGGTTTCCTTTATCGCCTCAAGGCCGAGTTCGCCCACCAGTTCTTCGAAGACCGTGCCGAACGCACCGCTTTCTTCGCAAACATCGAGATCGCCTCGAACTCGCTGACCTTGGTGCTGCAGTTCTTCGTGACCGGACAACTGCTGCAACGCCGCGGCGTCGGTTTCACCTTGCTGATTCTCCCTGTCGCCACCATGTTCGCATTCGGCGCACTTGGTGCGATGACATCCCTAACCACCATCGCGATCGCCGACGTATTGCGTAGGGCTGGCAACTATGCCTTAGCCAAACCGGCGCGGGAAGTCCTGTTCACCGTGGTGCCGCGCGAGCAGAAGTACAAGTCGAAGTCCTTCATCGACACCTTCATCTATCGAGGAGGCGACAGCGCTGTAAGTTGGATGTACGACTTCTTCGATCGCGGCTTGAGCGAATCAGGTTTGGCCTATTGCGTAGTTCCTTTCGCTGGCTTGTGGGCGCTCAGTGGACACCGGTTAGGACGTGGCTTCCATGCCACTCAAGCGCAGCAAGCACCTGATGAGGAAGCTTCTACTGAGTAGTGGTGCTGGTGCCGATCACCCTGCCGACACGACCTTCCCATCCACTGGCCCATTCCTGGTCGACTGAATGGAATCCGTCGGAGGCAAGTGGCGCCCAAGTGCGGCCACCGTCAGTCGAGAAGTCAGCACCGGTCGGGCCGACTGCAACCCAAGCGCCGAACTTCGGCACCCAGCTGCAACCTGATCGGTAACCTGCGGGCTCGAAACCTGGCGTGACTGCTGTCCAAGACAATCCACCGTCCTGAGTGAAAGCTGCGTTGGCCTGGTTATGTTCAGGATTCATGTAGTCACCACCAACGATGATGCCACGCTTAGGGTCACGGAATGCAATTGAGAAAATGCCAGCACCAGCACTGCCGGCTGCAATCGGAGTGGCTCGCGCCTGCCAGGTGCGACCATAATCGGTACTGATATAGACTCGTGCCACAGCACCTCCTGTTGCAATCCAAGCCAATCCGCCTGGCTGCACCGCAAGGGATGTACCGCTTGCCGCGAAGGCGAACTCACCCTCGAACGCTGTTGGAATGGCACTGGGTGCCACTGTAGTCCAACTTCGACCGCCATCACTGGTTGTCATCACGGTGATGCTTCCGCCGACAGGGTCTCCGACAAGCAAACCGTGTTGTGTATCCCAGAAGGCGATGCCGTCCCAAAAGCCTTCTGGCTCATTATTGGTGGCCACAAGCTGCCAGGTATCGCCGCCGTCTTCAGTGCGGAGTATGCGTGAGGCATCTGCAGGGCCTGCGCTCATCAGCACAGCTGTGCTAGGTGTGAACGCGTGCACATCGCGGAAATCGAGCTCAGATGCACCTGGAACCGCTAGGAGCTGCCAAGTTTGTCCGCCATCGCTTGAGCGGGCGACGCTTCCGCCACCGCCGGAGACCCAGGCATTATCCTGGTCTACACGGCTCAGACCCCGCAGAGAAGGGGCCTCGGGGATTACGGAGCTGTCAACAACAGCTGACGGCGAACTTGAGCACGCCGCGACGGACGCTGCCAGACCGAGAGCTACTAATGAAGATAATCTCATGCCTGGACCGTCAGCTGTTGGACTAGGTTTAACCTTCGCCGCCGCAGCTGAAATCGCGATCCATGACGGTCTTGCGCTTGGCCTTCTCGGCCGCCGCGATCGCGTCGTCGCACATGCTACGAATCAGATCAGACAAACGGCCTGCAACCGCTCCAGAAGTAGACATACCGGACTTGCCCTTGATGTAGGCTTTAATCTTGGACTGTACGACGAGAATTTCTTGATCAGACATTTGTTTCTCCTGAAACGAAAACCAGTAAGAGCAACCCAGAAGCTTATTGGGTACAAAGCTGCTGAGAATCAACTTCGACAGTGTAGCAGGCAAATTCGGCACCTGCAGCCGTGAAGTGGCCTCTAAACCCACAATTAGCTAGTCGAGACCGACGATTTCTCCGCCCGGATAGAAGCCTAACCAGCGCTTTTCAAGCCAAGAAGTGGCTGGCAAACGCTCCAATTGTGCTCCCTTCAAGGCCCCAGAAATACACTCCCCGGTCATTCGTAACCAAGTACTTCCGGTCTCAGCGTCGCGCATGGTGAGCTGCTTTCCAGAACCATCTTCTACGGGCTGTATAGCATCGAAATGCAGCTCTTTCTGGTCTTCAAATGCACCGAAGCAGACGGCGTAACCGTTTTTATTGTCATATGTTACGACAGCAGGCTTGGAGTAGGCGGTGGTGTTAAGCACCGGCACTCGCTGTAGCAGTGTATAGCGCAACAACTTATTGGTACGACCTGAACCGACTGCGAGGCCATAGTTGGCTAATCGCTCATGAAGCTTGAAGGACCCCATGAACCCACCGACCTTTTCACCTAAAAGCACCTTGGTGGTCGGGTTAAGCGCCTTCCATGCCTTCCAGGGCATAACTTCGGCTGGCAAGAATTTAAGCTGTTTTCCTCGTTTTGGCCCCTTCAGAGCCTCTCCAGTGACGTGTAACCACAAGGATTCGCTCTGGCGGTCATACATCATGAAGGAGTTGCGGTAGAGCACGCCCTCATGCCCGAAGGACAAGATCTCGCCATCCAGCTCACGTCCATACACGATGGATGTCTGGCAAAGAGGTCACCAGCTGACAGTAACTGGGAGCTCACCGATGGTGTCATTGACGAGTTCAATTCCACCCATCACCGAGATCGGATAAGCGTGGGCTACCTTGCCGACCCGCAAGCCGATGACCGGCTCATCTGGATCGAGGGCCTTGTCGGCGGCGGCGACGTCGGCCAGTTCAGGATCATCAAGGACCGGGAAGGCGTCCCGGTCAGCGCCACGCCTGCTGTTGGCCTCGTAATCCTTGAGGCTGAAGATCTCTGGTTCCTGTTCTTCCTGAGCACTCAATGCCGGAGCCGCAAAGGCCACGCTGGCGGCAAGCATCAACGCGAACCTATTCGTCACTCGGGCAACCCTCGCATGCGCTCTTGTAGAGCTCCTCCATCTGTTCCGGGTTCAGCACTTCACGTACGGCGAGCAATGCTTCGACGTGCTCCTTCACCTCGCGCTCACGCAAGGTGCAGAGCTTGTCGGCCAAGGTCATCAAGGTCTCTTCATCGACGTCTTGGGCGGCACAAGCCTCTTGCAACTCAACCGTCGCGACTCGAACCTCTTCACGCAGGGCCATCGCCGCACAGCAACATCCATTTCCACAACTACCAAGTACTTCGCGCTGCTCGGCACTCAGACCAAGTTGCTCGACATCGATGTTGACTGGCAGGCCAGTGCCATCCATCTCGGTTGATTCAGGATTCAACTCTGGGGTGTCACACAATCCACCCTGCCATTGGTGGACGTTGAGGGCGATACTGGCAAGCAGCATGCCGATCAGGAAAGTACTGACGAGGCTATTCATCGTTGGGCTCCGCGTTCGTGCATGTAGGTCGCGAGAATCACTTCCGGGGTGGTCTCGGAAGAACTGAGGGTGTCGACGTAATAATCGGAATCACTCAAGAGGGCGACACCGCTCAAATGATAATCGGTGACTAAAACAGCGTTTTCAGTGCTCTCTGAGGCACTTGCTGACTCTGCCACAGGCTTCACGAGGCTAGGCCCCAGCTGCGAAAGCAGCATCTGCGCACCGAAGAAGGACAGGAAGCCTAGCAGGCCGGCAGCGCTGAGTTGACGTAGTCCGATTCGCTGCACCACCGGATGCAGACTGGCAAGGCGGTGTTGGATCCTGTCACCAAGGCCTTCCGGAGCCTGCATCGACTGCAGACCACGGCGCTGGGTCTCATCGAGGACCAGATCCTCGAACCCTTCAACTTCATTGTCGTGGTAATTATTCATTCAGCTTTAACTCCTACAATTCCGAGATTCACTTCCGACCCTGTGGCTAACTGACGGAACTTGGCGCGCGCGCGGGAGAGCCGCGACATGACCGTGCCTGCAGGTAGATCAAGGATCTCACCGATCTCTTGGTAGCTGCAGCAATCCACTTCACGCAAGACGAAGATCGTGCGTGCCTCGACCGGTAATCGGGCAAGCAGGGAGTGCACCAGTGCAGCGGTTTCGCGTTGTTCGAGATCACCACTGACGCTCCTCTCCTGACTTTCACTTTCCTCCAATGCCTCTTCCACCAAAGCAAGCGGGCGACGCTTGCGTGCTTTAAGGAGGTTGAGACAGAAGTTCACGGTAAGTCGATGGACCCATGTGGAGACCTTGCTGCGCCCAGCGAAACTGCCGGCCTTATCGTAGATTCGCAGGAAGATCTCTTGAGTAGCGTCCTCCGCTTCTGCGTGGCAACCGAGCAGGTTGAACGACAAGCGATACACACGGTCACCAAAGGCCTCGAAAAGCACGCCGATGGCACGGACGTCGCCGGCTTGGCAACGCCTGAGGGCAGCATGGTCTTTTCGGTCGTCAGTCACGATGTGTCTGCTTGGCTTTGAGCCGCACAGATTCGGAGCGCTGCAGGTTTGACACCCAACGAGGGCTGAGTATTCCGCACTCTATAATCTAAGGCATGAGATTGCCGTTGTTGTGGGGTGTATTGCTGTTATGCAGCTTTGGGGCTTGTGCGAAGGAAGAGGTCATCGAGGTAACTCCTTTCACGCCAACGCTTAACCGCCAAACCCACCAGGCGTGGTTTGAGTATGTAAGACCTTCGATGGATGAGCTCGGCTGGACGATGTGGGGCTGGAATCCGCAGCTGGCCCCTGCTGCCAGGCTGGCCTCAGCTGAAAACAAACCACTGCTGCTATGGGTAGAGAACGGCCACCCACTTGGCTCTACTTCAGCTGCCGGAATTGAACGACGAGAGTGGTGGAAGAACTCAAACCTCACACCCTCGGTCATTCGCTTCAGGGTCGCTGCCGACGACTTGAACGCCCTCCTCAATCCCCGTGAGGATGGCGACCCAGAATCCGACCTGGCGATGAGCATGCTTGATCAAGCACCTGATGGTGGTTCAGCTATCCGCGAGAACGGAGGTGTATTGATGGCGTCGATGGGTGGACTACTGCTCGGTAGCTACAGCGGCTCCGATGTATCTGAGTTGCAGGAAGTGCTGAAGTCTGCGCTCGAGAAGTGGGATGAACTGCCGCGTGAGGAGACTCGCCTTGAGGATTTGACCACGATGGTGTCCTCAGGGAGGGATGCAGGTGCATTCCCTGACGACGGCCTAGTCCTTGAGGTCAACCGCCGTGAGTTGTCCGCTGATCTGGATCTGAACGCGCGACGCTCTCAGCACTACACGCACGATTACCTGTGGTTTTCTCAGCTCGAGATCGAACCGCTAGTGCCTTCAGGAATCGGCCAGGAAATCGTGGTGCCTGAAGCTCAAGCCCAACGCATCGCTCGGTTCCTGCTGGTTAATGACCTCAGCGGTGATTCCAGCGTCTTCGACCCGAGCGACATCCTTACTGCCCGACTGTCGTTCAAGGTGATCTCCAAGGTCGGCGACACGATTCGATTCACCGCATCGGGAGAGTTCTCCGCCGCGAGTGCAGACCAGAGCGGCATGCGTTGCGTAGTGGAAGGCATGGGCTCGGCGAAGAGGTCTCAAGGATTGATATCGTCACTGAACCTGGTCGGCCAAGCTCAATCTTGGGGACCAGAGGTTGAGCGATTGGAAGACGGTTCCTGGCCGCTGATCGGCATGAGCGTGAATCGCGCGGAATCCTTCGAGGGTTCGCACCGCATTACTCCAGCTCAGTTCGACCAATACCCGGCGGACTGGGCCGTAACTGAATAGGCACCGCTGTTCATCATGACCACCACTCCTCTTCAACCTGTTTCATTTCCTGGCTTTGCACTTACTTGCGGCCTGCTGCTGCTCGCTTCCGCGACTGCCTGCTCATCCGGGCCGGACTACCCTGAATACGACCTATCTGGGGATATCCCCCGCCGTTACCAGGCGCCTTATTCGCAGGATTCGCCGGTAATCGATGGCAGCATGGATGATGTCGCGTGGCGAGAAGCCAGTTGGACCGCCAACTTCATCAAGATCAACGGCTCCAGGTTCTCCTTACCTAGGCACCAGAGCCGTGCCAAGATGATGTGGGATGAGCAGTATCTTTATGTCGGTGTATGGATGGTAGAGCCTGCCTTGAAGTCGATGCCGATCTCCACCTTGGGTTTCGATGGCTTGATGCTGTTCGTCAGTGGAGATGTCGAGTCCGGGGCTTACCACCTCATATCGATCGAGCCTGGTGGGCGCGTCTCGAACAGCGCATTCAACGCCGGTGAAGAAGCTTCACCTATCAGTGGCATTACCGGCATGCAACATGGCGTCGCCCTGTCCGGAACCTTGAATGTCGCTGGCGATGGCGACAAGGGTTGGTGGGCGGAGTTCGCGATACCGTGGAGTTCGTTGACTAGTGACAACCAGGCGACGATCCAGAAGGCTGGTGCGGAATGGCGTATCAACCTGGTTCGCGAAGAGCAGGCTTGGTCGCCTTACTTCAACCATGAACTCCATGACTCGGAGCTGTGGGGCAAGGTCGAGTTGGTTCGCTAGGAACGCCTTCGACCCTACTCGGCGAGGAAATCCTCGAAGCCGACCGCATAACCACGTAGCGTGAGTTCCTCCTCGAGCACCCACTGCTCTTCCAGGGGCTTGAACTCGACCAGCCGCGCCATGACCAGAGGCATCTCACTCGGCCGCCAGGACAGGATCCGTAGCTCCTCCCCACCCTCGGACACGAAGCTCGCCACCCTGCGCGGAGGGCCACGGAAGCGCTTGACTTGGTTGAAGTTCATGCCGACTTCCAGGTAACGCAGTTTGGAGAAACGCGGCCCGAAACGCCAAGATTGTGGCCCGAAGGCGTGCGACCATCCGAACAACTCGTCGTCCTCGAAGGCGATCGGGGCAATGGTCTCGTATCCGAAGAAGATGTCTAGATCGCGACCGACCGGTCCGTGGAATACAGCACTACGCCATTCGGTTTCAGCCCAACTACCGGTGAACACCTCATCGGCAGGTCGCCCGATGTCGAGATGCTCGACGCAGGATGGGTGCACGCAAGGAGGGTCTTCTTGGATAACGCTGCAGGAAATCCCCAAGCCAAGCAGCAGTGTCGCCTTCACTAACTTCACGCCCGCAGTCTAACAACCATGGGATGGTGACTGCGACCGGTGAGGTGGCGTTACTCAGGACGACCGAACAGGAATCCCTGAACCTTGGTGACCCCCAAGTCCCGGAGCACCTCGAGTTCCTCGTGACGCTCTACACCTTCAGCGACGATCTCGCCGCCCCAGGTATCGACGACCCGAATCAGGTTCTGGAATGACCGGTAGCTGTCTCCACCTTTGGCTATGCCGCGAACCATGACTCGATCCACCTTCACGATTTCAGGTTCGATCATAAGCAGCGCCTCCAGACTTGAATGGCCGTAGCCAATGTCGTCCAGGGCGACCTTCACTCCAGCGGCACGCAAGGCTTCGACATTCCTCAACAGGCGTTCAGGGTGTCGCACTGACTCCTTCTCACTGATCTCAATGCAGAAGGAACCGAAATCCCGGTTTCCGGGAAGATGCGGCAACCAATCCTCAGGCTTGCCGTTCTCCAAGGTCGAAGGAAGCAGGTTGAGGTGAGAGGTCAAGCCGGCTGGCACTTCGTGTGCTGCGGCTGCACAGGTAGCGAAGGCGTGTGAATCGACCACATTGGCGATTCCTGCATCCATCGCGAAGCGCAGGAAGTCCTCTGGACTTCTTAAGGCTACGCAATGACTTCGAGTGAGGAATTCATAGCCGGCGACTTCTAGGCTGTCGGCGTCGACCACGGGTTGACGCAGCGCGAAATAGGTCTCAGGGTTGTGCAGGTCCGACAGGATCTCGGTGAAACTTAGCGGACGTTCCTCTGAGTTGCTGAACAGGCTGTTCTCATGGAATATCTGCCCTTTCCCCAGACGCTTCGCAGAATGCAGAGCACGTTCGGTACGGACCAGCAAGTCCTGGACGACCTCGTCCTCACGTGCAGCCGAAACCATGCCGACACTGGCACCGACCCTGAGGTGTGGGAACTTGTTGCTGATCAGCATTTCCTGAATGGTCTGGCTGATCTTATGGGCGATAGGGAGAGCCTCGGAGCGCGTCGTGTTGGGCAGGATGATCAGGAACTCATCCCCACCGATCCTGGCGACGTAATCGGACCTGCGTACCGATGCACGCAGGAGATTGGAAACCTTCTGCAACGTGATGTCGCCGATCGAATGCCCATACACGTCATTGACTCGCTTGAAGTCATCAAGGTCGATGAACAACGCCTGCATCTCACTGCCCGACCGTTTGCGTCGCTCCACCTCGCTCTCCAAGAAGCAAGTCAGTCCGCGGCGATTCAATACGCCAGTCAACGGGTCAGAGCGTGACAGCTTCTCCAATTCTGAAGTAGCTCGACAACTCTCGGTGATGTCCTGGCATACTCCGAATAGTCTTTCCGGAGCTCCCTGGGCATCACGAATCAGGCTCGCACGCAAGTTGACATGGGTGCACGACTTGTCCGGGAACAGGACCCGGTAGTCGATGGACAAGGGTATGTCATCGACCATCAAGCTTAAGGTCGCCTTCGCCACCCGCTCGACGTCAGCTGGGTGGATCCTGCGTAGTTGATCCTCGCGATCCTCGACGTCTCCCCAATGGCGTGAACCATGCAAGAGGTGGAATCGCTTGTCTGCCCTGAGCCTACGCGTGCTCAGATCCCACGACCACGTCCCGATTCCGGCCGCATCACGAAGCAATTCGAGCTGCTCACGTGATTCGACACCCAAGGTGTTGCGCCAATCCTCCTGGAGAACATCAGCGAAAGACAATAAGGTGCGAACCTGGAACAGCAGGCATTCACGCTCTGCATTCGGCTCCAGCTTGCCATCACTTTCCGACCGCAGCTGCGCCACCGATTCATCGTGGATTCGCTCGACCGTTTCAGCATCTACGCCACTCTTGGCGAGACTCTCACCCAACTTCAAGCAAACATCAGTCTCACTAGTGCCGTAGATGGCACAGCGAAGAGAATCCAGGTAAACCTGGCTGGTTTGAGTTGCAGGGTTCAAATTGAGGGGGTCGGGCTTACGTCTTCCCCTTATCGGCAGACCTTAGAGTGGCCTTGAGGACACTCTCCGCCACTTTAGGCACCTCAAAAACATCATTCGTGCACCTTTATCCTGCTAAAATCCCGCCCCATGAAAAACGCCTCGCGAAGCATATTTCTCCTTGCCCTCCTTGCGCTTGTATCTTGCGCCGCCCCTAGGACTGGGGATACGAGCTGCGAATGCAGTGCCTCACCCGCCACTGACTTCTACTCTTTCGTGAATCAGTCTTGGCTCGACACCAATCCTATTCCTGATGCATACAGCTCCTACGGTGTCGTCCACGAGATCAACGACAGGAATCAGGATGTACTCCATAACCTGCTCCTGGATGCCGCCGCACGACGCGAGGATGCCAGCACTTCACATCTGGATCGCCAACTCGGCCGCATGTGGGCCAGGGGCATGGACGAGGATGCCATCGATGCGAATGGCATCACGGCCTTAATACCTTTCCTGCACCGACTGGATGGAGTGGTCGACAGCTCAAGCCTGGCGCGCGAGGTAGGCAACCTGCATATGCTCAACGTCAACGTGCTGTTCGGGATCGGAGCTGAAGCTGATTTCAATGACACCACCACCAACATCACCTTCATTTCCCCCAGCGGCCTCGGTTTGCCCGAAAAGGATTACTACTTCCGTGACGACGAAGGTTCAGTGCTTCTACGTGGACAATATGTAGAACACATGTGCAACATGTTCGCATTGCTGGATTACCCAGACCCATCGGCTGCCGCTGAGACGGTGATGGCAGTCGAGATGAAGCTGGCTGATTTCTCGTTGGCGGCGATCGAGTATCGCGACCCAAGGGTGTTGTCCAACAAGATCAAGTCGACGGAGATGGCCGGAACCATCACTCCTGACTTCGATTGGTCGAGCTACTTCCGGGCGATCGACGTACCCGAACAGGAGTACGTCAACCTGATCGGCCCTAGCTACTTCGCTGGCCTTAATGGGTTATTGAACGACATCCCGATTGAGGACTGGCGCACTTACTTCATTTGGCATCTACTCTCGAATAGCGCTCCCTATATGGGCAGTTCCTTCGTTGCCGAGGATTTCGACTTCTTCAGCCGCAAGCTGTCTGGAACTCCATCACAAGGCGAGCGCTGGAAACGGGTGTTGCGGTCGGTGAACGCGGCGATGGGAGAAGGCCTCGGCCAAGCCTTCGTCGCAAAGACCTTCAGCCCCGAAGCGAAGGACTTGGCTGAGCGGATGGTGCAGGACCTCCTGTCCGCCTATCGAGTGAACATCAAGGGACTCGACTGGATGACGGAGGAGACCAAGGAGAAGGCTCTAGAGAAGCTCAACTCCTTTACCGTCAAGATCGGCTACCCGGATGAATGGCGCGACTACTCGGCGCTGGATCTGGATGGTGATTCGTGGTTGGAGAACGTGATGATCGCAAGGGTCTTCAACAACCGTTTCCACTTGGCGAAGATCGGCAAGCCGGTAGACAAGCTCGAATGGGGAATGTCTCCGCAGACGGTCAACGCCTACTACAACCCTCTCGGTAACGAGATCGTGTTCCCGGCGGCGATCATGCAGCCGCCGTTCTTCGGCATCAATCAGACCCTGGCCGAGAACTACGGTTCGATGGGCGCCATCATCGGCCACGAGATAACTCATGGCTTCGATGACATGGGCAGCCAGTTCGATGCCCAAGGCAACATGGTCAACTGGTGGACCGATGCTGACCGCGCCGAGTTCGAGGCCCGCGCTGGCGTCCTGGTGAACCAATTCAACGACTACCAGGTTTTCGATGACTTGAACGTCAACGGCGAACTGACCTTAGGTGAGAACATCGCTGACCTTGGTGGACTGAAGATGGCTTACCTCGCCTTCCAGATGAGGTCCGAGATCCTTGGAGGCCAGCCGGATATCGATGGCTTGTCTCCCAGCCAGCAGTTCTTCACCGCGTGGGCTCGTTCTTGGCGGACCAACGCTCGTGATGAGTCGTTGCGTCTGCAGGTGAACACCGACCCGCACTCACCGCACATGTTCCGGGCCAATAGTCCGTTGGGCAACCTGCCCGAGTTCGCTGAAGCCTTCGGCCTGACCACTGATGCACCAATGGTGCTCGACGCCGCCGAACGCGCTTCCATCTGGTAGACCGACAATCGACGTGCGATCAGCTGGCGGGGCCGTCAGGCTTCGCCAGCATGCTGGTGAAGAACTCTACGATTCGGTTCTCCGCCCACCAACGGTCAAGGTCACGCCAGTCTTCGGTCTCGGAAACTGCGGCTGCGAAGAAGCCGTTGTGCCCACCGTACTTGGTCATGAGCAGACGCATGTTGGGGCTGTCCTCGATCGCCTTCATCGAGAGGTCGTTGTAGGGCACGAATGGATCGTCCTCGGCATGTATCAATAGTCCGGGTACCGCGACCTTGTGCATTACCCTGCATGCGCTGGCCTTGGTGTAGTACTCATTCGCGTCCTTGAATCCGAACGCCGGAGCAGTCCACTGCGAATCGTATGAATAGAAATCACGGTATCCGCGGCTGGCGTCGTATGGATACAGCTCGGGATATTCCTGGGCCTTATTGCGCATCGCGCGCACGAAACCATCCAGGAACAGTTTCATGTAGAAGCGATTCATCACGCCGGTGTGCAGCTCTGCGGTACTCGCCACCAGATTCAACGGGGTCGAGCAAGTGGCGACCGCGACCAGTTGGGGCGGCGGCTTATCCTCGAACTCCGCAACCGTGTGCAACAGGATCGATCCACCAAGGGAAAACCCTGCGATGCAAATCGGGCTGGCAGTGTGCTCTTGAAGTACCCAATCGATGACCGTGCTCAGATCTTCGGTCAAGTGTGCGCTGTACAACGTCGGGGTCTCGAACTCGGTGCCACCACAGTTACGGATGTTCAGGCGAAGCACGCTCCACCCAGCGTCGTATGCCTTTTGCGCAGTCCCGACCATGTATGGAGATGCGGATGAACCCGACAGGCCATGGACCAGGATCATCACCGGCGCGTCGTAGCGGGGCTGCCAATGCGCCTCGCAGCGGATACGGGTCTGGTCGTCGACGTCGAGCCACAAGTCTTCTCCAAGCTCAACGAACAGTTTCATCGGGCGCGGTAGCTTCGCTCCTGCGATAGTCATCACATGACGATCGCGCAACAATGGATGCGGATAGAAGGGCGCAAAGCTGCGGGTTTCCATGCCCCCCTCTGCCACTACTCCGATCCCCAACCTCCGCCGAAGGCGGTGCTCTTGTATTCCTCGGCGGTGAAGGAATCGACCTGAATCACGTCGGTGCGAAGTTCCTCGGCGCGTTCTACGATCGCGACTTCAGCTGCACTGATCACGCCCATGGTCTGGGCCTCGCCAAGCAAGGTATGTACAGGTTGACGCGGAAGCTCGCGCTTGCGGATCGCGGCCTTGATCTTCTTGGCAACTTCATCGGCAGCAACACTCGCGCGGAAAGCCTTCTCAAGCCGACCTAGTGATTCCTCTGGGTCTTCAGGGATGAACATGCCACCGGTCAGTTGCTCGCGCTGGGCGCCTGGCGTCTGCATGATGCGCGCCACGCGTTGGCAGTCCTCGTCTTTCGGTCCTGAGCCGATCGGATTCAGGCGAACCCACAAGGACAACGGGCCACGCAACAAGCCACCGATTCCAGGGGCGTCGAAGTTGCGATAGATCTGCTCGAAGGCCTCTTGGATATGACCGAAAGCATTGTCCATCGACCAGCGGAACAACGGATAGTCTTCGCGTTTGCGACCTTCACCCTCGAAGCGACGCAAGGTCGCCGAGGCGAGATACATCCAGGAGAACACGTCGCTGAAGCGACCGGTCAGGATCTCCTTGCGCTTGAGGTCACCGCCGTATGAAGCCATCGCGATATCAGCGAGGATGGCGAAGCGCGCCGATGCCCAAGAGAGTTTCTTGTAATCACGTCGGGTCACACCTTCGATTGGGATGCTGGCTGCATGCCCACGGGTCAGAGACAAGACGATTGAGCGCGAAAAGTTGCGCACCACATGACCGATGTGACCGAAGAAGGCGTAATCGAACCCTTTCACATCCCCCTTCTCCAGGGCTGAGATCTCGTTCTCGGCGAATGGATGGCAGCGGATAGCACCTTGACCGAAGATCATCAGTGTCCGCGTGAGGATGTTGGCGCCCTCGACAGTGATTGAGATCGGTGCTGCGAAGTAACAATGCGCAAGAAGGTTGCGTGGGCCGCGGGAGATACCCGCACCGCCACACACGTCCATGGCATCATTGATGACCTCACGCATGGTCTCGGTGAAATAATATTTGGCGATTGCCGAGGTTACTGCCGGCTTGGCGCCGCCATCCAAGCCACCACAAGTGAAGCGACGGGCCGCTTCAAGCGTGTAGGCCATTCCACCGATTCGTGACATCGGTTCTTCGATGCCTTCGAACTTGCCGATCGACAGGCCGAACTGTTTTCGCACGGCCGCATATGCGCCGGTGACTCGGGCGGCCATCTTGGTTCCTGCAGTCGCCTGTGAAGGCGGCATGATGCCGCGCCCGGCAGCCAACTGTTCCATCAGCATTCGCCAACCTTGACCGACGCGCTCGGGGCCTCCAATCAGTGAATCCAGAGGCAGGACCACGTCGGTGCCGGTGAACGGACAGTTGAAGAACGGCACGTTAAGGGGATCATGCTGGCGACCAAGCTCAAGCCCTGGAGTATCGGCCGGCACCAAGGCGCAGCAGATGCCTAGATCAGAGCCACGTCCGAGCAGGTTCTCTGGATCGCTGAGCTTGAATGCCACACCTAACAACGTGGCACACGACGCGAGAGTGATGTAACGCTTATCCATGTTCAAGCGCATCATCAAGCGATCGTCTTCGCCCTTGAACACCACACCATTGGCGCGGATGCCACCGGCGTCGGAGCCTGCATGCGGCTCGGTCAATGCGAAACATGGAATCTCCTGCCCGGCAGCCAAGCGTGGCAACAAGGTCTTCTTCTGCTCGTCGGTGCCGTAATGCACTAGGAGTTCAGCCGGCCCCAGCGAGTTCGGCAACATCGCAGTGATGCCAAGCGGAATGCAACGTGAGCTCAACTTGGCGATGACTGCACTGACCGCAGTCGGGGAGAACTCCAGGCCACCGAACTCCTTGGGGATGATCATCCCGAAGAATCCGTTGTCACGCAAGAACTGCCAGGATGCTGGTGACAAGTCGCGACGTTGGAATACCTCCCAATCGTCGGTCATGCGACATACCTCTTCGACCGGCCCATTGAGGAAGGCCTGTTCCTCTTCGGTCAGTTCAGGGTAGGCTTCCTTCTGCAACCTGGCGAAGTCTGGCTTACCGGAGAACAGCTCGCCTTCGAACCAGACCGTGCCGGCATCGAGTGCCTCGCGTTCGGTCTTCGAGATCACCGGCAGCAGTCCGGCCTTCTTGATGAAACGCATCAATGGCGTGGTCACGATTCGCAATCGCAACGCAGGCCAATTGAAGATGACTGCGGGTACGGCAAGGACGATGAGCAACCACGTCGGCCACCCCCACCAGATCAGGAATGCAGCGGTCCAGAAAGTCCACCCAATGAGCTTGCCACCGAAGAAACCGAGGACAAGTAAGCCAGCGAGGAAAAGCAGGAAGGTCATTTTGATTCTGGTAAAAGCATCGCGGAAGCATGATCGACGACCTGCTCCATGAACATGGTCTTGGACATGCCGACATCCAAACGCTGCGCCAGGAGCAGCGAGATGGCTCCATGCAACAAGCTCCACAAGATCGTGGCGCCCTGCATGGAATCGAAAGAACTGTCAGGGCGGGCTTCAGTCAATGTGTCCGCGAACAACTCAAGGTTGCGGCGCGCCCGTCGGTATTTATCGGTCGGATACCTCTGCATCTTCTCCGGATGCAGCAGGAACATGATCTCGTAGTACTCCGGGTTGTTCACGCCGAACTCGAGGAAGGCCGAGCAGATGCAGCGAAACCGGCGTTTAGCCTCTGGTTCGCCTAGGGCAGCGACCTCAAGTGCGCCATGCAGTGTTTCCATGCCTTCTTCGATTAATGCATGAATCAAAGCATCTTTGTTGTCGAAATAGATGTAGATGCTAGTCGGAGTACAACCAACTGCCTTGGCTATCTTGCGCATGGATACAGCGCCATACCCCTCT
>CAZJGH010000035.1:0-1939 GCA_964545405.1 uncultured Planctomycetales bacterium
GACGCGGCCCTTCGAAGTGGATATCAACCACTTATTTCTTCTTCTTGTCGGCCTTCTTGTCCTTGGCCTTACCCTTCTTGTCCTTGCTGTCTGCCTTACTGTCCTTTGCGGCAGTGGCAGTGGCAGGTTCGTCGCCACGGCGGGCGGCACGGGCGGCCTTACGAGCGGCAATCTCGGCTTCCTGCTTGGCCTTGTTGTCGGCCAATCCCTTCTTGGCACCGTGGAACAACTCGTAACCAGCGAGGCCGCCACCGAACAAGGTGAGCAGTGGTGGCAATCCATATTGCAGGAAGTCCTGAGGCCCTTCACCAGGCCATGGGTTAGCCAGCATGTCGACAGCACCTTCACCCATCAAGACTCGTGCAAGACCAAGGATGCCGACCAGCAATGCCTCGAGTGGTGCAAGGAAAAGCACCAAGCCCAGCATTCCTGAGGTCACGGCTTGCATCGACCACATCTTCCACATGCCTGACCAAGAAGCCCACAGGCCCAAGACACAGAACAGGAAGGTGATGATGCCGAGGTAAGTACCGATACCAGTGGCGTTCTCACCACTTGCCCAAGGCAGTGGCAGACTCACCAAGACCAACATGTAGGCCAAGAATGACTTGGAGAATTGTTCATCAACTGGTGCATCAGCGGGAGCAGGTGGAAGCTTGGCGTCAGCGGCCTTGCCCATTGCAGGTGCGGCCAAGGCAAGGACTCCACCAAGGACGGCAAGGATACCACCCAACATGCCGAACTCATTGTCACCCTTCATGGCAATGCCGAGACCACCGGCGACGATGGCAAGAGCTGGGCCGATTGGCTTATGTGCAGTGGATGTCGGCTTGATTCGACCAAGCCCGGAACTGGCCAAATCCCACACGATGAATGCGATCGCAAGAGCAGCAAGGGCTTGAAACTGGGGAGCTCCGTAAGGGCTCAACAATCCAGCCAATGCGATCATCAGGCCAATGCTGCCATTTGTGACACTCTTACGCAGAGGTACAGGACCACTGGCGGCACCAGCTGGTGGACGCGGTGCAGCAGCAGGTTTTGCGGGAGTTTCTTCGACGACCTCGAAGGCCGAGCCAAGAGACATGATTTCCTTTTCCTTATTTTTCATCGCAGGGTTCTGTGGTCGGGTGCCGGCAGTTGGCCAGTCTAGAGGGCTGCCAGCTTGGCTTCGCGGTCGGAAGCCAACAAGGCGTCGAAAATCGGATCGAGCTGGCCCTCGAGGATCTTCTCAAGACTGAAACTAGCACCTATTCGGTGATCAGTCACGCGGTTCTGTGGGTAGTTGTAGGTCCGCACGCGCTGACTCCTGTCACCGGTACCGACCTGAGTGCGCCGAAGTTCAGAGCGCTCTGCCTCACGCTTCATACGTTCGATCTCGTAGAGCTTGGCGCGCAACAGGTCGAGTGCGCGCGCCTTATTGCGCAGCTGCGACTTGTCTTCCTGACACTTGACCTGCAGGCCAGTAGGCAAGTGGATCACCCGAATCGCGGATGACGTCTTGTTGACGTGCTGACCACCAGGGCCAGACGAACGCATCGCGGTGATTTCCAGTTCTTCCGGGTCTAACTCGAAATCCAGGGCTTCAACCTCTGGCATCACAGCGACAGTCGCAGCCGATGTATGGATTCGGCCTTGGGTCTCCGTCGCAGGAACTCGTTGAACCCGGTGGCCGCCGGATTCATAACGCATGATTCGAAAGGCATCTTCGCCGGTGAACTTGAGGACGATCTCCTTGAATCCGCCCATCTCCGATTCGGAGAAGTCCATGATCTCGTTCTGCCACCCCTTCTCGATGGCGAACTTGCTGTAGATGTTGACCAGATCACGCGCGAACAAGGCAGCTTCATCACCACCTGCTCCTGCACGGATCTCGATCAACGCAGGCTTGTCGGCATCGGGGTCATCCTCCAACACGCGGTCAAGGATGTCCTTCTCGAGG
>CAZJGH010000035.1:1949-16990 GCA_964545405.1 uncultured Planctomycetales bacterium
TCAAGATCAGGAAGTTCGGCCTCAGCAAGTTCCTTCATGTCGGCGTCGTCGCCAGCGAGGAACTCCTTGGCCTCATCGATCTCATCAGCGATCGAGGTGTAGTCGCGCCACGGACCGAGAACCTTCTGCAGTGAGCCGAGCTCACGCAGCAAAGCTGGATATCCAGGCTTGCCTACTTCCTCGGGGTCGGAAACCATTCTTTCCAACTCCTTTTGACGAGTCTCGAATTTATCGACCCGCCCGCGCAGAACGTCAACCAGACTCATGTCCGGCACTCCTCAGGCTTGGGCGCCTCCAGGATTCAACCCTTCTTGCCGTAACGCTTCTGGAAGCGATCCACACGGCCAGCAGTATCGACGAACTTCTGCTTACCGGTGTAGAACGGGTGACACTTCGAGCAGATCTCGACGTGGACCTCTTCACGAGTGCCACGGGTCATGAACTCAGTGCCGCAACCGCACTTCACGTGACAGTCGACGTAATTTGGGTGGATTCCTTCCTTCATCTTTCTGCAGTCCCGTTGCCGGGAAAATGGTCGGATATTCTAGCGTCTGAATGCGTCTGGCGAAAGCCCTGCTTGCGCAAATAGGGCCAAAACCGCAGTTTCTGACAAACCGACCACGGTGCCGAACTCCCCATCCTCGAGACTGGCGTAGCGCCCAGCCCAGCCCTGGATGGCGTAGGCACCTGCCTTGTCAGCCCATTCATCGCCGTCAAGGTACTCCTCAAGCTCGCCCTGCGGGATGGCGGTGAACGCCACGCTGGCACAGTCGATACGGTCGACTTCCTCGCCTGCGGGGCTAATGAGGCAGCATCCAGTCCACACTTGGTGGCGGCCGAGAGAGCCCAGCCTCCGCAGCATCATTTCGGCATGGTGGCGGTCAGATGGCTTCGGGAAGAACTCGCCAGCGCCATAGACCAAGGTGTCGGCGGCCATGACCCAGTCGCCAACTAGAGAATCGGCAACCTGTCTGGCCTTAAATTGGGCATGCCCAAGAACTCGCGGACCGGGCTCATCAGAGACGATCGGGCCATCTCCATCGGCACTACGGACCTCAAACCCAAGGCCCAAGGCGTCAAGCAAGTCACGACGGCGCGGCGAACCACTGGCTAGCACTAGGCCCATAGCCCAACTACTTGCCTGCAGGCTTCTTCTTGGTGACCTTCTTCTTCGCGACTTTCTTCTTGGTCGCTTTCTTCTTGGTCGCTTTCTTCTTCACTGCCTTCTTTTTGGTCGCTTTCTTCTTGCCGTAACCGGTGTTAAGCAATGAATAGTTGTACGACAAGCCGGCAAGCAACTCAGAGGCATCGGCATCGGACATCGATGCACGGTGCTTATAGAAGTTGATCAGCGCGGTGGCCTTCATGCAGTTCTTCGGTTTGCTGACCGGTAACTGGCGAGCCATCATCGACAGCGCGATGAAGTTCGGGAACAACTTGTCACCTTCAAGCAAAGGCTCGATGATCTCCCTAATCACTGACTCGCGCGGGTTCGCAGGCAACCAGCCCATCCGCCCGAACATCCGCTTGACCGAAGCCGTTACCGGAACGCCGACGTAATCCTCGTCCTCTTCGTCAAGGGAATCCAAGTCAAGTACTAAGCGGGCATGCTCTGGCGCGATCCCCAATGCATCCAGCAGGGTTTCACGACGCTCTGACGAGGCATCATAAAGCCAATCGAGATCGAGGTGGTTCTGCAGTCCGAAAACCCGGCGCAGATACTCTTGAGTGAGCTCAGCACGTGCTGCAGCGTTGGCGACACCATGGGCTTCGATCACGTCTTGGATCTCATAAGCGCGCGCCACCCTGGCTTCATTCCAGGAGATAAAGGCCTCTTGGAAGCCTTTAACGCACTTTGCGGCCACGGCGTATGAGCCGTCGCCTTGCAGCACCAATGCCAACAAGCGCTCCAAAGCCGTCATCTTTTCAGGACGCGGCGGCACATGGAAGACTCGCGTCTCGATGCGGTGGAGGAACTCGCCGAGATCGGCGGTACGGATTTTCGCCGCCATCCTTAAGCCCTAGGGGTTAGGAAGCGGATTCTTCCGCAGCTGCCGGAGCTGCTTCCGCAGCTTCTTCGGCTGGAGCCTCTTCAAGAGCTGCCTCTGGAGCAGCTGCTGCAACGACTTCGCCTCTGCGAGCAGCGGCGACATCGATACCGGCTTCCTGAATGAAGGACAACACGGTCTCTGATGGTTGCGCGCCCACTGATAACCAGTGTTGGACACGCTCTATGTTGAGCTCGAAATGCTTACCCTTCTCCGGATCGATCGGAGAATAGTGGCCGAGTTCTTCAATTGCACGACCATCCCGGCGGGTCTGCCGGTCCATCGCACAAATACGGTAGAAAGGACGATTACGACGTCCGATCCTCTTCAAACGCAGGACAACTGCCATCTTGGCTGATTCTGTTTGGTTTCTAAGTCTATTTGTAGCCAGGCATGTTTGGCAGCTTGCCAGAAGATCCGAGTTGTTTGAGCATGCGCTTCTTTGAGCGCCCCCCAGACATCATCTTCTTCATGGCCTTCATCTGCTTCTGCATCTGCTGGAACGATTTGTACAGGCGATTGACATCCGACACTTCAACCCCGGATCCCCGGGCGATGCGGCGGCGTCTCTTGCCATCGAGAATCTCCGGATGGAGACGCTCTGCTGGAGTCATGGACAAGATGATGGCCTCCATTCGGCCAAACTGTGAGTCGTCCACGGACTCCAAAAGGCCGGACATTTTACCCATTCCTGGCATCATGCCCATCAACTTCTTCATGGAACCCATCTTTTTCACCATCTTGAACTGATCTAACAGGTCTTGCATGGTGAATTTGCCCTTCATCAGGCGCTCGTAATCGACAGCTGCCTGCTCCTCATCGAAGGCCTCCTGAGCCTTTTCGACCAGGCCGACTACGTCGCCCATGTCCAAAATGCGCCCAGCGAGCCGTGAGGCATCGAATTCCTCCAAGTCGGCAGGTTTCTCACCGACTCCAAGGAACGAGATGGGTTTGCCGGTGACTTGGCGGACGGAAAGAGCCGCTCCACCTCGGGTATCACCGTCAATCTTGGTCAGGATCACGCCGTGGATATCAAGCGTGGCACTGAAGCTTTGTGCTGATTCGACCGCATCTTGGCCAGTCATGGAGTCCAACACCAGGTAGGTGGCATCGGGCTTGACGGTCTTGTGGACCGCCGAGATCTCCTCCATCAGCGAATCATCGATGTGCAGACGGCCTGCGGAGTCGACGATCAGGGCGTCGTAGTTGCCTTCCTTGGCCTTCTTGAGGGCGCGCTTGGCGACACCAACCGGATCGACGCCTTTTTGGGTCGGGTCCTCGGCATGGACATCGATATCAAGCTGTTTACCAAGAGTGACAAGCTGATCGACAGCACCCGGACGCTGAAGGTCACATGCAGCCAGAAGTACACGACGATTCTGTCGTGTGCGCATCCACAGCGCCAACTTGCTGGCGGTGGTGGTCTTACCTGCACCTTGGAGGCCAGCGAGCAGCAACACCATGGGATGACCGGGATCCTTCGGCAGGGCCTGTACATCGCTGTGCATCAGCGCGGTAAGTTCCTGCTGGAAGATGCCGATTACCTGCTGGGCACCAGTGACACCTTTGAGTTTGCCTTCCTCAAGCAGCTTGTCGCCGACATTCTTACTGAAGTCGCGGGCTACCTTGAAGTTGACGTCGGCTTCCAGCAGCGCACGGCGCACTTCGCGCAAACCATCTTCGATGTCGGCTGCTGAAAGCTTGCCGGTACCTTTGAAACGGTCCAGTACGGAGGAAAACGACTTGGTGAGATTCTCGAGCATGTTGCGCTGGGGAATCTAGCATTCTAGCGCAGCAGCGCACCTGGATAAAGGCCTTTCACCCTTTGGAGGCCAGGAAGTCGACCAACTCACTCACGGCTTGTCGGTATCGACCTCGCGAGTGACCTTGCCACCCAGGCTGCACAACTTTTCTTCAAGGCGCTGATAGCCCCGGTCGAGGTGATATACCCTGCGCACGGTAGTCTCGCCACGGGCAACCAAGCCAGCCAGGACCAAGGTAGCGCTGGCACGCAGGTCGGATGCCAATACTGGCGCCCCGGTCAAAGCACTTGGACCATGCACCAGGGTGGTTTCACCTTGCCTATCGAGCCGTGCACCTAAACGCTGCAGCTCTGGCACATGCATGAAGCGTTCGGGATAGACCTTCTCGGTGATTCTCGAGGGGCCCTGGACCTGGGTCGAATAAGCCATCCACTGGGCTTGAAGATCTGTTGGGAAACCTGGGAATGGGGCCGTATCGCAATCACCCCCGACCAGATCGCCGTTACGGCCATCGACGTCAATCCAATCGCTTCCTACCTCAATGGTCAACCCACTGGCCTGCATTCGCCGGATCAGATCCTGCAACTCGCCAGGGCGACAAGCATTGACGCGGACTTTTCCTCGAGTGATCGCTCCCGCCAAAAGCAAAGTACCGGTCTCGATGCGGTCGGCAGGCACTCGCCACTTGACAGCTTGTAGCGAATCGACTCCCTGAATCTCGATTCGCTCTCCCCCGGCACCATCGATCTGGGCACCGCAGGCTTGCAAGTAATTGGCGACCTCTACCACTTCCGGCTCACGTGCTGCACTACGGATCACGGAGGTTCCCTTCGCCAGCACGGCTCCGAGCATCACATTGACGGTGCCGAGAACAGTCGAGCCGAAAGCGGAGCGCAGGTCAATTACGGCTCCGCGTAATCCGCCACGTGGAGCGCGTCCGATGAGGCATCCATGTTCTTGCTCAATCTCGGCTCCAAGGGCTTGCAGTCCTCGAACATGAAGGTCAACCGGGCGCAGACCGAAGACGCAGCCGCCAGGAAGAGGTACTTCAGCAGCACCCCGTCGAGCCAGCAGCGGGCCCAGCACACAGATGGATGCGCGCATTCTGCGTACGATGTCGTAGGGAGCGGCAGTCACTGTGCTGTCGACGACCTGATGACGAATGACCTCGCCATCACGATCGAACTGCATGCCGAGCTCGCTGAGCAACTCGATGATGGTGTCGATGTCCCTGAGTTCAGGCACGGGGCCGAGCTCGGCAGACCCCTCCAGCAGCAACCCAGCGGCCAAAAGGGGCAAAGTCGCGTTCTTTGACCCCGACGCTGAGACCTCCCCCATCAAGGGGTTGCCGCCGACAACCTTGAAGCAATCCATCCGGCGCAGTTTGACGCCTGGGACCCACTGTTTCCAGCCTCCATTCCCGATTGGCGCTAGATGGCCCGCGACTCTAGAATGTGCGGCCCTTTGTCGCCTCGACCAAGGAACCAAAATTCATTAAAAAGCCAAGTGGAAGCTACTGAGGCCCCTGTCGTCGATCCCGCTGCATTTTTTGCAGCACCTCCTAGCAGCCCGTCAGAACTGGTGGAAGCGCGTAATCGCTTCATGACCGCTCTGACCTGTGCCGAGAAATTTGAGTCAGCCGTACGTGAAGCGCGTAACGGCAGCAACCAAGCGCTCGCCGCAATGGGCTCTTGGGTGACCGGTGAGTATCACAAGGCTCTCGAGTTCGTCGGCAGTGAAGGCGAGCTTGATGCATTCATCAAGGGCAACTCCGAGTTCGAACTCGGCAACTTTGCCGCTGCTTGTGACACTCTCAAGGGCATGCATAAGTCAAGCGATGAAGCTGTCGTCTCTTGCACCTTGCACTCGCTCCTGGCTGACAACCGCAGCAAGGATTTCAGCAGTGCCCTGAAGGCAGCCAAGTTGTCCGACCTGGAGCAGCTCTACTTCGACGGCCGTGGCCTTGAGCTCGACGGCGATTATGAAGCCGCTGCGGTCAACTACAACCAAGCCCTTGAACTCGACCCGAACCACTTCGGAGCGCGCTTCCGCTTGGCCTTCCGCGCCGACCTGCATGGCGACGAAGATGCGGCCATCACGATGTACGAGTCCTTCCTCGAGCAACTGCCGATTCCGACCTCAGTGTTGTTGAACCTTGGCGTGCTTTACGAGGATCGCAATGACTTCGAGCGCGCTTGCGGCTGCTTCGGCGCTGTCCTGCGTCGCGACCCGAACAACCCGATCGCACGGTTGTACTTTCACGACTCGCATGATTCTCTCGACATGTTCTACGACGAGAACCGCGAGCTCAAGGAAGATCAGCTGATGAAGGTCCTGCGTACTCCGATCTCCGATTTCGAGCTTTCGGTACGCGCTCGCAACTGCCTGTCCAACATGGACATCAAGACCCTCAGCGACCTGGTTTCCCACACCGAACAGGACCTCCTCGAGTTCAAGAACTTCGGCGAGACCTCGCTCAACGAGATCAAGCGCGTTCTCCATCAGAAAGGCTTGCGCTTGGGTATCCGTCGCGATGACGGCACCTTCGTCATTCCTGATGAGTTCGATGCATCACGCTCGATCGACATCGAGACCGAGTTGGCCTGGCTTGGCAAGCTCAGCGACGAACAGCGTGAGGCTCTTGATCTGCAGATCAGCACCTTGAACTTGTCTGTCCGTTGTCACCGCGCATTGGTTGAACGCCTCAACCTGCAACGTGTCAGCGACATCCTCCTGTACTCCGAAGAAGACTTGCTTGGCATGCCTAACTTCGGCATCACTTCGCTCAACGAGCTGCAGAAGAAGCTCGAGGAATACGGCCTACGCTTGCGTAGCGGCCGGGGCGAAGAGTACGGCGGCCAGGACTAACCACGCGGCACTGTGTACGAATACCTGCAAGGTCGCATCGACGAAGTCGGAGCGACTTGGGTGATTGTCGACGTCAACGGAGTCGGCTGGCATCTGTCCGTGAGTGGCAGGTGTGCAGCAGGACTTGATGTCGACAGCGAACATCGGCTGCTTGTTCACCTAGCGGTCAGCGAGACCAATCAAGTCATGTATGGCTTCGAGAACGGCACTGAACGTGCATTGTTCCGGCGCCTCCTGCAAGTCAACGGCATCGGCCCCGCCTCTGCGATCGGCCTACTCAGTTCACTGCCTCCCGATGAGATGGTGCGCGCCATCCTCGATGAGGACACCAAACGCCTGACGGCCATGAAAGGTGTCGGCAAGAAGACTGCTGAGCGACTGATCGTCGAGTTACGTGATCACCTCGAGGATCTTTGCCAGCCCGGCGGCAGTGGCTCCCTGTTCATTCCGCCCAAGGAGGAAGCTGCCTCCACATCCGACCTGGAACGTGTCCTGGTCGAACTCGGTGCTACGCCCAGCGTGGCCGAATCCAGTGCCCGCGCCGCATGCGAAGAGCTAGGTGCCGATGCTGATTTCCAGGAACTCCTACGTTTCGCTTTAGGTTCATCAAAATGACAACCCGCATTGCTTTGCTGATGGGATCGGATTCCGATTACCCACGCCTCGAATCAACCGTCAAGACCATTCGCGACTTCGGCCTCGAGCCTGAAGTGCGCGTCTTGAGCGCCCACCGTACACCAGAAGAAGCATGTGCCTTCGCCAGCAGCGCCCGCGAGCGTGGGCTTGAGGTAATCATGTGTGCCGCTGGTGGCGCTGCACACCTTGCCGGTGTAATCGCAGCTCATACCAGCCTGCCGGTAATCGGCATCCCAATGGACAACCCTCCACTCGGTGGGCTGGATGCATTATTGGCGACCGTACAGATGCCTGGTGGCGTGCCGGTGGCTACGGTCGGTGTCGGTGGTGGCGGCCCAGTCAACGCCGCCTTGACCGCCCTGCGAATCTTGGGTGTAGCTGACGCTGACATCGCCAAGAAGATGGATGACTTCCGCACCGCCCAGCACGACAAGGTGTTGGTCAAGGATAGCTCCTTGCAAGAGCGCCTTAAGTCTTAGGACTAGCTCCTATGAGCAAGTCTCTGGAACTTGGATTCTCGACGTTGCGCTGGTCGGATGGCACCTTGCTGCTGCTCGACCAGACAAAGTTGCCGCGAGTCCAGATCGAGATGCACATCACCAGCATTCCACAGCTGGTCGATGCGATTCAGCGTTTATGTGTTCGAGGAGCACCGGCCCTGGGATGTGCGGCTGCTTACGGCATGGTCCTGGGAGTGTTGGATGCTGAAGACAGCAAGGACTGGCAACATCGATTAAGGGTCACGGGTGAGACTATCGCTGCAGCCCGCCCTACTGCGGTGAATCTTGGGGTTGGCGTCGCGCAAATGCTGGCTGTCGGCGAACAGCTTGCTACTGACGGCGACATGGATGGGGTTGATGTCGACAGCTGGACAGCCAAGCTTTTGGACGCAGCTTTCGCATTCCACGACGCTGACGCTGACTCTTGCCTTGCCATCGCCGAGAACGCCTTGCCTTTGGTTCCAGATGGCAGCACGGTCCTCACCCATTGCAACGCCGGAGCACTAGCAACCGGTGGCTTAGGCACCGCCCTCAGCCCGCTTCACCTTGGTCATTCACGAGGAATGAAGTACCAGGTCTTTGCCGATGAGACACGCCCACTACGTCAAGGCGCCCGCCTCACCGCGTGGGAGTTGGCCAGAAATGGATTAGATGTGGCCGTCTTGCCTGATTCAGCTGCGGCCTCCTTGTTGGCCTCCGGCAAGGTCGATTTGATCCTCGTCGGCTCCGACCGCATTGCCATCAACGGCGATGTCGCCAACAAGGTCGGCACCTTCTCGCTGGCGGTTTTGGCATCACGCTTCAGCGTGCCCTTCTATGTGTTGGCACCAGCTACCACGATCGACACCCACTGCCATAGTGGCGCCGATATCCCCATCGAGCAACGCAGTGGTGAAGAGATCTATGGCTCAGATGGCGCTCGTGATGGCGTCGACGTCTTCAACCCCGCCTTCGACATAACTCCAGCTGAGCTGGTAACAAGGATCGTCACCGATCATGGCGTGTACCAACCTTGTGGCGGCGAGAGTAGATTCTGGGACAGCTACGTCGCGAGCTTGACTATTTAGAGGCCAAGCTCGGGTAGATCGGGAAATTCGCACACAAGCTGCGGACCTCTTCACGCACGCGCGCTTGAATCGCTTCGTCCTCTGGAGTGCGCAGGACCTGGTCCATCCAAGTGGCGATGCTCTCCATCTCGGCAGATCCGAAGCCACGTGAGGTCACTGCCGGAGTGCCGATCCTGATGCCGGAGGTATGCATCGGTTTCTCTGGATCGAATGGGATCAGGTTCATGTTCACGGTGATGCCTGCTGCATGCAGAGCATTTTCCGCGACCCGCCCGGTAATCCCAGGACCTTCAGGACCACGGAGGTCGACCAACATCAGATGGTTGTCGGTGCCGCCAGAAACGAGTCTGTAGCCCTTGGCAATGAGTGCCTTAGCCAGGACTTGTGCGTTATCGACAACCTCCTGCTGATATGCGCGGAACTCAGGTTGCAGGGCCTCATGGAACGCCACCGCCTTGCCAGCGACGACGTGCATCAAAGGTCCGCCCTGAATCCCAGGGAAGACTGCCGAGTTGATCTGTTTGATCCACTCCTTGGTAGCGACAATCGCGCCACCACGAGGTCCACGCAAGGTCTTGTGCGTGGTCATGGTGCAGACATCAGCATGAGGCACGGGCGAAGGATGCAGCCCGGCCGCGACGAGGCCAGCGATATGGGCCATATCGACCATGAACTTGGCACCCACTTCCTTGGCGATCGCGGCGAGCCTCTCGAAATCGATGACGCGTGGATACGCACTTGCTCCGGCGAGGAGAAGTTGCGGACGACACTCCAATGCCATGTCACGAAGGACGTCGTAATCGATACGTTCGTGCTCCTTGCTTACTCCGTAATGAACGAAGTTGTAGTACGCACCTGAAGCGTTCTTGGGGTGACCGTGAGTCAGGTGGCCACCATGGTTCAAGTCCATGGCCAAGACCGTATCGCCAGGATTAATCAAGGCGAGCATCGCCGCTTGGTTGGCTTGGGAGCCGCTCGAACACTGCACGTTGGCTCCGTAAGCCTGGAACAACTCCTTCAAGCGATCCTTGGCAAGGTTCTCGACCACGTCTACATGTTCGCAGCCGCCGTAGTAACGCCGACCCGGATATCCCTCCGCGTACTTATTGGTTAAGGTCGAACCGACCGACTCCATCACTGCCATGGAAGTTTGGTTCTCGCTGGCGATCAGTTCAATGCCTTCCTCCTGGCGGCGCCACTCGGCCATCAAGCAGGAGTGCACCTCTGGATCGGCGCTGGCAGACAAGGGATATGGGGTGGTTTGGGTGTTCGAGGATGCAGACATGACATGGGCGGTCGGTGACGCGACCGTTCCTGTAGGATAAAGCGACCATGCGCTTTCTCCTATCTCCTGCTGCGGCCTTTGTGTATTTGGCCCTGCTGAGCGGCTCCTGCAGCGAATCCACGGATCGCCCCGAGCGGCCTCCTGCCGCGCCCCTTAAGTATTCTCCTGAATTCGCTGATCTTGGTAGCGTCACTTTCGGCGAGCGCACCAGCACCATCTATACGCTCGAGAACACCTCGGCAAAACCACTCATTATCACCAGGATTGGGCCTTTTTCATCCCAATGCGTTGATGCCGACCTCGTTCTTCCATCACGCTCAGGGGACGCCAACCAGCGGCGCCTGGATGGCAAACGCCTGAATCTCGAATTGGCGCCCGGTGAATCAGCCGAGTTGCACTTCACCCTCGACACATCGAGGTACCGCAAGCCGGCCTCGCGCAAGGTGGGCTCTATGCCAGTAGTCTTCCGTGATCACCCCGGCATCGTGCGTCAATGGGGAGCTGATATCTGGACCCCATTCGCAGTGTCGCCGTGGGCTGTCGAGTTCGGTCAAGTCGGCGTCCGTTCAAGACCAGTCGGAACCGCATTGGTTGTCGCCCATGACAACCAGTATTTTGGCCTGGATGTGGATTTCGAGCAGAACGGATGGCACGTCAAGAGCCAACAGATCACCGTTGCCGAGACCGCCAAGCTTACCTATCAGCTGACCTTCACGGCTCCCGAATATCTGCCTGAAGGCGCTTTCCATGAGGAGTTCAGGATGTTCACCGATCTTCAAGGTGGCCCTCCCATCAAGGTTGCTGTCCAAGGTATCGCGCAACCCGACCTGTCCTTTTCCCCAACTCGGCTGATGTTCGACCCTGAACGAGGCCGGACCAAGGTGCAGTTCGCTATCGTGCAACGCGCTGCCGGGCACGACTTGTCAGGCTTGGTGCTGAGTGACTTCGCAGAGCATGGCCTTAGCTTGACTGCAGGCAAGGCCGCCCCACTGGAAGGTAAGACTGGCATCAGCCAGGTCCTCGAGGTCGAATTCACCGGTGAGGCGCCGACGAGTCCACTCAATGGCACCGTCAAGATTCCCACCGGAGACGAGATGACGCCTGTACTTGAGATTCCCTACACCATCCTGCCCCAACGTGCCGATTCATAGTCGATGATGCCAACGAAGTTCAACGTCGGGCCGATTGCACGCCCAATCAGCTGCGCAGCTGTTGCCCTCCTCTCCGGCCTCCTGGTTAGTTGCAGTGGCAGTGGCGATAGTGCCGCGAAGCCCAGTTCCGACTGGGATGGACAGCAACGCAACGTAGTCCTGATCAGCATCGATTCATTACGACGAGATCGGCTTGGCACCTATGGTCACAAACCTCGCTATGCGCAGGATGTACCGGTCAGCCCGAATATTGATGAGCTTGGAGCCACCGGTGTGGTGTTCGAGGATGCTTGGACGACCTCGTCCTGGACCTTACCGAGCCACATGGCGTTGATGACCGGACTTTCAGATCGGCAGCATGGCGTCGAGACTGACAAATTCCAGCTTGACCCCTTGCGTTCGACGTTGGCACAACGCTTTCAGGAATCAGGTTGGAGTACCGCCGGCTTCTACTCCGGGCCGTTCCTTGACCCCCGCTATGGCTTCGACCGTGGCTTCGATGAATACGCTTCCGGCATGCTGAGCCCTGAAGACTTCATGGCTCGGATCGCCAACGAGAATGAAAAACGTGCGGCCGCGGGCATGCCTCCGATGGACGCTCGCTTGATCAAGCAACTACGTGATCGCATCTCGCACTGGGACATCACTTCTCCCCGCATCAATCAGCTGGGACTCGACTTCATAACTCGCCAACAGGACAGCGAGGATCCTTTCTTCCTGTTCCTGCACTATTTCGACGCTCACTACGATCACATCCCTGACGAAGCTGAAGAAGGATTGGACGTACTCTTCGACCCCGGTTATCAAGGTCAGTTCGACGGTGCCAACTGGTATTTCGACGAAAGGGTCATGGAGTTCGACAAACCCTACAAGCGCTTGATCGGTGCGCGGGACCTTGAGCACGTCAAGGCTCTCTATGATGCCGAGATCCATTGGGTTGACCGCCACATCGGTGCGATAGTCGCCAAGCTGAAGGCAGCGGGAATGTATGAGAACACCATCATCATGGTGGTGTCCGACCACGGTGACGAATTCTTCGATCATGGCAGCATCGGCCACCGTTCGACCCTCCTTCAGGAGCAGTGCCGCATTCCTATGGTGCTGCGGGTTCCTGGCGTTACCCCTGAAGGTCGCAGGATCCCTGCCCTTACCCGCATCTACGACGCGGCACCGACCCTCCTTGATTACTCCGGTGCAGCCGGATTGGCCGAGGCCGAAGGTGCCAGCCTGCGCGAGGTCGTCGATGGCACGGCCGCACCACGCAGCGCATTCCAAAGGATCTTCAGCGGCGGCCATCGCAAGGCTCGTGGCCTGAATATTCGCGATGGTTGGCGCAGCTCTGACTATTCCATCCTGCGCCAGTTTCGCAACGACCCCAATGGAACCGACCCGCTGGTCCTAGAGACCTTGCCGATGATGGTGCGCTCGATCAATAGCGCCTATCTGGTGTTCGACCGCAAGCAGGATCCGCTCGAGAAACAGCCACTGTCGCCCCAGGATCCACGCTTCAAGAAGGCTATCGATGCCTTTTGCGCCGACTTCCGTGCTGCCGAGGAGGCGAATAGTCGCCTGCAGAAATCCTCGCATGCGATCCTGACTGGAGTGGAGGTGTCGGCGGACGAGCAAGCCGCCTTGGATGCCCTCGGCTACACCGAACTGGATGGCCCAGGTGGAGGCGTCGACATCATGGAGATGATTCTCGCCCCGCTTCCTGAGCCTTGCGCCAACTAGTTCGATCAGCGAAATCGACGTCACTCGCTACTCGGCACTGACATTGACGAACCGACGCTTGCCGGCCTGCAACAACAGCGGCTCGGCACCTACCACGACCTCGACCTTATGGTTGACGTCCGCGACCACGTCGCCATTGATGCGGACGCCACCTCCCTTGATAAGGCGTCTTGCCTCAGAAGTCGATTGGCCAAGACCGACATCCTTCATCAAGGCAGGTAGTTGGTAGCTTCCGACCGGCATGGTCTTGGCTGGAATGTCATCGGGCGTCTCCTTCTTGCGGAACTGCTTGACGAACGCTTCAGCCGCTTCATCTGAGGCAGCTTCGCCATGGATATCACTGACGATCTGTCGCGCCAACTTATCCTTGGCCTGGCGAGGGTGTCCTGCCAACATAGCGGCTATTTCCGTGTCGGAAAAATCGGTAGCAAGTCGGTACCACTCGGCCATGCCTTCATCGGAAAGGCTCATGACCTTACCGTACATGTCCGCGGAGTCGACATTCAACCCGACATGGTTTCCGTAACTCTTTGACATCTTGCGGCCATCGGTACCCATCAGGAGCGGAGTCGTTATGCAGACCTGTGGCCGTTGGCCGTCGCGCTCCTGCATCTGACGTCCCATGTGAAGGTTGAACAGCTGATCGTTACCGCCCAGCTCGACATCCGATCTTACTTGGACTGAATCGTATCCCTGCATCAACGGATACATCATCTCGTGCAGGAACACCGGCAAGTTCTCCTTCATGCGCTTCTTGAAATCGTCGCGCTCCAGCAGGCGGGCCGCGGTCGAGGCGGATGCCAACTTCAGGCAATCGAAGAAATCCATGTCACCGAACCACTCGCTGTTCCTGCGCACCTCGCACTTGTCGTCGGTCAGGTCGACGATGCAGCCTATCTGCTCCAAGTAGGTGGCGGAGTTGTGCTCGACATCCTCGACCGTCAATGGTGGTCGTTGATCATTGCGCCCAGTAGGGTCGCCGAGGCGTGCCGTGCCATCGCCAATGATCAGTACCGGCATGTGTCCGTGCTTCTGGAACATGCGCAAGAGCCTGATCGGCACCGCATGGCCCAAGTGGACGTCAGTGAAGGTCGGATCGATTCCGAACTTGACGCGTAGCGGCTCACCACTGGCTGCAGACTTGGCGAGCATCTTCTCTAGCTGGTCAGCCGAGATGATCTCGCTACTTAGGCGTTGGATTTCCTGGAGTAGGCTCATGGTCGGTCCCGTTTGCGGGGTCCGACATTTTGCGAAGTTCTGCCCACTTAAGCCAGTCCTCAGGCAAACTACCTAGCTGTACGCCGGTCAACCATTGCAAAGCTTGGGTGATAGTAAGGCGACGGCGGTCGTTTGGCGCGTCTCGCAAACCATCAAGCAACAGCTCCACGCCGAGGTAGCGATCATCGCCGCGCAAGAGTGCTACGCATACGAGGACATGGCGGTCGACTTCGCCGCTGGGCACCGTCAACACCTTTTGCAAGGATGCGATCGGATCCTCCTCGAAGTTCTCCCACCCTGGCGGCAGGACCAGGAATCTGGCGGCCTGGAACTCGATGCTGTGGACCGGCAGCTGCTTCTCGCCGAAGACTGCACCGGCACACCTGATCCTGGCGTCGACCTCGACCACCCACACGGCTCCAGCCTCGCCGTCAAGCCTTAGGGGTAGGTCGGTGAATTCGCGGAAAGTCTGATCGGACTCGAGCATGAACCACTTATCGAGACGGAAATAGCGGTGTCGCTTGACGCTATCGCTAGCCCCGATCGGCAGCCATCTGGTCACTGTCCAATCAAGCTCCAACAGCAGGCCGGTCGTCGGTGGTATCAACTCGACCGGATCACCGAAAGGGTTGCGGACCTGGAACGAAATCGGCAGAAGCTCGCCGAAAGTACGGATACCAACTGGCCCCCCGACCTTGGATTCACGTGACAGCTCATCGGCTACCAGCCTGGCTTGGAGCTTGGCCAGCCCAAGCTCTGAGGTCTGCTGGATCA
>CAZJGH010000036.1:0-16989 GCA_964545405.1 uncultured Planctomycetales bacterium
GAACGCATCGACCGCTGCTTGTCCATCACTGGCAACTTCCACTTCATGGCCCATGCTCTCAAGCATTCGTCGCACGATAGTGGCGTTGGTGGGGTGGTCTTCAGCGACCAGGATCCTGAGGGTGCCGTCTTCGCACGACCTTTCAGGTGCGCGCTTGGTCTTCGAGGTGCGCGTTTGATGTTCAAGCGTGGATACGAGCTGTGCATCTATTTCACCTTCATGGCTGATAGCGCCCTCGATCGGCAACTCGTCGCTGCTGGCGTCGATGAAGATAGCTGAACAATTGAAGTGACGCAGGAATGCGGCGACCAACTTGGTGTGCTCGTTGTAATCGGCAAGAGCCATGAGAAGGAATCGTCGATCAGAGCTCTCACTGAACAGGCCACGGGCGATATTCCAAAGCTCACCGTCAAGTTGTCCCGGTTCGGCTTGGGCGCCTGCTGAACGAAGGGCTTTCGCGTTCTCGATGTTGTCGTTGCCGACGGTAAGCACTGACACTTGTCTGGAGGAGACCAGGTCCTGCTTGGTCAACAGCGGAATCGAAGCGACGAAAGTACTGCCCTGGTCGACACCACTCTGGGCAGTAAGCGTGCCGTCCATAAGTTCGATTAGCTTCCTGGATATGGTCAATCCTAAACCAGTACCGCCGTAATCCCTGGTGGTCGAGCCATCTGCCTGAGTGAACGACTCGAAGATGCTGGTCAGACGGTCCGGCTGGATACCAATACCATCATCATCTACCGACATCTCAAGGTGTTTGGTTCCGTCGCTCAGCACGCTTGCAAGACGAACCCTGATGGCTCCCTTGGAAGTGAACTTGACCGCGTTACTGAGCAGGTTGTTGAGTACCTGCCTGATGCGGTGGGGGTCACCAACGATCTGGCTGGGCAAGTCATCAGCGATGTTGAGGACGATCTCGACTCGAGCCTTGCCACTCAGGCGATGTACATCCACCAGCTCGGTGATCAACGGCCTTAGTTCAAACGCTACCTTCTCGACGTCCATCTTGCCTGCTTCGATCTTCGAGAAGTCAAGCAAGTCGTCGATCAGGCTCAGTAGGCTGCTTCCGCTGCGACGTGCGGTATCCAGACACTTACGCTGGTCGACGGTGAGTTCGCTCTCGAGGACAAGGTCGGTCATGCCCAGGACACCGTTCATCGGGGTCCTTATCTCGTGGCTGACGTTGGCCAAGAATTCTTGTTTGGCGTTACTGGCTGCTTCCGCGGATCGCACCGCATCCTGAAGTTGGCGCTTGGCCTGTCCAAGGTCACGCATGATCTCGCCGTTCTGATAGCGCCGGATCATCGCACTCTGCGAGATATTGTTGGCACGCTTGATGCCTGAACCACAGAAGACGAGGAATATTATCGCCAACACGCCAGTGGCGTAGTCTGGGTTGTCGCTCAAGAACAAACCGAACACGCACGGCACCACCAGCAAGGTGGAGAACACCGCATAGCTTTTCAGCCTCGCGGACAAGGACACTACTGCAGAGGCAGAGATGACCGCGATTACCATCATCAAGAACGGAATGTCGCTAGGGCCACAATAGGGAAGGACCGCAAGGAAACCCATGCTCCAGGCCAATGCACATCCGGCAATACCGATGGTGTGCCACCTGACATCGCTCTCATTAGTCTTGGTGCGCTTCTGGTACTTGCGATAGATCAAGAAACGGCAGCCTACTGAGAAGTTCACTGCAGCACCCCATAGCAGCAAGGACAAGTGCGGCAGCACGGTCCACTTGACCGCAACGACGATCCAGATCACAAGTGCATGGCCAATCAGTGCACTCTTCTCGTTGATATGCAAATCGGCCACCAAGTCCGCGTGATACTTGTCACGGTATTGGGGGAAGCGGTCGATTAGGCGTTGTTTAGCCATTTGGTAACTATGGGATTTCACGCAGAGTCACTCGCGGGAGGAACTCTTAGGCTTATATCGGCGCTTTCCCACAATCCCCTGAATCCAAGTTGGGTAACTCGGGCATCCGGCTCTCCTAAGATGTAATCAACCCACTGGAGTCCCACATGTTTTCTGCTTTACTGCCGTTTTGTGCCGCTTTCCCGCTTGGCGCCGCTCAAATGCCCGCCATGCCCCACCCTTCTCTGCCGGTCAAGGACCAGCGTGGAGAGGCCTACATGAACGATGAAATGCCCGGATATGGGCGTTGGGTGGCACTTGAACCTGGATGGTTGGCCCACGGAACCGATCTCGACGGTGATAGCCGGGCCTCTCTGTTGAACAGGGTGGCTGCTGCTCGTGGCCTGAGTGATGCACAAGCCTCCGACTGGGTTTCTGCCACTAGTTCGGAACCTGTCGTAGTCAGCTACCGCATCGTCGCCGAGGGTGTCGAAGTGCTTGCTGGGCGCGAATCGGTGCCCTTGGGGCGTGCGACTGCCTTGACCGATAGTCGCCGTTTATCTGAAATCCTCGACTTCGACGTGGAGATAGCCTCAGGTTCAGGAATCCTGGATCCCGTGGTCGGACAGCAGTACAGCGGAACTTCGCTTGCACTGGAAGTCCTGCCTCTACCTGGCGTGGGCTGGCAGGTAGAAGTTGCCTTGGTCCATTCGACATCCGAGCTCGGTGGCGTCATCGAAGATGGCTACGCTCAGATGGACGGGAAGATGCGACTCATCGAACACGTCGCCGAGTGTGGCTTCCTCACGACTTCCCTTGCTGGACAGGCGACTAACATCAATTTGGCTGACCTTGGGCCAGGCAATGTCGCACTTGAGTTCAGCATCGAAGGCCCAACGCCTTCCCAGGGCATCAAGCTTGATGAGGAGTTGTTCCTGGTCGCAGTGCCTACCCTTGCTCGCAGCGCGAATTGGTCCAAGCAGTTGGCCAGCATCGAGGAGGAAGGGATAGTCTGGTCAAACTCTCAGGGGTATCTGGTCTTCGAAGGCGAGGACGCTCAACTATTGGCGGCGAGTGCGGCGGCATTGGCTGCAGTCCAGTCACAACCGATCGCCATCGACGTGTCGGTCCAGACCATTCGCGACGGCGTTGAAGAGGCTCCAGCCACCATGAGCTTGATTGGCCTTACTAATTCTCCGATTGTCTTCGCCCAAGGAACCGTGCGGGATGCACTTACCGATTGGGATGTCGAGGTCGCGCAAGTCTCACGTGTCGCCGATCCGTTCTTCGAGAACATCTTCTCAGGTGCAACTGGAGATTTCGTCGGCCGCCGGCGCGCCGACGGCAAGCTCGAGGTGGATCTCGACCTTAGCTTCAGGGTCGTCGAGCTCGGCGAGGGCAGGCGAGTGAGATTGGCTGCTGCGACCGGAGGGGAAACCGGTTACGATGGCAAGGTTCCAGCAAGTCCAGCACAAGACTTGTCTATCGAAACTCCTGAGGTAGGCGAGCTTCGCTTCCAAGGAACTTATGTCGCCGACGACGAGGGGCGAATCATGCTGGTGCGCAGCGCACGCTCCCTGCTCGGTGAGGCAACCAGACTGCGCGTGGTCCTTCAGGTGCGTTAGGGGAATAGTGCCGGAAATGTCTTAATAAACCCATTGGTGCCTGAGGTTGGCCTGGTCAGGAGGGGCTATCCTGCCCGTCATGCCGTTCTCAGCATTCCCCGCCATCCTCATGGTGCTTGGTGCGTGTGCCGCGCCGAACGCCTCTAAGTCATCCGCCGAACTGCAGCCGGTCACTTCCGATCCCGGGATCGTGGCCGCCAGCCAACAAGAGGCCACTGACCCACCGCAGCTCATGTTGCCGCGTCATCCAGCCTTGTCGCCGGATGGCACACGCTTGGCATTCGCTCACCAGGGTGATGTCTGGGTGGCAGATGTAGCATCCGGTGCAGCTCAAAGGATCACTGCTCACGATGCCTTCGATGCTCGCCCGAAATGGTCTCCAGATGGCAAGTGGTTGGCGTTCTCGAGTAACCGCCATGGCAACTATGACGTGTTCATCGTCGCTGCTGCCGGGGGAACTCCCAAGCGCATCACCTGGCATTCTGAAAGTGAACGACTGCTCGGTTGGATCGACCAGGATCGCCTCCTGATCGGCGCTCAGCGTGATCGTCGCTATTCGCGTCGAGACAAGGGTATTTGGGTCGCATATCGTGACGGTCGCACCCCGACCATCCTTGGCGATTGGGCCATGAACACTGCTGACCTGTCGTCGGACGGACAGCACATCGTCTACGAGCGCGGTCATGGTGATCCGTCACGACGCGCCTACCGCGGCGCCGCAAGCAGTGCTCTTTGGACATTCGACTTGGGTGCTGGCCAGCATTCTGAACTTACTGCTTTCGACGGCAACGACCTTGGGCCGATGCTGGATGCCAACGGCGAGTGGGTCTATTTCCTGTCTGATCGTGCATGTGACGGCAACGAGGATGGACGCGAGTTAGGCCTCTGGAAGGTCAAGCGTACCGGTGGCAAACCGCGCCTTGTTTTCCACGCGGGTGACTCCAGTCTGCGCAACGCCGCGATCGGCGGCAATGGTCGGACTGTGGTCGCGGAACTCGGTGCCGGCTTCGTGTCCATCGACTTGGCTGGTGGCGGTTCAACTGCCCTCCCGGTCTACGGCAGCATCGACACCTCGACTCCGCCGGTCCATACCAGGACCGTCAATACTGGTGCCAGCCAGCTTGCAATCTCTCCGGACGGCGAGTCAATCGCTTTCGTAGCCGCTGGCGATATCTATGTCCTGCGCAAGCACGACGACATCCAGAGATGCGTGCGTGTCACTACCGATCCGGCACCTGACTATTCGCCTGTTTGGGCGGAAGATGGCAACGCACTCATGTTCGTCTCTGAGCGCGATGGCAATGGTGAGATCTACCGCGTGCGGACTGCCGGCACCCCGGCCCCCAAGGCGGATTCCGATGAGAAGGCTGAAGGCGAGAAGTCCAAGGACGATTCAGAATCGACCGAGGGCGACGAGGAAGATGTCGAAGTCACTCCGTTCTGGATGGCTCGCGAATTCGACCTGGAGCGCCTGACCAACACCGAGGCAGACGAGGATGGCCTCGGCTTCTCACCTGATGGCGAGACGCTGGCTTGGTTCGTCGGCCCATCATTGGTCGTCGGTGAGCCTGCGACCTGCAAGGTGACACGAACCATCACCAGTGGCTTCGAAGCACCTGATTACGATTGGTCACCAGACAGCGCGTGGTTGGCCTACTCGCAGTCCGACAACGATTTCAACTACGACATCTTCTTGGCTCTAGTCGATATCGAAGGCGTCGACCCGAACGAACCTGGAGTTCAGCCGTTCAACCTCACCCGCCACCCTGACGATGACACCTCTCCGAAGTGGTCTCCAGATGGGCGCAAGATCGGCTTCACGTCACGGCGCATGATGCTTGACGAGACCGATACTTGGGTGGTGTTCCTGCGTGCTGCAGACAACGAACGCAACAAGCGTGAGCGCCTGGAACCAATCGAGGCTGAGAAGAAGCCGAAGAAGAAGGCGGAAGCGGCCAAGAAGAAGGCGGCCAAGAAGGCTCCTAAGCTTCCAGAGGCAACCGCGGCCGATGCGGTCCTCTCAGGCACCTGGGAAGGTCTGGCGACCGGACCTGCGCCTCTTCCTGAAGAAGGCATGCCATTCGTCATCCACGTCCTGATGCGTGGCGACAAGGTCGTCGGTGACCTGGAATCGATCATGCATAGCGATTCGCTGGTCGATCCCTCCTGGAATGCCGAAACCAAGACCCTGACCTTCACCTTCAATGTCCCTGACACGCCGCCTCTCGATGGCAAGGTCGTGATCGATGGAGACAAGATGACTGGCGCGGTGGTCTTGATCGACCCGTTGCAGCCAGCTCAGTTGGTATATCCGCTGGAGGCAATGCGCTCCAGCAGCATGAGTGGACTTGAGGAGTCAGCCATCGCGCACTTCCAGGATGATGGTGACGAGGATGACGACGACAAGGAAAGCGACGTCGATGATGTCGTGATCGATTGGGATGACATCGGTCGTCGCATCGTCCGCGTGACTCGTCGTGAAGGCAACGAAGCCATGGTCGGCTGGAATGCCACTTCCGACAAGGTGTACTTCAACGCCAACACGGGTACCCGCCTGACCAGTGGAACCACGGCGGAAACCGGCTTCTTCAGCGTTGACATCTTCAGTCGCAACGACGAGAAGGTCGAAAGCTCCCCGGCAAGGTCCTATGTCCTTCACGACAAGACGCCCTTCTATGTCAAGTCCGGCAAGATCGTCGGCGGCAAGAAGAGCTACTCGTTCTCGGTCGACTATCGCGAAGACCGTGCACAGGTACGGAATGCTGTAGCAAGGCAGACATGGCGTGTACTTGATCGCATGTTCTACGACCCAGGTTTCCATGGTCACGATTGGGCTGCCTCGCTCGAGAAGTGGCTGCCATTGGCGATGGCCGCTTCTAGTAACGAAGACTACGGTGAGATGATGAACTGGATGCTGGGTGAGATGAACGCCAGTCACATGGGCTACTACAGCTTCGGGTCATCTTCGGCCCGCGAAACCGACTCCGTCAGCATGGGGATGCTGGGTGTCCTGTGGGATGAGAGCTTCGCAGGCCCTGGACGCAGGGTCGCCGAGGTTTTGGCCGGTACCCCAGCCTCAAGAAGCATCAGCCAACTTGCAGCCGGCGACGTCGTCTTGGCAGTCGATGGCGAGACCTACGAAGTAGGCGATAACTGGGCTCGTCTGATGTCCGGCAAGTCAGGCAAGGAGACCTTGTTGACGGTCGTCAACTCCACTGGAGAAGAGCGCGAGGTGATTCTTCGTCCAACGACATCAATCAACAGTGCGCTTTACCGACGCTTCGAGGACCAAGCTCGCGCAAGGGTAGAGGAGGCATCCGGTGGTCGTCTCGGTTACATCCATATCGAGTCGATGAGCACCGGGCCGTTGATCGACTTCGAAAGACTGCTGTTCGATGCCGGAAACGGCAAGGATTGCCTGCTCATCGACGTGCGTGAGAATGGCGGTGGTTGGACAACCGACATGATCATGACCATGCTCACTACCCGTAACCATGCGACAACGATTCCTCGTGGTGGAGGCAAGGGTTATCCTCAAGGGCGTCGAGTATTCGCCGCTTGGGAGAAGCCCATCGTGGTCTTGTGTAACGAGAACAGTTACTCCAACGCGGAGATCTTCTCGTGGGCAGTGAAGACCCTAGGTCGCGGCAAGCTCGTCGGCAAGACTACCTACGGCGCGGTGATATCCACTGGCGGTGCGAGTCTGCTGGATGGCTCGTTCGTACGCATGCCGTTCCGCGGTTGGTACGTCAACGATGCCGCTGGAACCAACATGGAACTCAACGGGTGTCCACCAGACTACCCGGTTGATAACCTGCCTGGCGATTTCGTCACGGGTTTGGATCGCCAGCTTGAAAAGGCGATTGAAGTCGGTTTAGGGCAACTTTAGGGCGAAAAGGCCCTGCATTCGCCTTCCTACTTACGTAGAGTAGGAGGGCGGAGGCCCCCCAAATGATTCCTTTAATTCTTCTACAAACATCGGAGTCGGAACCCACATTCTGGGAAGAGCTCGCAGAGTTCTTCAGCTCCGACAGCATTGTCGACTTAGTGTCATGGGAGTTCTGGCTCGTGATGACCATCGTGTTGCTCGCGGGAGAGATTCTTACTGCAGGATTCCTTCTCGGAGCACTCACTCCAGGCACGGCCCTGGCCGCAATCGTCGCTGGTTTCGGGTTCGACTTGAAGATCCAAGTGCTGGCATTCGTGGTCGGTACTTTGGTCGGCTTGATCTACTTGCGGCCGATCTTCTTGCGCAAGGTAATGAGCAAAGGTGTGCCTTCCAATGTCGAAGCATTGGTAGGCAGCGTCGGCATCATCACTGAAGGCGTGTCGGCGGATTCCGTCGGGCGCGTAAAAGTGCAATCGGAGGAGTGGCGCGCTGAAGCTGCCAGCGAATTCGCTGTCGGCACCAGAGTTCGTGTCCAGTCCATCGAGGGCAATACCCTGACCGTCATCGCGGTCGCCTAGTTTTCATCCTTTGCTTTTAATCCCATGAGTCCAACTGTCGCCGTACTTCTTGCTCTAGTAGTCCTTGTAGTGCTCCTTGCACTTAAGGGCCTTAAGATCGTCCGTCAAGCCGAAGTCATGCTCATCGAGCGCTTGGGTAAGTTCCATCGCCAGCTGAATCCTGGCATCAACATCATCTGGCCGTTCATCGACAAGCCTCGTCAGATCGCCTGGCGCATGCGGCTCCAGGGACCACGTGGTGCCATAACAAAGACTGTCCAGTCCGCCACGATTGACCTTCGTGAGCAGGTGTTCGACTTCCCTGAGCAGAGCGTGATCACTTGTGACAACGTCGTCATCGAGGTCAATGGCTTGCTCTACTACCAGGTGACGGATTCACGCCGTGCGGTGTACGAGGTTGCCAATCTGCCGATCGCGATCGAGAAGCTTGCGCAGACTACCTTGCGTAACATCATCGGCGAGATGGAGCTCGACACCACCTTGTCCAGTCGCGATGAGATCAACACCAAGATGCGCACCGTGCTGGATGAAGCGACCGACAAGTGGGGCGTTAAGGTTAACCGTGTAGAGCTGCAGGACATCAGCCCACCACATTCAGTCCAAGAGGCGATGGAGAAGCAGATGAAAGCGGAACGCGATCGTCGTGCAGTCATCCTCGAATCTGAAGGCATCAAGAGGTCTCAGGTGCTTCGCGCCGAAGGTGAACGTGATGCGCAGATCGCTGTCGCTGAGGGCGATCGTCAAAGCCGTGTCCTGAGAGCCTCAGGTGAGGCTGAAGGTCTCGACCTGGTACGCAAGGCCCTTGAAGGCGTCGATGCCAATGCGGCGCAATACCAAGTCGCCCTGACTTACCTCGACACCCTTGCCGATATCGGTAAGTGTGGTCATGGGGACAAGACGGTGTTCGTGCCGTTCGAGTCTGCCGACTTGTTGGGTGGAATCGGAGGATTGCGCGAGCTGCTTAGCGACTCCGAGAAGACCTCAGGAGGCGGCAGTCCACCGCCGTTGCCTAGGGATTAATGAATGGCTTGATGGGCAGCCGAACTAGCGTCCATCAAGATCAAGCAGCTGCTTGGCCAAGTCGATCATGTCAGTTGCCACATAAGCGAGCGGCAGTCCTTCGGGCTGCTGCTCGTTGTCGCGTTGTACCCACGCCACCTTGAGACCTAGTTCATGGGCGGGGATGAGGTCATATGACTCATAGGCCGAGACATGCAGGACTTCCTCGGCCTGACAGTGGACGGAGTGGATCGCCGCCTCCCAGTGGCGACGACCTGGCTTGTACCCCTGCACCTGCTCCGATGAGACCAGCAGTGGGTTGCGAAGCTGGAGGGTGTCCTTGGCGGCGGTTTCGAGCACCGACGTGTCGCAGTTGCTGAGCAGGCCGATGCGGTATGGCGCTGATAGTGCACCGAGGGCGTCGACACTGTCTGGGAACGCTGGCCAGGTGGCTTGTGAAGCGGCGAACACCTTGCATTCCGCTCTAGGGACGAAGGTTCCATGTACCTTGTCGATAGCTTCCTGGATGGACTCAGCGAGGATATCAGCGTAGGAGCGCCACGAGCTGGCCTGCATACGCACCTCAATTTCCATGCGCGCAGCGTCAATTGCGTCCATGTCCAGCTCAATGTCAGCGAGGGAAGGCAGGGTGGATAAGGAAATTTGCTGACCTTGGCGCCAATCTATCAACGTTCCGAAGCAATCGAACGTAAGGGCCTTGAAGGGGAAGTAAGCCATGAGTTGTTGATTCTAGCCCTCCCCTAAGCGAAGATTGAACCCGCGCCAGCCTCTTGGCCGGCGTCTCCCGACTACATTACATGAATGACCGCTAAGCACGCCATCGAAGTTCGTGGATTACAAGTCCGCCTTGGTGGGAAACCGATCCTGAAAGGCGTGAATCTAGAGGTCCGTCGCGGTGACCTCTACGGCCTTCTTGGGCGTAATGGCGCTGGGAAGACCACGGCGATGCGGTGTCTTCTCGGCTACTTGCCGTTTCATGGTGGTAGTTCACATGTACTTGGGGTTGAAAGTCAACATATCCATCAAGTGACCCAACCATATGGAGTCGCGCTGGATCCTCCCGGCATGGATGACACCCTGACTCTGCGTCAGAACCTCGAGGTAGCGGCTATTCGCGGTGGAATTAAGGGTGGGCGCAGTGTCGATGAAGCGCTCGAGTTGGTTGGCCTGACTCATCGTCAGCACAACCGCGGTGATCGGCTTTCTCACGGGCAAGGTCGACGCGCCGCTGTCGCACGGGCACTGTTGGGCAGTCCTGAGTTGCTGGTCCTCGATGAACCACTTTCCGGCCTCGACCCCGAAGGAGTTGAACGGATGCTGGCATTGTTCGCCGTCTTGACCGCCGACGCAGGGGTGACCATCGTCCTTTCAAGTCATCACCTTCGTGAGGTCGAACATGTCTGCAATCGTGTCGGAATGATCGAGGATGGCATCACCCTGCTTGAGGGTGATGTTCCTGACTTGTTGGCTGCAGCTGGTGATGGGTTACGCGTGCGGGCCGAGAAGTTACAGGCTGCCGCTGACTTGCTGACCGAACTGCCTGGAGTCCAGCCAGGTATATCCATGGATGGAGGCGAGTTGAGCGTCAGGGTCGATGCCACCTTCGACGCCAGCGGTGCCCTTACTCAACTTGTCGAAGCAGGGCTGGGGGTCGAGGAGTTCGCACGACAAGGTGCGAGTCTGGTCGACGTGTTCCATCAGGTGCTCGAGCAGCAGGAAGGCAAGCCGACCAGCGAGGTGGCTGCATGAAGGGCCTAGGGCGAAGCCTGCGTGGTGAGCTTTATCTACTCCGACATCGCCGCTCGGTGATGTTGATGCACATCGGCGTTTTCGCCTTGGCCGCCCTTTACGTCGCTGGCTCGCGAATAAAACTAGAGCTGGTCAAGGCCGCCGGTGGAGGTGGCTTCGGTGAAGTCGGGGCCTGGAATTTCTGGCCTCAATTCGGTGATGGCACCAGGGCAGGACTGTTCCTGGTCGAGATAGCCACCATCATCTTCCTTGCAGGTGGCCTGCCTCGCGAGATCGCCTCCGGCGCAGTGCGAGATCCGTTGGCACGAGGCATTTCCCGCAGTGCATTCACCTTGTCGCGCTGTATCGTCGCACTGATCCTTCCGCTGACCATGTTCATCTGCGCGGTCGGTGGGGCCGCCGCCAGCGCCGCTGTGTTGTTCGACGCTGGCGACATCATGGTGGGCGGCGATGTGATCTTCGTGATCGAAGAGGAGGGCATAGACCTTCTGCTCTACAAGGCCATGTCGCATGCGATCTTGCCGCTCCTGGCTTTGGCATTGTTCTGTGTATGGATGTCCACGACCTTCCGCCATGGAGTGGCCGGTGTCGGAGTGGGCTTGGCCGTCATGTTGGCCCCGGCGATCCTGCACGACACCCTTGGTGATAACGCACCTTGGCTGTTCGCCGATGTGCTCCCAGCGATGGGGCCTGACTCATTCCTGAAGGAGGCAGTCGATAGGGCTGCCGGCTTCAGCGACGCATATCCCTATTCCTTCGAGGAGATCGTCGACATCGGCTGGCTAAGCCCGATGCCCGCACTCCTGGTCTCGTTAGTCTTCGCTTTGTTAATGTTCCGTCGCAAGCAAGTATGACTTCTACTCCCACGATCGCCTTGGTCCTAGCCCTGTCTACGCTTGGCGGCTGCGCTTTCACCAGCGAACCGCTTCCGCTGCCGGCTTCCTTTTATGCCATGGAGACCGCTGTCGACAGCGCTGCACGACAAGAGGCATTCCTTGGTCTAGAGGTGGAACTCAACGAACCTGAAGACGTGTTCTCCTTGGAGGCTCCTCCAGGTGTAAGGATAGTCGCGGTGGCTGACGATAGTCCTGCCGCCTTGGCCGGGCTCACTCCTGGTGACATCTTGCTTTCCTTCGATGGGCGAGCAACCGACGACCCCCAGAGACTGGCCAAGCTACTGGAGTCGATCACTGCCGCTGGTGCCGTGGAATTGGAATTCCAGCGCGGCAGTAAGGTGCTTTCCGTTCCCGTCAACCTCACCATGCACAGCACCAGTGCGGCGCGGTACCTCTACCATGTCGATCGCGGCCTATTGCGAGCTGCTTTCCGTGATAACAACGAAGGACTGCCCCAGATTGCCGGTATCGATGCTGCCAGTCCATTCGCTGACGCAGGATTGGCTGCGGGTGACGTGATAGTCATGTTCCAGGGCGACGATCCAGGGTCCTCTGCCGAGTTCGTGCGACGCGTCCGCTTGAGTGTCCAGCCAGGTGACACACTTCAGCTGGTGATACGCGATGAGGGTGGTTATGAACACGACGTCGAGATCAACGCCTGGAGTCCTGGTGATGTGGTGACCGAGTTCGCCTTGTGGCCAGTGTTCAGTTGGGAACGGGAGATAGGCGCCGACCGCGGGGAGTTCGCTATCGGCACTTTCATCATCACCGACTTGTTCCGTTATCGGCGTGATGGCCACGAATGTTACTACTCGATCCTGTCATTGCTGACTTGGGAAACCGGTGAGCTGATCCTCGAAGAAGCCCCGATGCCAGCGGAGTTGAATCAGTAGTGTTGGCGATTGCTGCTTTCGCCCTGCTTCAGCAGGCTAGTCACTTGGCATCATTCGTGCAGCCATCCGGGGACCAGCTTGGTGCCCGCACCTTCGCCGATGCCGATGGTGACGGCGACGTCGACCTATACATCGCGACTTTGGCTGATGACGGCAAGCGTTTCATAGACGTTCATTACCAGCACCAGAAGACCGTCTTCTCGACCACTCCTGATGAACATATCGAGATGTCCCCAGGTGTGGTGTCGTGGAACGTCGGTGATTTCCTCAGTGGCGAGGGTGAGGAGGGTTGCGAACTTCTACTCCTGGCTTCGCGCGGCGCATACGTTCGAAGTGCACAAGGCCGACTGCGCCCACTGGCCAAGGCTGTGATGCTTCTGGATATGCCTTCTTCGAGTGCCTTGCCTTTGTGGAAGGGGATGGCCGACATCGATGCCGATGGCGCCCCTGAAGTCGCGCTGGTCACTGCCAGTGGCTTCAAGATCATCAATCATGATGGCACCGAGTTGGGGAGCGTGGAATTGACCGTAGGCAGCGATCGTCCACCGGTCGCATCCGGTAACTATCTCGGTGGTTTGATTCGCACCACCATCAGTAGCCAGGAGTTGGGCGACCTGTTCCTGCCCAATGAGGATCTCGGCGTGATCGCGCGCCCACCGGCGCTGTTCTCCGATGAATCTCTACCTACTCCGCTCTGGTCCGATGCCAACGGCGATGGCCGGTTGGATCTTTCCTACCTACGCGGCTTCGAGCTATTCCTGCACATGCAGGGAGCAGACGGCAACTTCCCCAGCGACCCGTCGCAGATCATCGAGTTGCCGAACTCTGAGGACTCTGACTTCGAGCAGGTCGAATGGGTGAATCTCGGCGGCGGCCCGGCAGCCGACTTGTTGCTGGTCCGAAGCAGCGCTGATGTCCTGCGGCAGACGCGGCCATGGCAGACCAGGGTATACCTGGATATCGCGACGCGTGAATCCTTGGCCGATTCAGACGTATTCCTGAAGGTCGATGCGACTTTCCTATGGGTCTACTTCTTCGATTTGAATGGCGACGGAACGCGGGATATCTGTCTCTCAAGCTGGGCGTTGGACCTTGGCCTGCTTGGCAGGGGGGCACCACAAGTCGAACACAAGGTATCGGGATTCCTGTCAGGAGATGGCTCTTGGGCAACGCGTGCAGCATTCTCTTGGAGCCGCTCCTTCAAGGCAGATGAGTTCGAGTCATTGGTCTCCATGGACACCTTCGTCGATGACCTGACCGGCGATGGCAAGCCCAACTTGCTTGAACGTTCGACCGCCGGCAGCCTCGAGATAAGGCGCTTCGTTCCAAGCTCCAATGGCGTCAGCATCGCGGAAGATGTCGCTGCGGAGATACCGATAAACGCACTGCAAGCGGCAGTGGATGTGGTGAACCTAAACTCCGACGGCATCGGTGACTTCGTCATCAGCCGCGACGGCAAACTCGAAATCCACCTCTCATATCGTCGATGATTGCCTCCATCCTAGTAGTCGCCCTGCAGTTGAGCGCACCTGAACCGGTGGCTGTCGACCTCGGCGTCCAGGTGCAGCATCTGGCCGTGGCTGAGCTTGACGACAGCGGTCTTGGTCATCTCATATCCATCGAGGACAGGACCGTCAGCCTGATGCAAGGTGTCGATTCTGCCAGTGTCGAGATAACTGGCGAAGCCACCCTCTGGACCTTGGCCGACCTCGATGCCAATGGCGGCGATGAGTTCGTGGTGCTGGTCGATGGGCGTACCTTGCATCAACTTCGTCTGCTCGACGGAGAGTTGGTGTTTTCCGAACCGCTCGCTAGCGGCTTGGCCGCCATGCCGCCACGGGGATGCAACCCAGCAGACTTCCTCTATGACCTGAATGGTGACCGCTTCCCTGACCTGAGCCTTCCCGTAGGCGACTCGATTAGCCTGTGGATGGGTGGTCCGGATGGTTTCAGTCAGGGTCCTAACCTTGGTGCCTTGTCGAGATTGGAGTTGGATACCGGCGATGGCCTGATGTCCAGCGTCAGTAGGCGAGTGGTCGTGCCGCGCTTGAATCCCGAGGACGTCAGTGGCGATGGCCACCCGGATCTGGTGGTCAGTGACGGCTCCAGCGTGAAACAGTACGTGCTCTCAGCTGGTGGCTTTCCTCCTGAGCCTACTCGCGTCCTCGACTTGTCTCGCTTCCGCGCTGACCTGAGCGACCTGAAGGTCGACTTGGGCAACCTTACCCGCTCGGTCAAGTATCTGGTCCAAGACAAGTGGGCTGATCTCGATAACGATGGTGACTTGGATGTGCTCATCCTTGCGGATGGGGTGGTGCGAGTCTTCATGGGCGACGAAGGTGGCGTGAACCTTGATAACGGCAAGCCGCCGCTGAAGGTGCGCGGCAATGTCTTCTACATCTATGCAGCCCGCATCGACGACGACCAGATTCCTGACCTGGTGTTGGTCAGGGTAGAGGATCTAGGCATCGGCACCCTGCTTAAGGCCGCCTTGTTCTCCTGGGAGATCAAGTTCGACTTCCTGGTGTTCCGAGGCCGCGGAGACGGGCGCTTCGAGACTCGGGTTTTCCGCGAACGAGAAGCCGTCCTGCAGGGCGATAGCCTGCTGTCGGTATACAAGGATGAGAAGGAGCAGTTCTCAGACCTGCGCCGCAAGATCGTGCGGATGTGCGATAGCGACGGCGATGGCCGTCGCACTGACCTGGTCACCCTAGATGCCGATGGCACCTTGCTGGTCTGGTTGGATTTAGTGTCCGATGAATCGGTGCTGCACGGAGCCATCGAGAAGTTCCTTCAGCAGACCTTGTCGGGTGACGGCGAGCTCGACGTCGAAATCTCCACCCTCACTCAATGGACCCTGGGTCGGACTTCCGCCATGACCTCTGTGGCTGATGGCGTCGAACCTGACTACCGAATCAGGCTGGACGATTGGAGCGAGCCTCACGCCATGACGATCAGGGATTTTGATGGCGATGGTCGTGAGGAGATCTTGGCCTTACGCCTCTTCGCCCCTGAGGAAGGAGCGAAGCGGTTAGTGGGATTCAAGATAGTCCTGTAGGGCAACCAAGTTCGCGGCAGCGATCCCTTGGGAGCGCGTACCGCTCAATCCATCTGCATCCACAACGCCTTCAGGTAACGACCTTCGGGGAAATCGATTCTCACTGGGTGATCTGGGCCGGCCCCGGTCTCGCGCAGGATCCGGACTGTCCGTAAGCGAGCAGCACGGCGCATGGTCTCTTGGAATTCAAGGGGACCGAACAAGCCGCTGCATGAACAGCTGACCATGAAACCGCCAGGCTTGACCAGCGGGATCGCCAACTTGTTGATGTCGTGGTAGCGAGCTTGGCCCTCATCGAAATCGCGTCGCGAGCGGATGAACTTCGGCGGGTCGACCACCACGATGTCGTATTGACGATCATTGCCCGCGAGGGTTCGCAGGTAACTGAAGGCGTCAGCGTGGGTGAACTTGACGTTGCGCAACTGGTTCAGGTTGGCGTTGCGCTTCGCTTGCTCGATAGCCTTCTCGTCGAGATCGATGCCGCGCACCTCGGATGCGCCAGCGGCAGCCGCATTCAGGGCGAAGCCACCGGTGTAGCAACAAACGTCAAGCACGCTGGGGGGGCGTCCTTCCTCGACCAGGCGTTCGACCAGCGCACGAAGTCTGGCCCGGTTCTCGCGTTGGTCGCAGAAGAAGCCGGACTTGTGTCCTTCGGACAGGAATGTCTCGAAGGTGATTCCACCTTCATCGAACTGCAGTCTCGGTGGGCAGCCAGCTGAGCGCTTCTCGAACGGGTCTTCGCCTTCAGCACGTGCCGAGGCCTCGTCGAAACTCAAGCGGTATTCACTAGTACCCAAGACCTCGTGAAAGGTCGGCATGACCATCTGAAAGATGTCGGCCATCGGTTTGCTGTAGACCTCACCACTAAGGACCTGATCGTAGCGATCGAGGGTGAGGGCGGGGAAGTCATCGCCTTCTGCATGTAGGATGCGGCAGACGTGATCCGGAATGAGTGGATCCTGCAGGCGCTTCGTTGCCGCTGCTCGGGCACGATCGTGCCACCAGGCTTCATCGGGCTTGGCGGTCTCACGCGAAACGATGCGCACCGCAATCCGTGAGCGTGGATGCCAAAAGCCCCAGCCGCGGAAGTCGTCGTATTGGTCGTATACAGCGACCATCTCGCCGGCCGGGAAGCGACCCGAGCACTCATCGACGTCGCCGTTCCACACCCGTGGCCCACGCATAGGGCCACGCAAGGCAACCCAAGGTTCCATTCGTACCACTCGCTCACCGCGCTCATCGCGCTGCTGGCGGCGATAGTGGCCTCCTCCACGTGGCTGATTGCGGTAGTGACCGCTGCCACGATGGCCGCGTTGGCGGTTGTCGTCATCGCGATTGTCGCGGCCACGATATGGACTATTGCCACTATCACGGGAGTGACTGCTGTCACGTCGCGGGCTCTTGCCGTAGGGCGAATC
>CAZJGH010000037.1:0-6099 GCA_964545405.1 uncultured Planctomycetales bacterium
ATTCCTCGAGCAGCTCGTTACAGCGAGTACGCCGTTCGGCGGGTGGTCCGCCGAGGATCTCCAATACGGCGAGCAGATTGTCCTCGACGCTGAGTTTACGGAACACCGAAGGCTCCTGGGCCAGGTAGCCCAAGCCAAGCCGGGCGCGCTTATAGATAGGTAAGCGCGTTACCTCGTTGCCGTTGAAGAAGATCGAGCCTTCATCGGGCTTGATCATGCCCATGCACATGCGGAACGTGGTGGTCTTGCCGGCGCCGTTAGGCCCAAGCAAGCCGACGATCTCACCCTCACCGACATGCAGGGCGACGTTGTCGACGACCTTGCGGTTCTTGTAGGACTTACATAGTCCCTTGGTTGTGAGCAGTTCCGACATTGGTAATCGTGCTGTGCGAGATCAGTGCACCCAACCGACGCGTGCGACCGGCGAGAATGGGGGGATAGGCAGGAAGACCGCGAGCGCGCGACCGAGCAGAAATTCCCTCGGTACCAAGGGCGCGGGTTGAAGGATCCGCGATGCGCCTTTCATCTCCTCATCAGTGAAAGCGTGCAGTCCGCCGAACTGATCGCGGAAAGTCATGATGGTCTTGCCGGAGTTGTGGCGCGGGTTGTCGAACTTGGGGTCGACGCCATGTTCCATGCGATCGCCGCGTAAGGTGCTGATGCCCTTGAGCGGTGGATCGAAAGTCAGGATCTCAGCACTCCAGTCACGAGAGTCGAGCGAGTTCTGGGTATTGTCGCCCATCATGAAGTAGTTGCCTTCAGGGATGTCGAACAACGGCGTACCGTGGTTGCGTGGTGGCAGGTAATGCACATCGCGCCAGACACGTACAGGGCTCAGGCGCCAGCCTTTAGCACCCGAGAAGAACGAGATGCTGTTGCGGGTGTTGCGCCCCGATTCGAGTTCCATCTCGCGATAGACGACGTCCTTGCCATCGACGGCCAAACGGATTGTGTGATCCCAGAAGGAGACATCGAATTCGGTCTTGCTGCCCGGATTAGGGATGACTCCCTCGAACATCTCGCCATCAGGCATCTCGAGCTTGTAGCTGCCGTCGGCGAAGGCTTCGACGTTTACCGGGTATGGGCCCATCATGAACTCCGCGCGCAGCGGGCCGGTGACATTTCGCGCTTCGAGCTCAAAGGCGATGCGCAAGTCGGAGACACGGATCGACGAGCGGTTGGATGGATTCGGCATGCGGAAGAAGATCTCATCGGCATAGCCATGCAGGTAGTTGTCGCGGATGGCGACGGCATGTTGGATAGTGGCCTGGCCATTGAAGGCCATGGTGCCGTCACTTTCATGCTCGAAGGCACCAGTGCGGTTCCAGTTGGCCCACTTGGTCGGGTCGTTGCCGACTCCTGGCACTACCTTCTTCCACAAGTACTCCTGTACCTTCCAAGGCTTACGCGCGATCTCGAACTCGCCATTGGTACCGAGTGGACGCACGTAGATGTCACCAGCGACGATCTGCATCTGTTCGCCAGGCATGCCGATCAGTCGCTTCACGTAGTTGTTATGCGCGAGTAACGGGTAGCGGAACACCACGACCTCCCAGCGTTCGGGGTCGCGGAACCAGTAACTGATCTTGTCGACCAATACCCGGTCGTGCAGGCCGCCGTCGGTCATCTTGGTGGCCGGGTCGATGAGGTTGGTGCCCATCAAGGTCGGCTGCATCGAGCCGGTCGGGATCTCATAGGCTTCGACAGCGAAGACCTTGAGTCCCATGGCCATGACGATGGCGAACACCACTACCTCGATATTCTCGCGGAATGGGTGCGCCGATTTATCCTTTTTCTCCTTGGCCATGAGGCAAGATTCTATCAAGTCGTGAGGTGCTACCGGGCCGCCCGCAAGGCTTCACGCAGCTCCTCGAGCGTCACGGGCAGATGCACGACCACCGTCTGTCCCTCCATGTTCGGCGCTGTGAAGCTCAGGTCGTAGTCGATAACCCCCCAGAAATCGACATTCAGTCGGTGCGAGCCAGGCTTCATCCCGCACAGTCCGAGCTGGCCGTCATTCTTGCTCGAGAGACTGAAGTTGTCGGTCGGATACATGACGCCCTGTACGTTCACGGCCTCGCGGTCGCCACTTGGCGATGGAAAAGTCAGGGTGCAGTCGGGAAGCTGGGCGCCGTCGCGGTCGACGACATGCAGGGTGAAGTTGTTCCGCAGCGGTTGGAGAAGGATCTCGTGATGGTGTTCGCCGGCTTGGTAATGCACTCCGCTCACCGAACTCGGTGAGTAGCCAGCCGCGATAGCGCGACGCACGAATACTCCGCTGCGGGTCTCAAGGTGGAAGCGACCGAGGACGTCGGTAGTAGTACTGGCCATGCCGGAGCCTTGTCCCTCCTGCCAAAGGTGAACTGCAGCTCCATCGATCGGGCGCCCGGTGGTCTGGTCGAGCACCACGCCACCATGCCGAGCTATCGACGACGTGGGTTGTCGGTAGCCATCCAGGTCGAGCTCGAACTTCTGGCCCGCGACTCCGATCTCGATATCGATGCGCATCCATTCCACCCGCTTGGTAATAGGGAAGCCGCGATCGGTGTATGCACCCGTGCCGACGTCGGCCAACACCGCGAATTCGACCGTTCCAGCTGGCAGCATCGGTAACACCACCGGCTTGTCGGTGATGTTGATCAGTTGATGCTGCAACTGGTTCCACCAAGGTTGCCCGTGCTCAGTGAGCGCGGAGTTACCGTCCGTCCACGAGCGAGCTTGCAACCTGAAGTTGCCTGCTTCGAGGTCGTGCGCGGCGGAAGTGAAGCGCACTGAAGTCGTCAGGCCTTCATCGACCACATAGACCCGGTCGGAATCATCAGCACTGGCGTCAAGCTGCCACTCCCGAGCGATGAAGTTGCAGTAGCGCTCATCGGGAACCGCGTTGAGGGTGAAGCTGTTGCCGATCTCGAGAGCCGGAAACTCGAAGTAGCCATCCTTGCGCGAGATCGAACCATAATCCAACTTGCTGCCGTCAAGCGCCTCAGTCTCCAGGTAAAGGTCGGCATAGGTGGCTGGGCGACCATCCCGCAGGATGAGTCTTCCGGAGACCTTGCCGACGCGCGCAGGCAGTCGATAGAACAAGTTGCCGCTGCCGGTGCTGAACTCGACCGCGGGCATCTCGTCGGCGTTGATGAAACCATCCGGTGGCAAGACATGCAGGCGCCATTTGCCCTCTGGAAGCGGTAACGACGCCTGCCCCTTACTGTCGGTGAGGAACCAGACATCGTCGTAAGGCCAGCCATCCACCACACCGAAGTCAGCCGCCATCAATGTCTCGGGAGCGGGCGCACCTTGGCCATCGGTGTCGGCCATGAAGGCTGCCATTTCCATCGGGATGACCGTGCGGTTCTTGTCGCTCGATGGAGTCTTGATCAAGCGTGCATCGTTGAACAACAGCGGTTCGACATAACCGTAGAGGCCGGCGGCCGGCCTGTCATCGCTGTCGACCACAGTCAGTGTCGTCGGATTGATGACGAGCACTTGCAAGGTGCCGAAGTCCCACGGCCGGCTGCCCTCGCCGACTGGTGAATCCCAGAACGACACGATGCCGTTGACGTAATCCTGCTCCTCGAGGATAGGATTGATCATCAGCCAAGCGCTCGGCTCGACCGAAGCCACCCACACGCCCTTGTGCAACTGATCGAAATGGAAGTCGCCGCCGTTGTCGGTGAGGGTGGTGAGCAGGCCAGGTCGCCAGTCGACCAAGCCTGAACCATTGCCGTATGGAGTCGCATGGACTATGGCGTTGGCGACGGGTTCACCATCGAGGTCGATGACCTTGCCACCAGCGGCGTAACAGTCACTCAGATGGATGAGTAGATCATGGTCGTCACCGACCTCAAGGATAAGCTGATCGTCATTCCAGGCTGCGGCCAGCGCAGAGTCGGCAGGCGGCACGCATTTCACCTGCATTAAGTGCACCTGTTCATCGAAGTGGAACTCAGCTACGCCACTCGCATCGCTGCGGGCTGAATGATGGCTGTATTCATTGGTCCGATACCTGAGCGTGGTGGCGATGACTTCCCAACCATCGCATCCTGGTGGTGGGTGCCCGCTCTCACTTTCGACCGTAGTCAGTTCAGCGCGGACCACAATCGAGCCGCTTGAGCCTTCGGCGGCTTGGCGCTGGATGGTAGTCGTTTCCCATGAGCCGTCTGAAGCGGCCCGCCGCGACAGTCCTGGAGTGGGTTGCAGTTGCGCATCCTCGACGTTGGAACTGCTTGCGACCACCTCGCTGTGGTCATCACTGCCGTTGGTGGCATCATTACTCAACAGCCAAGCGATCAAGGCGAAAACCAAAACCACCAGCCAACCGATGCAGATCCTACCGAGCTTCTGGAAGGTCATGAATCAAGCTCGGCGATGATGTCAGCCATGGCCCGATCGATGACGATCTCGATGGTGCCAGAAGGATTGGTTGGAATATCGATCCAACCAGTAGCGACAGCATCGAATTCGAAAGTGACCAGTGCCCGGGCGCGGCCGGCTGGAATATCGGAAACCGTCACGCGCCCATCGTGTGCCCACAATGGAGCGGTCAGCTTGCGATAGCTGTAGGCTTCGACCATGTTGACGGGGATTCGATTGCCGGCCGTGTCGAAGAGTTCGATCTCGCAGACAGGTGCCTGAGCGCCGGCGCTATCGCGCACCAGCAACTCGAAGGAGGAGCTGGCTTGCTGCAACTGGATGTGATGCTCGTGGGGCCCAGGGCGGAAAGTAATCTGCTCCTTCTTGTAGGGCAGATAGCCATATGAGTAGACATTCAGGTCGCCACGTTGGGCGATGGTCTGGAAAGTGATCCGCCCGTTGTCGTCGGTGTTGGTGTTGACTGAACCACCGACGAAGTTGAATGCCAGGATCGCGCCTTCGACCGGTTCCCCGGTGACGGCATCCACGACCTTGCCGCGATGTTGAGTCTGGTTGGTCTCGGGAGCAAGGTAGCTGCTGAGGTCGACATCCAGTTTCAGGCGTCCTTCCTTGATCTCGATTGGCCAAGACTTGATCGGCATCAATTTGACTTTAGGCTGGCCGTGGAGGTCCCATTCGCCGATTCCAGTCGGAACCATGAGTTGCAAGGTGGCGATGCCAGGTGGCATAGAGGGTAGATAAACAGGGCGCCGCGACAATGCACGATCCTGCCACTTCCGGGCCGCTGCCCACCAGGCGGAATCGACATCGACCACAGCGCCGTTGGTGCCTTGCCAATCGGTGACCTTCAGGATTCCCATGACTTCCTCAAGCGGGGGGCCACCAGTGCGAGAAACCGTGACGGTCACGGATGCGGCGGCCGCCACGACATAGTCCTTGTCGAAGCCGGACTCGGTATCGAATACCCAGTCACGCGCGATGAAATAAGTCTTCTCGTCTTGGCGGCTTGGCGTAGCACGCAAGATGTACTTCTCATCCAGCTTGAGGTTGGAGAATGCGAAGGTGCCATCGCTGTCGCTATAGGCGTCGTTGACCATGTCGCCATCGCTCTCACGCATCAGCACCAAATCCGCATAGGGAACCGGTTGACCCTGGTCATTCACCAGGCGACCGCCGGCTTGACCCAGCGCGAACGGCAGTTGATAGACCAGCTCGCCGACGTTGGTATTGAACTCCAGAATCGGCAGTTCAGCATCCTCCTCGTAGTAGGATCCCATGCCGTCGATACCCAGCTCCCAACGGCCTGGCGCCAGGCGAAGCGTGGATTTGCCTTCAGAATAGGTGGTGAACCAGAATCCTTCATAAGGCCACTCGATGAAGTCGCCCGGAGTTCCGCGGTCATCGCCTTCGACCGGAATGTCATCGATAAGGAAGTCGTATTCCTCGATCAACACCGGCGGCAGCAGGCGCGGGTTATCGAACATCAATGGGGTCACGTATCCACTTACGCCGGCGGCGGGCACGCCACGGTTGTCGACGATGCTGAGCTCGACGGTGGTGATCGGCATCACGCGCAAGGTGCCGGCGTCGACGACCTGCGGACCTTCTTCATCTAGCCATGCGTAACCCTTTCCTTCCTCCTGGTCGGTCAGCAGCGGGTCGAACATCAACCACCGGGTAGGTACGACACTGAAGACCCACTCGCCTTCGACCAGCTGGGTGAACTCG
>CAZJGH010000037.1:6136-16906 GCA_964545405.1 uncultured Planctomycetales bacterium
AATCCTCGACATCGTTACTCCATTGCATGTCGAAAGCATGGACCTCGATGCCGGCTAAGGGCTGGCCGTCCCAGTCGACGACATGGCCGTAGGCACCTCGCGCTGGCTTGAGGTGAAGCAGCGCCAAGTAGTTGTCGCCGGCTTCGACATCCTCGTGGTCTTCCAGAGTCGCGATGCCATAACCACTGTCTTCTGGTGGCAAGCACGTCACCCAATCGATGTGCACGAAATCAGGAAAGCGAAACTCGGCTATACCAAGCCGATTGCTGGTGCCGGTGTAGCGCGCAGTCTCGCCGGTATCCTCGATCCAACTTTGCGCGGTGACGGTCCAGCCAGTGCAGCCTTTGGGAGGGAAGCCTTGCTGGTCTTCGAGGGTGGTCAACTCAGCGCGCACCTTGACTTGACGCGGATTATGCACCGCACCGCCACCCGAGCCAGCGGTCTCGAGAGTGTCGCGCTGCAGGACATCCTCGAGCGGTTCGATGGTGGACAAGTCTTCACCAGCATCGAGCTCAGCGGCTGATTCCAGGCCGGCGTTGCTCGCGGCAACCCCGTCATCAACCGATGGCTCGATTGGCGGCTGGCTCATTACCCACCAGATCATTGCCGCCAACACCACCAACAGGGGCAGGATTAGGGTTTTCGCTGATGTGGACTGCTTGGGCATATGGCCTGAATGGCAGCTGGGACCCGGGGAAACCGCGGCTCAGTATCTGACTTAGTCTCAACTCGCGAGGCGGAAACCCAAACTGTTATCGGAGGTTTTGGCTTCCCCGGGGAAATACCCAGGTATGATGGCGCCATGCCCTCATCCCTCCTCTCAACCCTTTGTGTGGCGCTTCTGGCCACATCCGCTCTTGCCCAAAGCGCGTCCGACGATTTCAACCGCGCTGATGGCCCGACTCTCGGTCCTGATTGGGTAGTTGATGACGGTTCCTTCTCGATTCACAGTAATCGCGCGATGTGCAACAACCCTTGGTCGTTCGGCTTCGTCCATCACGCCACACTCACCGGCCCATATGCTGATTCATGGCAGAGTGTCGATTTCGACATCACCGGTTTCGGCGGCGATTCGATCTCGCTGATCGCTGGCCTCAACCCAGCGACCTGGTCCGCGATTGAAGTGCGTCTGCAAGACAACAACGGCGACGGCCTGTTCGATCGCCTGTTCTTCAACGCCGCAGTCAACGCCGGTAACTGGAATGGTTCATCCCTGTTCTACGACCTCGCTACCCCGACCGCTTCCGGCACCATGACCCTCGGCTTCACCAACGCCGGCGATATCGCCCTAGTCGAGATCACCAACTCCGGTGGCGGTACCGAGAACTTCCAAGGTTCCGGTATCCTGTCGTTCACCTATCCACCGTCAGGCTCCAACTTCGGTGTCGGCGGCATGGGCGACAGTCACTTCGATAACTGGTCGTGCCAGATCGGCCCGATCGTGCCGACCTACAGCGCCAACAACCTCATCGCTGGTCAGCAGGCCACCCTCGAGGTCAACAACCTGACCCAAGGCGACACCGTCCTGATCGGTTACTCGCTGACTGGTGCCGGCCCGACCAACACGCCGTTCGGCCTCGTCGACATGAGCATGCCGATCGCGCAGTTGCCGACCATCTTCGCTGATGCATCCGGGGTCGCCAGCTTCGCGCTGATGATTCCGCTCAATGCAGCTGGCGTGACGGTCTACAGCCAAGCCGCAGTCGTCAACCTCGGTACGCTGACCAACTCCATCGCACCGACGGTGCAGTAGGGCTACTCCTCGGTCGAAAGCACCGCAAGGAAGGCCTTTTGTGGCACTTCCACGTTGCCGATACTCTTCATCCGCTTCTTGCCTTCCTTCTGTTTGGCAAGAAGCTTGCGTTTCCGGGTGATGTCGCCGCCGTAACACTTGGCGGTGACGTTCTTGGACAACGCGCGGATGTTCTCGCGAGCCATGATCTTGCCACCGACGGCAGCCTGCAGCGCGACCTCGAACTGGTGCCGAGGAATCTCCTTGCGCAACACCTTCAGTACCGCGCGCCCACGACGTTGGCAGGCGTCGGCGTGACAGATCACCGATAGCGCATCAGCCTCGTTACCCGAGACCAGGATGCGCAGCTTGACCAACTTCGCCGCTTCGAAGCGCGGCTCATCGAAGTTCATGGTGCCGTAACCCTTGGTGCCCGACTTCAGCTTGTCGTAGAAGTCGTAGATGATCTCGGCCAGCGGCAAATCCCAGGTGATCATCACGCGGTTAGCCGACAAGTGTTCCTGGCGCAGGAACTTGCCGCGACGATCGGCACATAAGCCCATCAACACGCCGATGTTCTCGGCCGGGATGATCACGTGGGTAGTGACCACTGGTTCCTGAATCTCAGTGAACTGGGTCGGGTCGGGCAAGCTACCAGGCGAATGGATGTCTTGGTAGGTGCCGTCGCTGAGCTTGATCCGGTAAGGCACCGTCGGCGCGGTCTGCACCACATCGACGCCACTCTCGCGTTCCAGGCGTTCCTGCACGATCTCCATGTGCAGCAATCCGAGGAAACCACAACGGAAACCGAAGCCGAGCGCGTCCGAGCTTTCCGGCTCGAAGATGATCGCGCTGTCATTGAGCTTAAGCTGGATCAACGCCGAACGCAGGTTCTCGAAATCGCCCGAACTTACAGGGTAGATACCACACCAGACCATCGGCTGCGGCTCGCGGTAACCGGTCAGGGCTGGCGCCATTTCGCCTTTAGCGACTGTCATGGTGTCGCCGACGTTGACGTCCTCGAGCTTCTTGATGTTGGAGATGAAATAGCCCACCTCACCGACCGAAAGGCTCTTGTGCGGTACCGGCTTCGGCATGAACTTGCCGATCTCGACCGCTTCGTAATCGGCCTCTGCACCGATCATGCGGGTCAGGTCACCTTTCTGCAGGGTGCCGTTGATGATTCGCAAGTACACCACGATGCCGCGATATTCATCGTACTTGGCATCGAAGACGAGCGCCTGAAGTGGCGCGTTGGGGTCGCCTTCGGGGGCCGGTATCTGCTCGACTACGGCCTTGATGATGTCATCGACACCTTCACCGGTCTTGGCGGAACAGCGAAACGCGGTGTCGCGCTCGAGCAGCAAGGTGTTCTCGAGTTCTTCCTCGATCTCCTCGGGTCGTGCGTGCGGCAAGTCGACCTTGTTGAACACCGGCACGATGGTCATTTCCTGCTCCATCGCCAGCATCGCGTTGGCGACGGTCTGCGCTTGGATGCCTTGTGCGGCATCGATCAACAGCAGCGCACCTTCACATGCCTGCAAGGACTTCTCGACCTCATATGCGAAATCCACGTGCCCCGGCGTATCGATCAGGTTGAGCAGATACTCGACGCCATCGACCTTGTGGGTCAATGAGACCGCCGCGGCCTTGATGGTGATGCCGCGCTCACGCTCAAGGTCCATGGAATCGAGCAGCTGATCCTTGCGCCCGCGATCGTCTACCGCACCGGTGAATTCCAGGAAGCGGTCGGCAAGCGTGGACTTGCCATGATCGATGTGGGCGATAATCGAGAAGTTCCGGATACGTTCCGGAGGAAAGGATTTGCTCATTCTGACGTGCTGGACTGCTTGGAGGCACTCGCTGGCCGGCGGGTGCGGCGGGGCGCAGGACCGCACATCATAATGCAGCGACTAGTTCCGCGGTTTATAAGCCACCGTCACTTGGCTGGAATGGAGGGGGTAGGCGAGGTTTACGCGCCAGACCCTGAAATCGGCTAGATCCCAATCCAGCTTGGCGAAGGCGGTCTCCATCAGGCGCCCGTATTGCTTGTACTCAGCGATGGCCGGCACGCCATCTCGGCCGTCGTGGTAGTCGAGTTCTTCAGCATGCTCGAGCAGGTCGTAGGAGCTGAGTTCATCGTTGGGGTCGATCGGCCCGGTGCCGGCGGTGTCGTAGATAAGCAACTCCGGCGCGTCCTCGGCTACCAAGGAGCGGTGTAGCCACAGATCCAAGACCAAGGTCTGCGACGGCGGCACCGGCATCGAATAGACATAGTTGCGGCGGTTCGATACGTCCGAGCTGTGGCGCTTGATCTCGGCGCGGTTGACCTCCGCGAGCAGCAGGTCGCTGCAGTGGCGCGGGCCGAAGGACTGCCCAGCGAGTAGGTAGTTGACGGTCTCGTCGGCGCGCACGACCTCGAGCGGGGCGGGGCCGTTCGGGCAGAAGGCATCCAAGCCGCTTGGGTTGTCGCTACCAAGCGGTTCGCCATCCAACGTAGTGGGGTGGCGTTCGCTGTCGTTGCTGCTGAGGCGCCGCGTATCAAGCTTCACTTGGGCGTCGGGCCGCAGACGACGTAATCCGATCAAGCCGATCAGCCAAACCAAGTCGAGCAGTCCATCTTCTGCTGCAGGTGCGACGATCGCGGCAGAAGCGTTGAGGTCTACCGAGGCGCCCTTGAGTTCCGACACCGCCTTGAAGGCTGCCTGGCGACGACGTTGATCGAACTCGGTACGCGCTTCACCAAGCCACGATGACATCATGGTCTGCAAGGCAGCGCGATCGCCAGCCTCCTGTTCGATCATGGTCTGGAAACGATCGACCGCGGTGCTTGCTGCGAGCACCGTGTGGCGGGGGAGCTTGGCGATGTTGGGGCTGAGCAGGAAGCGCCGCAGCGGTTCAGGTCCAGGCAGACGATGGAGGACTGCGATGGGGTCGGCCTGGCGCAGGGCAGTAAGCAGGCGCGAGGCGAAGACCTTGTTGACCTCGCAATAGACGCTCAACCCGCTGGTGCGTTGGGCCTCGACCGGCAGTTCCGCCACCAGCGCCTGCAGGTTTTCTTGCAGGACACGGCCGAGGGCAGCGAGCCGGATTTGGAGCGGAGCTGCTTCTGAGGTGGAGCTGAGCGGTTCCATGCGCTGAGTAGCTTAACTCTACCCTTCAATAAGGCAAAAGTTTCCAGGAAACTTTCTGGCCGTACAGTATCCACCCCGGCAACGTCCCGGACCCCATTCTCATGAAACTCATCTCCATTCCTTTCTGCGCCGTCTTGCTGGCGCTTCCACTATCTGCGCAGGGCGCTGAGACCGATGATTTCGAAAACGGCATCAACAATGCCGGCTGGAATTTCGGCGTAACCGTGCCTGACATCATCGAAACGTCCGGTGGCTATCCGAACGGTTGGTTGCACAACACCCAGATCGATATGTTCGCGGTGATCCTGCGCACCCAAACCACGACCGGTCCATGGGTCGGCGACTATCGCGCTCAAGGCGTGTCGCGTATCCACTTCGATGCCCAAACCATCAACGCGATGACCGCCGGTGGTCGCCAGATGAGCGTGCTGCTGCGCGATACCAAAGGCACGCCAGCCGACCCCAACGATGATGACTACGCCTACACCGTCGGTTCATTGATTCCACAGATCGGCCAGGGTTGGAAACACTTCAACTTCGAGATCCCAAGCCAGTCCACCGAGGCAGTCCCTCCAGGTTGGAGCGGCGGTTGGGCCGGCAACTTGAACGCCTTCCGCCCCGGAGTCGACTGGAACGACGTCATCACCAATGTCGATGTAGTCGAGATCTGGTGGATGGATCCATCCTTCTTCGCGATCTTCCAGACCTGGAACGTCGGTGTCGACAATATGTCCATCGAGTGGGACAGCCATGCCGAACTGAGCATCGCGCCTGCCACCGCCGGCACCCTCAACACCCTCACCATGACCAACGCCTCACCATATAGCGACGTGCGCTTCGCCGGTTCGGTGACTCCAGGTTCATGGGGCTTCCAGTGCAACGGTTTCCAGACTGCCCTGTCGATGTCAAGCCCGACCTTGCTCGGCGCCGCCACTGCAGATAACCGCGGCATCGCCAACTTGGATTTCCAGGTGCCCGCCACCCTCAGCGGTCGCACGGTCTACCTGCAAGACGTCGACGAGTGCCGCTTGACCGCACCGTTGTCCTTGGTGCTGCTCTAAGCCAACTTCCTGCGCGGCCCAACATCATCGACACCCACGTGGTGCGGCGGTGTTGGGCCGTCGACGTTAAAGTGGCCTATCAAGAATTTTCGCACCATTCTCTTTATTCCAGTCATCTCGTGGCTCGCGCTGACAACAGTATCGTGTTCAGCGGCACCGACTTGGAGCTCCGGCGCATTCGCCACTGCGCTGCAGGGCCCGACGACTACCAGCGCCACACTGTTCGCCGCCGACCTGATCTCCGACGGCATGGATCAACGCGATACCGCCTTGTCCTTCGACCAGCAGCATTTCCTCTACACCTTGCAGGTCGGTCGCCAGCACGCGCGCATCATGCATGTGATGAAGACATCAGATGGTTGGGAAAGCCCGCGGACCGCGACTTTCAGTGGCAAATGGCGTGATCTGGAAGCGACATTCCGGCCGGATAACTTGGAGCTGTATTTCGTCTCCAATCGGCCGCTGCCTGGTGAAAGCACCGCCGACGACTTCAACATCTGGTCGACTGCCTGGAATGGCGAAGGTTGGAACACTCCCGTTCCGGTCGACGACCTCAACACCGACGGCAACGAGTTCTATCCATCGCTCACTACCGAAGGTGTCATGTACTACACCAGTGAACAAGAAGGTGGTGCAGGTGGCGAAGATATCTGGTTTGCGTTGCCCACCAGTGATGGCAATGGCTTCCAGGCGCCGTCGCCACTGGGTGCTGGAGTGAATACCACCGGCCCCGAGTTCAATGCTGCGATCGACCCTAGCGGTAGATACTTGATCTTCGGTTCGGCCCGCGCCGACGGACCAGGCGGTGGCGACATGTACATCAGCAAGCGCCAAGACTCCGGCGAATGGGGGAGTGCTGCGCTGCTGGGCGAGTCGATCAACTCCACCAGGTTGGACTTCTGCCCCTTCTTCTTCGGCACCGACGGCGACCTGTTCTTCAGCAGCAACCGTGAGTCCTTGGCGTGGCAAGAGACATCCGCGCCCCAAGACCTGTCCGAGTTGCGTGAAGCCTGGAGCGCAGCAGGTAATAGCCTTGGCGATCTCTACCGCGTGAAGCTGCAGTTGCCGGAGTAACTCCCGCGGTGCCACCCGCCGCCCTGCCACTAACCCAAAGCCGCAGCCAACTCGGCGCGCAGTTTGGCAACCGCCGCACCGCGATGGCTGACCGACGCCTTCTCGGCACCACTTAAGCGTGCGAATGTAGTGCCCGACTCTTGGTGCCAAAACAGCGGGTCGTAACCGAAACCATCGACACCATCAGCGGCGGTCAAGATACGCCCGCGCACCGAGCCGTCGACGCTGAACAAGACTCGCCCAGCATGAGCGACCACGATCACGCAGAAAAACGCCGCACCACGCAGTTCCGTGGGCACGCCATCGAGCTCACGCAGTAAGCGTGCGTTGTTGTCACCGTCGGCACAGTTGCCACCATCACCTGGCGCATCAACCGCCGGACCATCGCCTGGCGTATCGGCCATCCCCGCGTATCGTGCCGAAAACACTCCCGGTGCACCGTCCAGCGCATCGACACACAAACCTGAATCGTCGGCCAACGCCCAAACATCCTCGCCAAGTTGACGCGCAGCGACGTCGGCGGCGGCCAACGCCTTCTTGGTGGCATTTGCCACGAAGGTAGCGCCATCCTCGACCACCTCAGGCAAGCCCTCCGGTAAGTCAGCGGGGGACAGGATCTCTACCGGCAGCTCGGCGCACAACGCACGCAGTTCGGCGAGTTTCTTGGCATTGCCAGAGGCGAGCAGGATTCGTTGCGGCATGGGCGAATTGTAGTAAAATATGTACTCAGGGAACCGCTGAAGCCCTGATGGTATGAACGCGGGACACTCCATTGGGGAAAACAAATTCCCGCAGGAATTGGAGGTCCATGAAGACTCTCACAAGAGCCAATCCATGGCGCGAGATTGAAGATATCTTCGATCGACATGTGCATGCCTTGGAGAAGTTTCAGCCGATCGGTTGGGAAAACCTGACCGCCGACTGGACACCCATGGTCGATATCTCGGAGACGGAAACCGCCTTCGTGATTAACGTTGAGATTCCCGGAATCAACAAGGAGGATGTGAAGGTAACGGTCGACAACAACATCCTTTCAATCAATGGAACCCGTGAGCAGGAGAAGGAGGACGAAGGCAAGAAGTTCCACCGCATCGAGCGGAGTTATGGCAGCTTCACGCGCAGCTTCACCTTGCCTGAATACGTGGATGAAAAACATATCCAGGCTAACTTCCATGATGGCCTACTCAATCTTCGGATCGAGAAGGTCACCGTCAAGAAGTCGAAAGCCATCGACGTGAAAGTGAAGTAGGCCACTTCACGCTCAGGAGGGTGCCCCCATACGGCACTCTCCTGCCAACCAACTGCCGACGTCACCGCTCTCATTGCCACACATTCACCGTGTCCTGCCCCGATCGAGATCGTCTTCCACATGTGAAGTGGTCTGGTCCAGGCGCGCGCTATAAGAACCTGCATGAGCTGCTGGAGTTGTTGCACCTCAGGGTGAAGTTGCGTCATTTCAGCCCCCGCACCGGCAGCACCTACGCCCAATGGATTCGGCGCTTCGTGCAATTCCATGGCGGTCGCGATCCGCGTCAGTTGGGTAAGAAGGAAATCGAGGCATTCCTATCGAGCTTGGCAGTGGATGGGGGAGTAGGTGCCTCCACCCAGAATCAGGCCCTAGCTGCGATCCTGTTCGTCTATAAGGAGTTGCTCGATAAGGATGTACCATGGCTTCACGGCATAATCCGGGCGAAACGGCCAAAGAAGCTGCCGGTGGTGATGAGCCAGAAGGAAGTCCAGCTGGTGCTTGCCGAGATGGAAGGAACCGCGCGCCTGGTGGCCTCAGTGCTGTACGGATCGGGCCTACGGCTGATGGAGGGTTGTCGCCTGCGGGTGATGGATGTCGATTTCGATCGGCTCGAGATCCATGTGCGCCAAGGGAAGGGGGCCAAGGATCGCAAGACCATGTTGCCGCAACGGCTAGCCGGCAAGCTGGAACACCACCTGATAGGGGTGAAGGAGCAGCATGATGATGACCTTGCCATGGGAAGGGGGACTGTCGAGTTGCCTGGGGCGATGGCAAATAAAAGCCCGCAAGCCGCCACGGACTGGGCGTGGCAATGGGTGTTCCCGGCGACTTCGGCCTACTTCGAACCAGAATTGAAAATCCGCCGCCGCCATCATCTTCATCAAACCGTCATCCAAAAGGAAGTGCGCCGATCCGCCAGGGCGTTGAAGATGGCGAAGCGAATAACTTGCCATACCTTCAGGCATTCCTTCGCCACACACCTGCTCGAAGCCGGGTCAGATATCCGCACAATCCAAGAACTACTCGGCCACGCTGATGTCCGCACGACCATGATCTATACACATGTATTAAACCGCGGCGGCCTCGGCACCATCAGCCCCTTCGACCGACTATAAATCCAAATCCCGCTTTATTCCCAGTCCGCAGATCACCATACAAAAACCACCCTGCTTAACCCTCGTGCTACCCTACCCCCCCTCAACTCTCCCCACACAGGTCCGCCTATCACCCCCTCTCCACAAACCCACCGACCGCCGAATTCCCGTTAGGCAGGAGTATTCAGTCCTCTCGAGTAATGGGCAGGCCAAAATTGTTTCGGAGGGTGTTACACTTTTACCTATGAAGCTATTGGGCAATCTCATTCCAGTATTGGCTCTCGTGGCTCTTTCGCTTTCCGGCGGGCAAGAGCCAAATTCAAGCCATGTTTCCTCTCCCGGTATTAACGCCGATTTTCTTGGCACGTGGTACTTGAGCGCAAATGCAACGAATGCTCTTTGGCCAAGTGCGCAGACAATGGATGACTTCGCCATTGAATTTGGGCAGTTAAAGGAGAAGCTGGCTATATTGGGCCAGGGGAATGATCCAATTATGGCTTTAGATTATTGGACGAGGAAGGCTGTCACGGTTGCGGATTTTGAAATTGAAATTCCTGACACTGAGGACAAGCTATCCCTGCAGTTCGCTTTGTTAGGTGGCGGTGAGGAAGCTCGCTTATTCGCCTCTCTAATCCAGAAAGAAGTTCCTATTGGCTATTTCACACTTTCAAAAACTGCACCGAAGACTAGCGAAACAACAGCTCAGAAAAGTACATCCAAGGGGTACTGGACCAAGGTAGAAAGCATCGATAATGATATTGTCAAGTTGGCGAACGGAGCAATAGTTGAAATCTCGTATGGATATGTCGGTTACGTTGGCTACGGGAAGAAAGCGTTCCTGCATTCTTCAGGAACGCGTCTCTGGATAGAAGGTAAAAAGGATTTCGCTGTATCGGTGTTAAAGGCCCCTTCGTTCGGTGCCGCGAAGACATTTGAAAGAAAAACAATTTCCAAGGCGGCAGATGATGGATCGGCCTTTGTTTTCTATGATGGAACGTCCTATGTAGTGCCTTTTGCAACCTATATCGGTGGCTTTTCCGAATATCAGAGTTGTTTCGTGGTGAGCGGATACATTCTTTTGTTTGACTCAGGCGAGCTAATTGACTCAGGGATGATGCAGTAATGTCTCTGCATAACCAGCCATTGCAGCAGACTGTCGCCCGCGTCGGGGGCTCGGCTGCCGAAAGGCAATCCCCGTTGATGGGGCACAGAATGAATAGATTTTCATGGAAAATAACTGCGGTCATCACCCTATTATTGGTTGGAGGCTGCGCCTCAGCTACTAAGGCAGACATTTCAGAGTTTTCGCCTGAAGTGCTAGCCGCAATGGATGACTATGATTTGGCTATGGGGCTGGAAATCCAAAGGCTATCACCAACAACCGAAGATGTTGAAATGGTTGCTCTTGCAGTTCGTAGCAACCTTG
>CAZJGH010000038.1:0-1418 GCA_964545405.1 uncultured Planctomycetales bacterium
TGTCGGAGCCAACTACACCTTCAACGACGAGGTGACCACTGGCGTTCGTTTGATCACAGGCGACCCTGATTATCCGAACAGTTCGAACCAGGACCTGGGTCGCAGCTTCGACTCCTTCTCAGTGTCGCTGGATCGCCTGTTCTTCCGCTACACGCCGACATCAGTTCCCGGCTTCACCGCTACAGGTGGTAAGTTCGAGAACCCAGTGTTCCGCAATCCGATCTTGCCCGACGCGGTTTGGGATATCGACCTACAGCCCGAAGGCCTTGCCCTCAACTGGCACGCTGATGATCTCGGCGGAGTGGATAGTGTCGATTTCCTGTTCGCTGAGTACGCCGTATTAGAGCAAAGCTCCTCTGAGGAAGCCTGGTCCACCCTTCTGGGCTTGCGGCTTACCAAGGAAACCGGCGATGATCAACGGCTGGTCTTCAGCACCAACTACACCTTCTTCGGCGACATGACTCCTGGTGACAGTGGCGTCTTGGTAGCGGACTTGCGCGGCAACGCGATGGTCGGCAGTGAACTAGCGTCCGACTTCGGAATCCTTGACACCATAGTGGCGTGGCATACAGGCAACCTCACCTTCAGTGGTGAGATGGTCAACAACCTGCGCGCAGCCGAGGGCATCGGCGACAGTGGCTATTCCCTCGGTGCAGCTGTCGGTACCGATTGGGGCAGGTTCCATTACTCGTTCGCGCAGATGGAACAAGATGCCGTAATGACATTGGTCTCACAGGATGATTCACTGTTGCCGACCAACCACAAGACGCATGTCATCGGTTGGAGCAAACCTTTCAGTGAACGGATGGTGGTTCAGTTTTCCACCCACATCTCCGAGCCTATCGACCTGCTCGCAGGGTACGCGGATTCTACGGTCTACCGTATCCGCTTTGATGTGACATTCAGCTTCTAGAGCCGAGTGCTCTAGAAGTCGAAACAGTCACGCAAGTTCTACTTGCCTTGGACGCCAGAGCTGGTGACAGGTCCACGGACCCGTTCCTTCTTTGGCGAGCCGCTCATTGGGCCAAACAGCTTGCGCTGCATTTCCATCGAGATCTCAAGATCTTCTCCTTCCGGCACCGGCACGGGTGTCGGGGTTAGCGAGCCACCTCATGACTCGCAGAACTTGCCAGACCAGACTTCCTTACCGGTCTTCTTGTCGGTGACGAGAATCTTCGGCGACTTGCCGCCAGGGAAGAAATCGTAGTACTCCTCTTCGGCATCGCCGAAGAAGGTAGGCAGGTTAACGGTGACGTTCTCAGGGTCGGTGCGATGGTGAGTGAACTCGATTCGCAGTGGGCCACCCCATGCGACAACTTGCTCGTCACCGTTCTTGACGGTGATGCCGCGCATCGAACCGCGGCGGATGCGCACGGACTCGACACTCTTCTGGGCAGTCGCACTGGACAGCTCGTACT
>CAZJGH010000038.1:1428-16860 GCA_964545405.1 uncultured Planctomycetales bacterium
CGTTGATAGGCACGCGCAGTCCGTTCTTGGCTTGCGCCAGGTCGAACGACATCTCGCCGTCGACGGAGGTGAACACCGCGCTGGTAAGCTTGCCTTTCGAGTTGTACTTCTCGACGACGTTGATGGTTCCGCTCTCGCCCTGGTAGGGCTGCAACGTAGCGGAGTCGCCTTGAGCGTTCACGGCCAACGTGAACAGCTCACCCTTCACGTTGATTACCTTGGAAAGGTAACTGGCGGCGGACGACTTGCCGACGATCATGGCGTCGGTGCCGATCTCATTCCAGATGCCGTTGTTGTTCTGGTCGATGATGGCGACTTGAATGCCATTCACCTTGGCGGTCATCATGCCGCTACATGCGAACTGCCAGTTGTCCTGGTTCTTGCGAATCCGCAAGGCGTATTGGAACTTGGTGCCGTCGCTGTGCTTGCCCTTCAGCAAGGCTTCTCCAGAAATCCCCTTCACGACTTCATCGGTACGGCCGTTGCCGTCGGTATCGATCTGAAGCTTGAAAGGCCCGTTGTCAACGACGAAACCATCGGCTTCACCGTTCGGGATTTGCACGTCGGAGCGAATAGTTGTCCACGATTCATTAGGGAGTTGGATATCCCATTTCTTGACCTGTTTGAAGTTCAGGTTGATCGTTTCCGGCTCTTGCGGCGCAGCGGCTGACAGGGCCTGCATAGGTAGCAAGGCCGCCACAGCCAATGGCAAACATGTGGAAAGTAGGTACTTCATGATTAGTGACAGCACGGGTGAGCCGAGCTGCAGCTCAAAGATAAGCGAAAAAGCAGGTCAAATGGGGGATTTTTCACCCGAAACCACATCGCGGACACCCTATTTTAGATGCATGCTGCTTCTTTTCTGCGCTCTCCAGCTGGTTACCGAGCTGCCTCAAACTGGGCAGGGCGTTATGAGCGTAATTAGTCCGAGCCCTTTCCACTCGGTTGGTTTTGAGTTGCCAGCAGGGTTTCAGGGCGCTGAGGTGGCGATTTTGGGGCCGGAGGGTGCTCCTGGGCCATGGTGGCCGGTCATCGAATCCGCTGATCTCAGCAATCACCAACTTGGCGGTAAGCATTATTCGGCCTTGGTGCACGGCAGCTCCTCGGCTTCAACTGGAATAATCCTGCGCCAATTAGGCAGCTCGCCGGTGGCGCTCAGTGTGTTGTGGATTTCCGCTGCCACACCCACGGAAGTGCCGGTTCCGAGTGCAGCCACACGTCCGCCGGTCTTCGATCGTGGAAGTTGGGGCGCGAACCCTCCGAGCTGCACGCCGAGTTACTGCAACACGACTCATATCGCCATGCACCACACCGCGTCGGCATCAGAGTATGCGAGTACAAGTTGGCAACAATGTGCAGCCAACGTAAAGGCGATTCAGGTCTATCACATGGTCACTCGCGGGTGGTGTGACATCGGCTACAACTATTTGATCTGCCACCATGGGGACATCTTCGAAGGCCGTGGCGGTGGGGATAATGTTCGCGGCGCTCACGATGGCTACAACTGTGGCTCGATGGGGGTGTCCATGATGGGTTACTTTCACCCGCCCTATTCCCAAACCCCTCCGACTGCCATGAAGGATTCATTCGTGGCCCTCAGTGCTTGGAAGTGCGAACAGCAGAACATCGATCCACTGGCAAGCTCCTGGTATATGGGGCTGGGCGCGGTAGAAGAGAATATCTTCGGCCATCGTGATGTATCGAGCACCGCTTGTCCGGGCGACCTGGCTTATGCTGAGTTACCTTTATTGCGAGTTCGTATCGATGCCGCAATCAACAGCAGTGGTACTGAGATCATCCTTGATAACGGCGCCGCATCCTTTTCAGGCAGCTGGAATACCGGCACCAGTGCACCCGGCCATTTCGGCGCCGACTACCGCTGGGCAAGTACTGGCACAGCTCCAGCCCGAGCCTTATGGAAACCAACGATCACCGATCCAGGTATCTACCAAGTATCACTATGGTGGCCGGCTGGGAGTAATCGGAATCCCGCAACGACGATTGGCGCCTCCTTGAGCAGCGGTCTTTACACCGGCACCATCAACCAGCAATCAAATGGCGGGCAATGGAATATCCTCGGCAACGTTTTTCTGCCTGCTGGAAGCGCCACGACCTTCGGAATCAGCAACGCTGGCGCAAGTGGTTGGGTAGTAGTCGCCGACGCATTGCGCTTGGTGAAACAGTAGAGCTCAGGTCAGGCAGAGCTAAACACCTCTGTTGAAAGCGATTAGAGCAACTTCAGGAAACTAGAAAATTTCCGTGGGAAAAGTGTGCTTGGCGGCAACTACTAGGCAAATGGAGTCCTCGTGGCTTCGTATCCGCGGATATTGCTTTATGAGATAACCGAGGGGTTCAGTTAGGAGGTAGCTGGGTCCTTCGGAAATCTCTACCAACCCCCACCCGGCTGCCATTTCGATGGTGGCCGGTTTTTTTTTGCCCCGCAATTGGATATGGTGCGTAGCTGAAATAGCGATGGTAAAAATCTTCCCCGTCCTCGGCTTCGGCATCCTCGTCGGTGCAGGTACTTTCTTCACGCTGACTGATGCGTTTTCAGGTGATACTGCCATCTTGGAGTCACGCATTTCCGAGCTTGAGGGCGAGTTGCAGACCCGCGACCTACAACTGGGTTTTTTGCGTGCGCGTAATCGTGTAGCTCGAGTTGATGTCCTTGGCCAGTCCATCGATCCAGAATCACCTGGAGGCAAGACCACTCGCTTGAAATTCGTCGAGCTCAACCCGGAAGGCTTGGCGCTCGGCGCAGGTGTTGAATACGAGATTGCCGGAGATATCGCCTATTTCGAAGCCCTAATCATCAAGTTCGACGATGATTTTGTTGCTGCTAATGACCTGCTTAAGGGCAGCAGCCTACTCCTTTTCCGGCGCATCTTCGGGGAATACCAGGCGCCATCCGACGGATTCCCGCTCGACACCGTAGGTCAATTTCCACCCTCGTATTCTCCGGAACACAAGAACGCCGACTTTCATCGCGACTTGTGGGCTCGTTTCTGGGAATACGCGCTGGATCCAGGAGTTGTTCGCGAGAGTGGGGTGCGGGCGATGCACGGCGAGGCGCCATTCATCAAGCTCGAACCTAACCGTAGTTTCGAGTTGGAATTACGCTCGTCAGGCGGCCTGACGATAAGGCCAGTAGACTGAACAGGATCGGTAGCCTTTATGGAAAGCCTTTGCGCTTGTATGGGGCGCGGAAGGTCTCGCGCTCGTGGTGTTCTTGCACCTCGTGCGGCTGCGTTGGGCGCAGTCCATCATCCTGGTAGGCTTGCCGGAAGACCTCGAAGGTGGTCTCGTGAAGGATGTGGTTGACTGCATCTTGAACCTGGGCGAGCTTCTCATGCAGCGCACAGTTGATGCCAACCCCACAAACTCCGCCACCGAAGGGGCAAAGGTCTCCGTCTTCTTCGCGCTCGAAGAGCTTGAAGACGTCGTAGACCATTATTTCCGACGGTGGTTTAGCTAGGCTGAAACCGCCGCCAGGGCCGCGTGATCCGGACACCAGACCAGCTTGGGAGAGCGTGGTCAGGACCTTACCCACGAAGGGCTTTTGCAGATCCCGATCGAACGCAATCTCCTGAGCGGAGAGACGTAACTTCCCTCCGTCGTAGACTTCCGCCAAACGCGACAGCGCCGCGATAGCGGTTTCGGTGGCCTTTCCATACATTTCAGTCCTTTATTCTGCCACAGTCGACGGCACTGTCAACAAAAAAAAGAGTTCTCATAGGTTTATTATTAATAGGTGTAACATCTGCCCGATAAATGAGTTAGCGCCGCCGCGACAGAATCGCGACGGCGCTATTGATTCCAGTCGTTACTGGATTACGCCAGCGACAACCTTCGGGTCATCAGTGACGGTTGGAATCGCGGTGCCGGTTGGGTCGGTCCACGCGCCAATGGTAGGCAGGGTCAGAGTGCCTGCGTTACCGAGAGCGGTGGTCAACTCAGCTGGTACTGGATCGCTCGAGATGGTCATGAACAGTTCCATGTCAACTGCCTTGATCACGTACTCGTCACCGTTTGGTCCCATGACGGCACCATCGGCAATCGAGAACAGTGGGTACCAGCGGTCGCCGTTACCGTCTCCATCCAAATCAGCTTCGTGTCCCGGAATACCCCAGAGGTTGCGGTCACCACCGTAGGTCAAGAAGACTTTCTTGCCATCGTAGGTAGAGTTGCCGTCAGCATCATTGGCGGTGCTGTGGGTGTAGAAGAAGTTGATCGGGTCATCGAACTCGACTGGAACGCCTTCACCAGTAATCAAGGTGGCGTACTGGTTCCATTCGTTCTGACCGGTTTCGTAGGTGTAGTAGGTGTCCTGGTTCCACATTTCCCAAGGATCACTGATGCCTAGGGTCACTGGATCAGTCGCTACCATCGGCCCACTGTGCATGCCCCATTCGTTAGGGGTGCCATTGGAGTTTACTCCAGTAGCCAGGCCAACGTCGGTGCCGTTGTACTGAAGCACGCGACCATCCTTCAGGAAGGTGTACTCGTAAGCGTTGGCTGGATCCGTGATGTTGTCCATGTAGATGTTGCCCTACGTCATCTGAGTCTGGGTGATACCAGGGCGCAGAGACTCGTTCATCGAGTAGAGGGTGAGTGAGGTGCCGCCATCGAAGATGGAGTCATCACCAGACACGAACTGCTGTTCGCGTACGATTACGGAAGTCTGACCGCCGATGAAGTCGACATTGCCGCCGAAGGCCATCGACCAGAATCCGTACCACCAATCATTGTTGATGGTCATTACGGTTGGGGTCTCAAGATCGACCCATTCCCAGGTCTCCTGGTTACGTTGGGCGACGTTAGTCCAGGTGGTGGTGCCGTGGGTATAGGTGACCAGGTACTGATTACCGGATTCCCAATCCCAGTATTCGAAGCTTTCGCCATCCAGTTCGGAAAGTGGGATGGTCTGCTTAGTGACCTTGATCAGCTTGCCTGGGGCCTTCAGTACGGTGTAATCGGTAGGGGTATCGCCATCATCGCTGGTCACGGTGGAGCCAGTGGTGAGTGCTTCGTTGTCGGAGCTCCAGATGCCCCAGTAATCACACCAGCCGAACTCCATCTCGCCATCTACGGTGTAGGTGAACGGGAATCCGCCTTGCATGTCGAGACGATCGCCGGCGCTGTGGCCGACACCATCAGTGGCATGGTAGAGGTTGTAACCCCAAATGTTGCGCTTGAGGGCATTGCGGTCCAGGAGCTTCGTATCAGTGCCGTCCGAACGCAGGAAGTAGTCCTGGTTGTAGGCCATGGTGAAGGTCATGGTTCCACCGCCTTCCCAATCTGGGACCAGCATGTGTGCACGGCCTGAAGTCTGTGCGGCATTGGTGCGCACGGAAACCGCAGTGTCTTCGCCCATCATCTCGCCGATGGCATCCATCATGAAGGTGAAACCGAGCTCGCCACCAGTCGCCGGTACAGTCGCCAAGCGGCCACGTTGGAACATCTCGGAGGTGTCTTCGTTGACCATCGCGAAGTCCATCGCGAAATCACCGTAAGGCATAGTTGCTGAAGGCTCCTCAGAAACAGTTGCCTTACCGTAGATGGTGGTCATGATTTCAGAGCCAGGGCCGAACTCCTCTTCAGCTGAAATCCAGAAGCGCACTATCTGTGCTGCAGTATCCGAAGCACGAGTGCTGTTCAGGACCCAAGGCTCCAACTCGGTAGCGTTACCACCAGTCGACTGGCCAGTCGATTGACTCTGTTCACCATCATCTCCGACCATCTCGACGAGAGCGAGATATGGGCCGGTGTTGACGAAGTGATCCGCACGGGTTTGTGAGACCGCAGTAAGGATCTCGTTGATGAGCTCGAGGCTTTCAGTCGCTTCATCCCACATGTGGGCGTGAACCTCATCGGTGTTGTAATCCGAATCGGCGGCGAATGAAGTAGCGGCAACTCCAGCCCCTGCGGTAACAGAACCATTAGCAGTACCTTCGTCGATCTCGACGAGGTCCATGCTTTCAGGCATAGTCAGCCCTTCTACGGCGCCAACAGCGCCATCGGATCCGCCGCCACCACAGGAGATAGCGGTCAAGGGTATTGCTCCTAAAAACAAAGGTAGATAATGGAACTTCTTCATCGATTAACAGTGGTTTGGGTGAGCATGGGGGTTACGAGAAGATCGGCCGTGCACAAAGTGCAGGCAGCCCCCACTCATCGGCATTCGCCGAGAGGCACCTTAAATATGTCGAATTAGTTGTTAATATTTTCTTAACACAGCCGCTAAAAGTAGCTTGTATTAATCCTCAGCGCCGCCGAAGAAGCGTTCACGCTTGACCGTGTCCCCACAAACGCGCTCGATATGCCCTTGCAGCAACGACAGGTTGCCACCGGCAAAAACCTCTCGTGCAGCTATAACGCACTCCCAGATGTCCTTGTCTACATCACCTTGCTCCAAAGGGAAGGTGGCGAGGAGGGCCTGAAGGGACTCATTACGAGCGAATGCGATGCCTAACACCAATGCCTGGGGTGGGCCGACCTTGTTGTCTTTCAGCATTCCCTCGAACATCTTACGCACGCTCTTGTCATCACCTTGATTGGCGATGGCGAAGATGGCGTTGAGCTGCAGGCTCTGGTCCTTGTTGGACTTCGCTGCTGAAGCGAGGGTCTTGCGCGTGCCGGAGTCGTTGGCGCCGGCTGTACCCATCGCGCGCACCATCGCCCGGCGCACACCTGCATCTTCTTCCTTCTTGTAGACCTTGCGCAGTTCCTTCAGGGAATCAGGGACAGCCAGCTGTTCAAGTGCAACCGCAGCCTCCAAGCGCGTCTTTACTACCGGGTCACTGAGCTGAGGTGCAATCGCAGACCAATAGCTGGCGGGGGAGAAGATGCCGATCCGGTGGATCAGATCCTGTTTGGCTTGAGCCAATCGCTCCATGCCGCCTCCAGCGCCGCCCATGCCACCACCGCGGCCTCCGCCTACTGAGGCGCTGATCAACTCACGCTCGACAGCCTTGATGGCGTCTGGGTGGTCGGTCGCCAACAGCATGTAGACCAAGCGCGCGCGGTCCTCGAAACGCTTAGCCGAGTTGAGTTCATTGATGGTCTTCTCGAGCTCTTCTTCGGTGAGCGGGCGGGCAGTGCCGCCAGCACCCTGTACCACTCCACCCATTACCAAGCGTTTTGGCGCGCGCGCGCCCTTGGTGAACTCGATCTCGCGATCCGGGTACGCCAAGCGCTGGGCAGCCACGAAACACCAAGCTAATTCCACATCCTGCACTTCGTAAGCCACGGACATGAGGATGTTGCCTTCCTTATCGAGGAACACGTGGTGGGGGGCGATCACTTCCGCATCGCCATCAGGATTGAAGACAGCTCCTCGCGCCCTGATATCGATCTTCTGATGTTCAGCACAACTGATAACTCCGAAGCGCGAGCATGCTCCCGACTTGGTGTGCACGTACTTCGAGGCGATGATGCTGACGGTACCGCCAGCCAGTTCGCTGATTGTCTTGTTCTTGTAGAGCTTCTTGGCGGCGGCGTCATTGGCGCGCTCGCCATCCATGTTGACGGCCAGGAATACGATCGTGTCCCGCTCATTGGCAAGCTCGAAGGCTGCAGCGTATTCGGTCTGCCACTCTATACCTGCATCGTCTCCTGGAATATTGCCAGCGTGGTCGCCCGGAGTAGCGCCGGAGAAGATGAGTAGGAAGCTGAAGAGAAGCCGAGACATTGGTATATTCTATACAGATGACTGAATCATTGCGTCAGACGGGGCATTCCGATCGCACCACGGATGGAATTCGTGTGCAGGTGGGTGCTGTGTTCTTGCCAGGGCAGTCTGCGCCCCAGCTGAGCCGCTATTACTTCGCTTATCGTGTGGTTCTCACCAACACTGGCACTAGGTCCGCGCGCCTGCTGAGCCGCAAGTGGGTCATCACTGATGCCGATCACGAAGTACGCGAGGTCGATGGTCCTGGCGTCGTCGGGGAACACCCATTGCTCCATCCCGGCGAACGATTCGAATATACGAGTGGCTGCCTGTTCTCCACCAACTGGGGAACCATGGAAGGGCATTACATGTGGGAGCGCGAGGATGGCGAGCGATTCAAGGTAGAGATCGGCCGCTTTTTCCTGGCCTTGACTACCGCTCCGCTCGACGAGATATCCGTCTACTGAGCCAGGCTTCCTGGCCGGTTGCCTGTCCTCAAGGTGCAATTCGAATTCTCGCATAGAATAGTGGGATGCCTATCCCGCGATTAACGGTAGCCATTTTCGCTCTTGTCATATCGAGTTTTCCTTTGCGTGCCCAAGCAGGTGGCGAATCTGAACTTCTCGGTAGGATCATCGGCCACACCCAATATGAAGGCGTTGGCGGAAGCGTCGCCGGCGCTGGAGATGTCGACGGTGATGGCGTTCCAGACCTCATTGTGGGTGCTACAGGCATCGGACCGAACGGCTCCGCGTTCGTGTATTCCGGGGCGACAGGATTGACATTGCACACTTTCGTGGGCGATGCAGCGGGTGACGGTTTCGGCAACACGGTCGACGGCGCCGGCGATGTGGATGGAGATGGTCTAGCCGACCTGGTCGTTGGTGCCTCTAGCGCCGAGATACCTGGAGTCGATCACTGTGGTGCGGTATATGTCTTTTCCGGAGCGACCGGGAATCGCCTTCATTACTTCACCGGTGCCGCCAACGACCATTTGGGGGTGAAGGTCTTCGGGCTTGGTGATGTCGATGGCGACACCTATGACGACATCCTGGTCGGATCGGAATATGCCTACAACGGCTCCATCAGTCAGGCAGGTTATGCGCGGGTTTATTCCGGAGGCAATGCCTCCATCCTCCATCAGATAGATGGCGCCTACGGTCAAGCCTTCTTGGGGCGCCGCATCGCTGATGCCGGCGACGTCAACAATGATGGTCATGCCGATTTCATCGTCGGCAAGCCCGAGGAGACTCCTGGAGGAATAGTTGATGCTGGCTCGGCTTATGTCTACTCCGGCTCAGATGGCAGTGTGTTGCATCGTTTCGATGGGGAGAACTTCGGTGATCATCATGGCTCTAGTGTTGCCGCTGCCGGCGACGTCAACAACGATGGTTACTCGGACCTGATGGTCGCGTCACCTCTCGCTGATCCAGGTGGAGTTTCCGATGCAGGCATCGTCTACGTCTTTTCCGGACACTCGGGTGAGATCCTTTACCGATACGACGGCACCACCAGCGGCTGGTGGAATGACAAGTTGGCAAGTGCTGGGGACGTCGATGATGACGGCTTCGATGACTTCTTGATGGGGTCTACTACCGCTCACCCATGTGCCGCATGGTCTGCTGGTGCTGCCTACCTCTATTCAGGAGGGACTGGAATGTTGCTGGCGTCCTTCTGCGGCTACAACCGCAGTGATCATCTAGGAAGTTCCTTGGGTAGCATTGGGGACATGAACCTGGACGGCGCGGCCGATTTCTTCATCGGCTCAAGCGGCTTCGACGCAGGTGGAGTCGCGGATTCCGGTGAGTTGAAACTGTACGCGTTCGAGGCTTTCCTCAAGTCAGGTTCATATATCGTTTCCGCTGCCGGCGGCGGCACTGTCGCGTTGGAGCTTGATTTCCCTGACCTCGCTTCGGGGTATGAATACAAGGTGTTGATTTCCACGTCTGGAATCGGCCCCACTACCTATGGGGTGGACATCCCACTATCACTGGACAGCATGGTCATAGGGACGTTCAACGGCGTCTACCCGATCTCTGTATCGAGCGGCCTGCATGGGATCCTCAGTGCTGGTGGCACCGCGAATGCCAGCATGACCATTCCGTCGGGACTTCCTCCATCCATGATAGGCAGGACCTTCTGGCTGGCGGCTATTGCCAACCCCACCGGGCAGCTTCCCCACTACAGTTCCGTTGCCCTACCCATCACGATTGCGCCCTGAGCCGCACTTGGGAATTATCGCCCGCATTTGCCTAAGGCAGCGCGCGGTGGTTCCGCTATGGGGGGGCCATGAGGCTTCTCTCCCCTTCTTTCCGAACACGTAGACGCGGTTCGGTCAACGCCTACTTGCTTGCCATCGCGAGCCTGACAGCGGTGACCTACTATCAGTATCATCAGTTCGTATATACAGACATAGTCGTATTCGACAACGGTAAACCACCTGTCGCCAACATGCTGGTTTCCCCACAACGCATCTCAGGGCTTGAGAGGTTCCGTGCCAAGTTCGGTTGGCCGATCGTAAAGGCCAGTACGGTCACCATTCCTTTCGACCGTGGGTTTTCTGTAGTACCAGCCGTCATGAGTCAGGTACGGATGCACCAGCGGACTGATGTCGCGAATGCCCAGATAGGGCTGTTGACAACAGATGGCCTAGTGATGGAAGGTGGTGACTCGGAAGTCGCTGACGCCCCTGACGTCGGCGATGTTTTCGTTTATTCCGAGCGCGATCAGGGTCGTGGTGCGGATGTGGGTGAGACATCCGATGACCACGCCTTCGATCGTCCGGTGCTCAAATTGGATGAATACATGCAGCCAGGCCCGGGTCGCTTCATATACACGGATACTGTCCAGCTGAAGAACGCTTCACACAGCGAGACGGCAGTCTTCATAGTCAAGCCGGGGTCCAGCCTCACCTTGACCGGCTGCAGTTTCCCTGGTGGAGTCATCGTGGTTGTCAGGAAACCAGATGTTCCAACGCCAGATAGCCAATGCAACGTCTACCTGAAGATGGGCACCAAGATCGGTGGTGGAGATCAGGGCGCCAGCCGCAACATCGGGCTGATCGCTCCCGAGTGTGAGTTGTTCTACAGCTATGCCGGCAGTGCGTACGCAGGTCAGACTGATATCGAAGGCTTCACCGTGGTGAAGACCATGCGGAACGCACATCAGATCTGCATGAAAGGCATGGCGCTGACTTTCGATACCGCCACTCAGAAATGGGATTCGATCATCGAGTGCGATCCAGTCGTTTCGGCCAACCTACCAGACGGGGTCACATACCGTCGGTCGCAATATTGAGCCAGCTGCCTTGGCCTGACGAGGCCTACAGCTCAAACCGACAAACTGCTCGGTGGTGCCTTGCGCAAGAACCGGATGGCTTCATCCATCGCCTGCTGGTCGTTTGCTTCGCGCAAGCAGCCGAGTAGTCGGTGGCAATAGGTCCTGGGGTCGTCGAGCAGGGAATCCAGGTCGCCGCGGCAGCAGTCCGGCATGGCTTCGAGCACAGGTGCTGCAACTGAATGGAACTCACGCAGGGCGGCGGCATCAGGGCCATCGCCGAATACCTGTCGCAGTCGGAAATGGGCGAACATGCGCAGGTTGAAGCGCCGTCTTCTCTTGTGGTCGTGCAGCGCTTCCTCGTCGATCATCGGCAGCAACGGGAAGGCGTCGCGAACGGCTGCAGCGAACAAACCGTAGGTCGGTGAAGGCTCGTCACCTTCTTCATCATGCATCGGGTAAGAACCAGGGGCACAACTTGGGGAGCGAGCCTTGAACACGAAACCTGACATCCCGAGCTCGCGGAATTCCTGCAAGCGTTGATCAAGCACTGGCTGCAGACGTGAGGTGTAGTCCTCCCCCGAATCATTGCCGATCAAACGCCGCTCGCCGGCAGAGTTCTCCTCGATACGGATGGTCTCACGTGGGACACCCATCTCCATCTCCACTTCAGGGCACACCGGTAACAACTCGCAGTGATATGCCATCGCGGTCGCGACAGTTTCCGCCTTCTTGTCGGTACCGTCGTAACGAACAGGATTTCCGAGCAGGCATGAAGAGACAGCCAGGCGCGGAACGCTTGCCTTGGTTGGGTGGAGGAGTATTCGGTCCCAAGTGCTATCCATCAGACTGTCTCATTTCTTCGGCACCGGAGGTGTCAGTTGCCATGCCTTCAACTCCAACAGCTTAGCCTTATCCGTGTGGTTCACCAGCAGTGGAGTGACGGTGATGTTGCCGTCGAAATATGCGGCGGTGTCGCTGCCTTTGGGGTAGTCCTTGCCGAACTGCATGATGGCGCGTGCATGTTGCACGCCGTCGATCTCGCTGATCTTGAAGGTCGGCGCCTGTAGATAGACACCTCCCATTTCGCAGATCGCTACGCCCTTGACCTTGTCGGGACTTCCGGATGGCACGTTGATGTTGTAGACCACATCCGTGCCTTCACCTTCCTCAAGCATCTTGGTGGCGAAAGTAGCTGCGAATGCGGCGGCAAGCTTGAAGTGATTCGCTCCACGACCGCGCTCCATCGAGATCGCGAACGACGGGATGCCACTCATGGCCCCTTCCATCGCCGCTCCGACCGTTCCTGAATAATGCGCCACCAACCCGACGTTGCTGCCGCCATTGATTCCGGAGACCACGATGTCGAACGGTTTCTCCGCGCCGAGATGTCGTACGCCGAACCCGACACAGTCAGAAGGTGTGCCGTCTACTGACCATGCTTCACTGGCGCCCTCCAACTCGTGCCTCACGATCGCCATCGGACCGCTGAAGATGTCGCTTGAATGACTTGCACCCGAACAGTTCGCTGGTGGCGCGGCGACGACCACTTCACCTACTTTCGAAAGCGCCTTCACGAGTTCCTTCAGTCCATCGTGTTCGATGCCGTCGTCGTTGGCGACCAGGATCCTGTAGGCGGGTGACGGGTCCTGTGGCTCGGAGTTGATCAACCAGAAGGCTGCAAGCAGCGATAAGGCACCGATCGCGATTGAGCTGATGAATCTGGGGTGGGCAGTGTTCATGTGGTTTCTCCTCGATCGAATACCAGGACTTCGTCAATAGGTTTGCGTGATACCGCATGCACCGGCACCGTGCAGTCGCTTGCTGGATAGCCGACTGGAATCAACATATACGCGCGTTCATTGGCGGGCCGCCCGAGCAGCTCTGCAAGGAACTTCATCGGGCTAGGGGTGTGAGTCAGGGTCGCAAGGCCGGCATGGTGTGCAGCAGCGAGCAGCATCCCGGTAGCGATGCCGACGGATTCATCCGAGTAGTAGACCTTGCTGCCGTCGTCGGCACTGGTCAGGCGGAATACCACGATCAACCACGGTGCCACTTCAAGGAATGCCTTGTTGTCATCGGTGCCAAGTAGTTCCAAGTCGGCGAGCCATTCATCGCTGGCGCGGTGGGCATAGAGCTCACGTTCTTCCTTTTCAGCGCCGACGCGAATCTCATGCTTCAACGCTGGATCCTGAACCGCGACGAAGCGCCAAGGTTGCTTGTTGGCGCCACTTGGGGCAGTGGTAGCGGCGCGCACGATACCTTCGATCGCATCGCGTGACACGGGCTTGTCCGAAAACGCACGAACGCTGCGCCGACTCTTCAGGACTTGATAGAAGGCCTCGGCAGCCTGTTCGGGTGGGCACCCTGGGTCGTAACCAGACTCGAAGGGGATGAAGGCGGGATTCTCCATGCGGGGAAACTACCATGTTGAACGTGACTTCTCGCGCCCTGCTGGTCTGGACTTGGATCCTGGTTGCAGTCCACCTCGTGTGGATGGGGGTGCGTTATGGATTGGGCTTTCCGATCTGGGGTGATGAAGCCTTCGTGGCGGTTAATTTCTTCGACCGCTCCTACCTGGATCTGGTTCAGCCCTTGGAGTACGGCCAGATAGCACCACTATTCTGGCTGTGGATGGAGAAGGCCTGCTTCGATGCCTTCGGTGCATCTCCGTGGGCATTGCGCTTGCCGGCCCTGGTCGCCGGCGTGGCTTCCACCTTCCTGATGCTGAGGTTCTGCCTGCGCTCATTGCCGCAGCCATCCGCACTGCTCGGCTTCGCGATCTTCGCCGCATCGTATTACCCGCTGCGACATGCAGTTGAACTCAAGCCGTACTCGGTCGACCTGCTGTTCGCGTTGTTGATGCTGAACTTGGCGTTGGATATCCACAAAGGTCTACTCGCCAAGACACCGCAGGCAGGGCGCTGGCTGGCATTGATCGTCATTTCCATCCTGGGAGTCTGGTCGAGCTTCCCGTCCATGTTCGTGAGCGGTTCACTGATCGTCTACTTCGGCATGCGCGGTTTGTTCGGCAAGGTAGGACAGCAGCGCGAGCGCCTCGGATTACTCTTGCCGGTCGGCTTGTGGTCGGTATGGCTCGCGATATCGGCCATATACATGGTGAGGGTCTTTGCCGGTCCGCATGCTGAATCCGCGTCGTGGCTGACCGAGATGGCGATGTGGACGCCTACTTTCCCGCCACTTGCGGAGTGGTGGCTCCTTCCTGAATGGCTCCTTCAATCTCACGCCGGGTATATGTCTGCCTATCCGACCGGCGGCCGCGACTATGGAAGTTCGGCGACCTTGTTGTTGATAGTCATCGGGATCATTGCCGTGTGGCGTTCCAAGCGCCGCGGTTTCCTGTGGCTGTTGCTTGGGCCACTTGCCTTCACCTTCATCGCTGCCGCTATGGAGCGCTATCCTTACGGTGGCAGCGTGCGGGTCTCGATCTACATGGCGCCGGCATTCTGTCTGCTCGCTGGCCATGGCTTGGCTTCACTATTCGGTCTTGCATCCACCAAGTTGCAAGGCGGCGCGACAGCTACATTCTGCCTCTTGTTGGCCGGCTTCGCGGTATCCGGAGTAGTGCGTGATGTACAGAAGCCGCAAAAGATCATCGCCGACTGCATGTCCCTGGAGTTCGCAGGTTGGATGGAACAGAATGTCGCAGCTGACGACGTCGTCGCTGGTTTCTGTAACACCGAACGTGGTTACGCACCCGATTTCTTCCACCTAGGAGGCTCAATGGCGCGTTTGCGTTTCCATCTCACACGAGACTTCGATCATCCGGTGTTGTGGGGCGGGCCGATCTCCGCTCTCGCCTTGGCGCGTGGTGGCAACATGCCTGGCCATTTCTGGCTGGTCGCCTATGCCGACGACAACGATACCGATATGCCGTTTCCGGCGGATGAGTTCGAACAGCTGATGAAGGAGCTGACCCTAGAACGCGGACCCGCTAAGCATTTTGAGTTTCCGTTTCAGAATGCCGAGCGGGTAGACCTTTACCGCTTCGCCCCGCGCTAGGCGGGGCCTTGGTCAATGGCGAATCTTCGCCTAGAGGATTACTTCAGCCAACGAGTTGGTCAGCACTCCGGAAGTGAGGTCTGCACCCTGCATGTAGAGGGTGAAGCCACTTGCTTGAGGAGGTACGCCAGTCGACAGGGTCGCCAGGCCAGCGCCATCAGCAGTCAAGGTAGGCAGAACCGAGATCGGTGGGCTCATGTCGACCAGGCCGAACGGGGTAGTGGTAGGGCCTGCGCCAGTCAGTGAGTAACCAAGCATGACCCCGCCACCGGCGGTCGCGTTAGAGACGTTGATGGTTGCAGTCGAACCACCAGCAAGGTTGCTGACGGCGAGGATCGGCGAGCTCATCTCAACGACACCGCACAAGACCGGGAACCAGACGGATACGCTCGTATCGTGCAGGTCGATCCTCTTGCCGCTCGGGTAAGCAGTGGCGTAGTCTTCGCCGTGGATAGGGTCGTTAG
>CAZJGH010000039.1:0-8877 GCA_964545405.1 uncultured Planctomycetales bacterium
CACGCATGAAAGCGGCGACGGAATCCTGGATGCGGCCATCCATGCACGTGACGACCGTGCAGAACTTATTAGGAGCGACAGAAGACATTAGGCGCCTTGGCTAGTGGTGATTTCAGCGAACATGCCTTCACGGTACGGCACGATGCGACCGGTGAAGGCGGAGGCTGCGACAGTCAGAGGACTGGCGAGGTAGAGTTGTCCCGGGCCACTGCGCCCGGCGAAGTTACGGTTGATGGCGCTGACGGACACCTGCTCAGCAGTCTCGGAAACGCCTGGGCCGCAGCCGATGCATGCCCCGCAACCAGGCTCGATCAAGGTAAGCCCAGCCTTCTCGAACAGCTCTAGCCAACCGCGTTGACGCGCAAAATCCTGTACGGCAGTGGAGCCGAACTGGATGAAGAATTGCACGCCGGATGCGACCTGTAAGCCGGCGGCGACGGCCTCCGCGCAGACCTTTGCGTAGAACTCGAAGTCGTCGATCTTGCCGGCAGTACATGAGCCGCCGTAAGCGATGTCGATCGCGGTCTCATCGAGCTCGTCGATCTTGGCGCCATAGGTAGGATCGCCAGGAGTCGCGACCATCGGCTGGATCGCATTGAGGTCGATGGTATGGACACCACCGACGTATTCCGCATCGGCGTCAGGAGCGATGAATGTCGCTGCGATCTCCTCTGCGGTCTTGCCGGGACGACGCTCCGCCAACCACTCGGCCAGCAACTCATCGCCCTCACAGATACCGGTGCGGGCGGTGCACTCGGTGGCCATGTTGCAAAGAGTGGCACGCTCATCAACCGACAAGTTGGCCAGTCCTGGGCCGCCGAACTCCATCGAGCGGTTCAAGGTATCTTCGCGCTTGGCGAAGGTATCTAGGATGTACAGGATCACGTCCTTGGCGGTACAGCCATCGGCAAGTTCGCCGACCAGCTCGAAACGAATCGACTCGGGAACCTTCACGAAGGTGAAGCCGGAGTGGATCAAGGCGGCGTATTCAGTCGCCCCGACTCCATAGGTAAGGGCATTACTGCCGCCCCCCATGCAGGTATGTGAATCGGTGGCCTGGATGAAATCGCCTGGGTCGACGAATTCTTCACGTGCGATCTGGTGACAGATTCCCGGGCTAACGCCATCCTTGGCTTGGTAGTCACGAACCCCAGTGTGCTGCTGGAATTCATTCTGCAGGTTCCGCAATGTCTGGATCTGGTCGATGAACGGTGCGAAGCGCGCGACCCCATCGGCGTACAGCAGGTGATCCTCGAAGACTCCAAGCTTCTCAGGGTTCTGCACCTTGTAATCAGGGCCGAACTCGTCGGTGAGGAAATCATGGACCTGGGCAGTAGTGAACTCGTGGCTATAACCACCATCGACCTTCGCTAACACGGGGTCATCCGGAGCCACGAAGCAACCGTCCTTACCTGGGTTTAGCATCTTGGTGGCGACCATCTTCTCGGCCATGGTCATCGGCCGATTACCGGTGGCGTTGGCTGGTAGTGCGATGGCACCGGCAACGACCTGCTTGGAGAACGGGAACAAGCCACCTTGCTCCAAGATGGTGCGCGTGACCGGATCGAATCGCTCAGTGAAGTCGCCGAGCGGAATCGACTCGCCTTCCTGCAGGCGAGTGAGCTGAGCATGGTCACCCATCAACTGACCGAGGTTGATGTTGTTGCGCTCATGGATTGGGGCGAAGCTGGCGGCGAAGACATAGCGGATGCCGCTCCAGCGTTCGCATTGGGGAGCGGTCTCACGACTTGAGCCGGTACCCTTGCGATAACCTGAGACGATGGCCTCGAAGCCGCCGTCCATCAAGGCGCGAGTCTTGAAGACCCGCTCGCCATTCTCATCCAACAAGCCGGCATAGGCATCGAGTGCGATATCGGCTGGGCGATGGCGGAAGCACACCCACGCTGGAGTCATGACGTCGGTGTTGATGTCGTCGAGCAGGTCGTCGACAGTCAAATCCGCCATGCGCAGATCGAGCCCGTGATAGAGCTGTTGCTTGATGAGTTCCAGATCCTTGGTAAGGAAAAGGACACGCTTGTCCGGGTTGAGACGAACCGCTTCAGGAGGCCAGGAATCAGTCATTTTCGTGCCTATTTGATCGGGATTATCCCGATTTCCAAAGGCAGATTGTAACAGCGACCCCGCTACCTTGGTTAGCCTGCGGCGAACTCAAAAAGAAGCACTTGGGCTCCCAGGATGGCCAAGTTGCCGAAGCCATGCCAGAGCACAGTCAGCCACAGGCTACCGCTCATCAAATAGGCCCACGAGAGCAAGTACCCTGCCACGAAATTGGTCAGCGCAAGGTTTCCATATGCAAGATGCAGGGCGGCGAAGGCAGTGCCACTGATGATGATGATGGTGCGGTGCCTGAAGCGGGTCGATAGGGCCGTGCATAGGAGCAAGCGATAGACCCCCTCCTCTACCAGAGGAGAGATCACGCACACCGGTAGCAACAGTGACGGAACTTGCTGGGGATCCAGCTGCGGGAAATGCGGTGCCCAAGACACCAAGGCACTAACCCCGAAAAGTGCGCTCCAGAACAACAGTGCCCAGCCAGTAACGATCAGGCTGACCTTGGCCCATAGTCTCCAGCCGCCGTTAGGATGCCGGCTCGGCCAACCTTTGCTGGGCCGCTGACGACGCTGTTGATCGATCAGCAGGAGTGCGATGACCGGCAAGATGGCACGAGTCCAGGAGTAGGAAAAACCGCTGACCTTTATCACCAGCAGGATGTCAGCCACGACCGCAAGCACCCCACACGACACCCAAAAGAAAGCTTGGTGTGGCGTGCAGAGCCGGCGGAGATCCAGCCCCATCTCAGATCCTGACCAACCTGTATATGGTTTCGTCAGCGCGAGTAAGACCTTTCTCGACCAGCCTTGGCTCATGGGCAAGACGATCCTCGCGTGCAAGTAGCTCGACACTGAAACGCCCATGACAGAGTTGCCTGATTTCCTCTTCCTCGACGGAGAATGGCGGGCCATCCTTCTGTTCCTGCGGATACTCAAAGCCAAGACTCAACCCGACAGCACCGGCCGGCAATAAGCGCGCAAGATGTTCGTAGTAAGCCTGACGCATCGCAGGCGGCAGCGCGACCTGAGCGGCACGGTCGTACCAACCTGTCACCCCTTCCAGATGCGATCCATCGAGGGCGAAGAAGTCTCCACAGAGGATGCTTATCTGGCCACTGGAGTAGTCCTGCAAGTCGCCACGCTCCGAGCACTCAGCCGTCATCCCGGCATCAGCGAAGAAACTCTCGACCGCTGAGCCTACGACCTCATTGCCGACCACCTCGTGCCCTTGTTCAGCGAGCCAATGCAGATCCAATGACTTGCCGCACAACGGCACGAACACGCGAGCATCAGTTTCCAGGTCGATCTGAGGCCAGTAATCGACCAAGTACTGATTGAACTCTGGCCGATGGAATCCGATCTCACCGGCTTGCCAACGATTTGCCCAATATGCAGTTTCCATGCTTTCCTATCCCCAGACCATGGTGCCGGCGAGCAAGCCGCCGATGACGAAGTTCAATGCCACGAACAAGGCACCGATGATTAAGGCTGCAGGAATCGAGGCGATGCTCAACTTGACCATGACAGCGACCATCCGCCAAAAAGGAATCCGAAAATCAACAACAACGGTCTGGGTAGGTTTTCTGGCAGTCATGGTTCTCTCCTGGAGGTGCATCCTAGGGTCGAGGCGTGTTAGATTCATGCTCAAATGACATCCTTCGCCTGCCGCCTGATGCTTTTGCTCCCACTTTCCTCTATGGCGTTAGTCGCATGCGGGCAACCAGAACCAGGCGCATTAATCGAGAGTGAAGTGGAAGTCCTGGATACGACGATTCACTACCGAGCCGCTGGCCCACTCGACGGCGATGTCGTGCTGCTGCTCCATGGCGCCGCATTCACGTCGGCAACTTGGGAGGAACTCGGCACCCTGCAACTCCTGGCTGATGCAGGTTATCGCGCCATCGCCATCGACCTTCCGGAGAAAGGCGAGTCAGGGAAATGGCCACATGTGATCGAGGGATTCTTGATCGAGTTGGTCGATGCCATGGAGATCAGGAAGTGTGCAGTGGTCGCACCGTCGATGAGTGGTGCCTACGCCTTCCCCTTCGTGACGATCCACGCTCATCGTGTCAGTTCATTCATTGCGGTAGCACCGATCCGGATACAACAATTCCTCAGCGCCATGGCGCAAAGTGAAATCAACACCTTGGTCTTGTGGGGTGACAACGACAAGGTGATTCCGCTCGCCCTTGGCCAGGAACTGGTCGATACCGCTCCAAACGCAACCCTGCATGTCTTCGAGAACGCTGAGCATCCGTGCTATTTGCAGGCTACAGAGGCCTTTCATAAGCAACTGCTGGATTTCATCGGTTCCAACTGATAAAAATCGAATTCGCTGCTATTCTGGATTCTCCTTCCCCTTTCCATTTCTCGTTCTCTACCTACACGATGCAAAGTAAATCACTTCTCTTGTGCATGATTACATTGGTTGGGGCCAGCATCTTCGCGGCCTTTACCCCTGCCCCGATCGAGTCCTATCAGAACAGCACGATGCCTGAAGTCGAAGGACCAATAACCGATTGGATTTCAGTCGGAACCTGGGATGCCGCCACTTTCACTGACAACAGCGCCGACACTATCCAGGCCCCGTTGGCGACAGCGTCGATCCAACTGTTCATCGGTGGCCCATGCCCTGGCTTGAAACAGGTATCGGTAGTGGGTGCCTCGCCAAGTGGCACCATTCAATTCGTATACGGGCCAGCTGGCACCTACACGGTGGCTAGTGGGCCATGCGTAGGCATGGTGCTCGCCATGTCGCCACCGACCCTCGGCCCGACGGTGACAGCGGATGCGGCAGGGATCTTTTCAGCTGTCTACTTCATCCCGGCCGCGCTTTGCGGCATGGTGGTGCAAGCAGTTGACGTGGCGACTTGCACTGCAAGCCCTCCGTCGACCCTGTAGATCAAGCCGCCTGAATCGGAACGCGGCCTAGCGCTCGATCATCATCGCGATGCCTTGGCCGCCACCGATGCAGGCCGAGGCCATGCCGGTAGACTTGCCACTGAGCTCAAGCTGATGCATCAAGGTAAGCAGTAAGCGAGTACCAGTGGCACCTAGCGGGTGACCGATGGCCACCGCTCCGCCATTGACGTTGACCTTATCGCGATCCAGCTCAAGCGCCTTCTCACAAGCGAGGTACTGAGCGGAGAAAGCCTCGTTGATCTCGATGTAATCGATATCACCGACTGCAACACCAGCGCGCTCGGCAGCCTGCTGGATCGACGGTACCGGGCCGATACCCATTATGGTCGGATCTACTCCGGCGATGCCCCATGAACGGATGTTGGCGCGAACCGTCCATCCCTCGGCAGCTGCGCGTTCAGCAGTGGTGATGACCAGGGCGGCCCCACCATCGACGATGCCGGAAGCGTTGCCGGCGGTCACGGTGCCTTCCTTACCGAAGGCGGCACGTAATTTCTGCAGGCCTTCGATGGTGGTGTCGGGACGGATGTGGTCGTCGGTGTCGACGACGAACTCCTTACGCCCGACCTTCACGGTCATCGGAGCTATCTCACCAGCGAACACGCCATTCTGCACCGCTGCTGCTCCGAGCTGGTGGCTACGCAATGCGTACTGATCCTGATCCTCGCGCGATATCCCGTATTCGGCCGCCAGCTTCTCGGCGGTCTGGGCCATGAACAAACCGGCATACGGATCCATCAGGGATTCGAAGAGTGAGTCCTCGATCTTCGGAGGAGCGCCAAAACGGAAACCGTCGCGACCGCCACGCATCACGTGCGGTGCTTGCGACATGTTCTCCATGCCTCCAGCGACCACGACCTCGGCTTCGCCGACCATGATCATCTGTGCCGCGCTGACTACAGACTGGATGCCGGAACCACATAAGCGGTTGACGGTGAGTGCAGGCACATCGTTACCTAGACCAGCCTTCAAGCTGGCGTGGCGGGCACCATAAATCGCATCAGCGGAGGTCTGCAGGGCATTACCCATGACGACGTGGTCGACCTGATCAGGCTGGACGCCGGAACGCTCGATTGCGGCCTTGATCGCATGGGCACCAAGGTCGTTGGCGCTTACGGTCTTGAAGAGGCCATAGCCTGGGGTGCCAGAGAACTCTGCCATGGCGGTACGCGCGCCGCCAACAATCACCAATTGCTTACTCATGGGTAGTATTCGAGGTTTTTCACGGGGGGAATGGCCGTGATTTAGCCACCGATTGTAGCAGCGGCGACTCCAGCGAAATCGCTATTTCAAGCTGATGGTGCCGAGGTCCTCGAAGCTGGATAGCACACTGTTCAAGGTGATGACCGCGCTTTCGACCTTCATGCTGCCGCGTTTGCCATGTCGGAAAGTGACCCAAAACTCCTTGATCTTCTTGTTGTGGAATTCGGACGGGACGAAGACCTCGAAACGCCCGTCCGCATCGGTGGTGGCTGGCAGCTCGACCAATCCGCGGCCGGCGTTGAATCCTAACGTCAACTTCTTGCTGGAGACCACTTCGCCACTTTCGCCATTCACCACAGCAACGATGCGTGGCCAATCATCGACGATGAATTCCGACACGACCTCTTCGCCGCTGGCCTGCGGTCCATCGACCACCTTATCCATCACTCCATCTACCCCCAACATGATTATCTCGAGCCGATACTTCTCACCGGTCTTCACTGCTGGCAACCGCGCCTCGCCTTGAGGAAGTGCGAACACATATGGCTTACCGCGACGTCGGGACGAACCATAACCTTCGATCTTCGCCTTGCCATCAACCACGCTGCCGTCGGCACGACGCACCTTGACCTTGAGCGGGCCGGCCTTCTCGAGGACCATCTCGATGGTCGAATCGAAATCGAATGGCTGCGGAAGGTCGGCCGTGATCCGTTCGCCAGCATAGATCGAGACCCAGGCGGCCAACTCACTGCCGAGCAAGGTGTCGAAATCACTGTCGGTATATCCGAGCGCTGATGCCAACTCAGAGATCTCGGTGGGCACGTCGCTGCCCTCTCCCAGTACGCGCCGAGCACTCTCAGCAAGATCGAACAGGGCGAAGCCGTCAGCAGTGGTACGCAAGCGACGTTCAGTGCCAAGCAGCTGCAGGTCGTTGGCTCGATCACGGCAGATCAGGGTGACCGGAACGTTGTTGACCGGACTGCCATCGGCATACCGCACACGCACATCCAAGGTCGACCGGTCGATTACCCGCAAGATAAGGGCTTCGCCATCCCAGACAGCAGGAAGCGCAGTAACCATCGCCAGGTTATTGCCGACGCGTGCAGCGACGTAACTTGGGCCCTCAGTTTGGGCCAAGTACACGACCCCGTTGCCATCAGCCTTGACCTGCTCGCCGTACTCCAAGACCACCTTGGTGCTGATGATGAATGGCCACAAGTCGATCTCGGCCATTACCTCACCAAGCTTAGAGAAAGGCAGGACCGTGACGGTCGTCGCAGGCAAAGGCGATGATGTCCCCCACACCTGCACCGGGATGAAACCCGATCGCTGCTCAACCGGCAAGTCGGCGAGGTCGCCACGCTGGAATGAGGCGCCAGAGATCTCGGGATCACCGACCTTGCTGGTGTCGAGGTTGAGGTCTTCATCTATCTGCTGACCTGAAGACTCGACGTCGATCGGGTCCAACTCTTCCGGGAGTGGCGCCATCACCATCCACCACGACCATGCCAAGGTCAAGGCGAGTAGCAGCAAGAGGGCAATGCGCATAGGCATCGATTCTAGCAACTGGAAAGCACAAGACCTCGACACCCAACGGGTATCGAGGTCTTCATGACTAGGACTACCTAGCGGTGCTTAGCGCCCCGTGAACTCGGCTTTACGCTTCTCGAGGAAGGCCTTGGCACCCTCCTTCTGATCCTCGGTGGAGAACAAGAAACCGAAACAATCGGCCTCGATGTTCTCGCCTTCGGTCTGACCGACCTCCAAGCCACGGCGGATCACTTCGAGAGCGGTAGCGACTGCAACCGGCCCACGCTTGATGATGGTGGATGCCAGCTTGGCTGTCGCGGCGCGCAGTTCGTCAGGAGCGACCACCTTGTTGATCACACCGACTGCCAATGCCTGCTCAGCACTGTACATATCCCCCGTCAGTATCCATTCACGCGCGACACCAGGTGATGCCAAGCGCGACAGGCGCTGAGTACCGGCGAATCCAGGGATCAACGCGAGACTTACTTCCGGAAGGCCAAGCTTTGCTTCAGTGCTGGCCACCCGCAGGTGACAAGCCATCGCCAATTCGAGGCCGCCGCCAAGAGCGAAACCGTTGATCATCGCGATCACCGGGATCGGACTCGCTTCGATGGTAGCCATCACATCCTGTCCGTTCTGACTCATGGCGCGAGCTTCAGCTGGCTCCATGTCGACGAACTGGGTGATATCGGCGCCCGCGACGAAAGCCTTCTCGCCTGCTCCAGTGATGACGATCGCAAGCACGTCCTCGTAGGAGACCAGCTCGACCATCGCATCGCGAAGCTCATCAAGGACATCCGCATTGAGTGCATTCAACGCCTTAGGGCGATTGATCTGCAACCAAGCGATACCTTGGTCATCGACCTCAACCTGCAGGAACTGGAAGTCCTCGGTGGTGGTCTCTTCGGCAGTTGCTTCAGTCATGATTACACCCGGCTGCGCAGGGTCATGCCTTGAATCAGGCATGGCTCCATCGGTGTGCTGTTTTCGCCGCCGCCACCAGTGGCTACGCCAGCGAGTTTATCCAAGGCCGGATCGCCTTCGACCATGCGACCGAATGCAGCGTACTGACCATCGAGGAAATCAGCTGCACCGTGGCAGATGAAGAACTGACAGCTTGCCGAGTTGGGGTCGGCAGAGCGAGCCATGG
>CAZJGH010000039.1:8900-16641 GCA_964545405.1 uncultured Planctomycetales bacterium
CACGCGCGTGGGTGTGCTGCTTATCACCGGAGAACTCGCCGGGGATGTTGCCGTAAGCGCCACTGCCGGTACCGGTACCCTGGGGGCAACCACCCTGCACCATGAAGCCTGCGATCACGCGGTGGAAAGTCTTGCCGTTGTAGTAACCCTCTGCTGCGTACCGCAGGAAGTTGCGCACCGTAGCTGGAGCCGTTTCTGGCCAGAACTCGAGGGTGATGATGCCGACGTCATTGCCGCCGACGCTGATCTGGACATCAAGCAGCACCTCCTTGAGCTGCGCGTCATCCAGATCCTGGGGAGTTGTGAGATCAGTCATTTTCCTATTCGTAACGCTTGATGATGTGCCAACCGTACTTGCTGGCGACTAGGTCGAAGTTGCAGATGCCGACTTCGCCGACCTGCAATGTGAATGCAGTGTCACCGAATCCGGTGACCATCTGCGCGCGTGGCATCCATTGGGCATCACGGTAAGCCGCGAACACGTCGGACTCGAGGAACTCGGCCTTGGCGTCGTCCATGGTCTTGGTCTTGGCTTCGACCTCGGCCAACAGCTTGGTCTGCAGCTCCATGACTGCCTGCTCCAGGGCTGGATCCGCTTCCGGCGCCGATTGGCGGGTGTTAATCAATGCATATGAACCTGGTGGGTTGCTGCTGAGACTACCTGGATCGTCACTGTTCTCGCGTACCAACTGATCGAAGTCGGCGCCGTTTTGGGCTTGCTCGAAGATCGCTTTGGCGAGCTTCTCGGCTTCTTCCTTGGTGCGGGTCGCTTCAGTGCCTGTGCCCTTGAAGGAAACCAGGATGTGTTGGATGCGAATGCGCTCAGCCTCACCCTTGAGGTCGAATGGAGGTCGCTTGATCTCCTCGCTCACGGTCGGCTCGCCACGGATCACGCGCACTTCCTTGACTAGGGCGCGCTGCAGCGGCTGCGAAGGCTCGCCGCTCATCGGGTTGACCTTGGTCTTGACGTCAGCGATGGCTTCAAGCGTCTTCACGCCATGCACCATGATGCCGAAAGAGGCGTACTTACCATCCAGCGCCTTGACTGACGGGTTGACTGAATCAGTGATCACGAAGTACTGCCCTGAAGCGGAATCAGGGTTCCCGCCTCGGGCCATCGACAAGACGCCATAACGGTGAGCCCATTTCGGGTCATTCGAGAACTCGCCCTTGATGTTGCCATAAGGACCTTTGCCGGCCGCGGTGTTGTCGGCCGAGCCACCCTGGATCATGAAGTCACGCAGGATGCGGTGGAAGATCTTGCCGTCGTAGAAACCCTCGTCACAGTAACGCAGGTAGTTGCGAACGGTTATCGGAGCCTTCTCAGGCCAGAACACGAAGGTCATGGTGCCGACCTCCTTGTCGTCGACGGTCACGTCCATCTCGATGTAGAACTCACCGAGCTGCTCATCAGAAATAGCCTTGCTTCCGAAGTGGAACTTACCCTCACGGGCAGGTTTCTGGTTGACCACCAACTTGTTGGCGCGCGGCTCTTGATTGAGCTCAGGCATGTTGAACTCGGGAGTTTCATTGCCGTCAGCGGCATTGGCAGCGACACCGTTGGTTGCCGTCGCGGTTGAGCCACCGTTATCGGTAGCGTTATCACCGCTATCGGTAAGGCTGGATGTGGAATTGCCACAAGCGGCCAACAACAGAAGAGGTAGGATCAGTAGTTTGTTCATTTCAGACCAATTGGAATGCGGAAGTGATGCCGAGACCACCGCTCACACAAAGCGATGCGAGCCCGCGCTCAACCTTCCTGCGCCGCATCTCATGCAGCAGAGTGACGACGATTCGAGCGCCGGTACATCCGATCGGATGTCCCAATGCGATCGCACCGCCATTGACGTTGAGAAGCTCCCGAGGAATCGGAAGCTCCTGAAGGCAGGCCAGCACTTGTGCGGCGAATGCCTCGTTGAGTTCGAACAGGCCGAAGTCATCCAGGCTCCAGTCGTTGCGTTCGAACAGCGCTTTGGTTGCTGGAACCGGGCCCAGGCCCATGCGCTTAGGGTCGGTGCCAGCTTGATGGTAGTCGAGGATTTCGGCAAGCGGCTCGACGCCGCGCTTTTCGGCCTCGGCCGCGGACATGACCACCAAGGCAGCCGCGCCGTCAGTGATTCCCGAAGCGTTGGCTGGGGTTACGGTGCCTTTCTCTTCAGCGAACACCGCCGGCAACTTGGCTAACCCCTCCATAGTGGTCGAGGCGCGCAGGTGTTCATCACGATCCATCACGGTCTCGCCCTTCCTGGTCTTCAGGGTCACCGGTGCGATCTCATCGGCGAAGCGGTTGGCCTGCCAGGCGGCATTGCCCTTGTCCTGGGATTCGATCGCGAAGGCATCCTGCTCTTCGCGGCTGATATTGCGCTCTTGGGCGAGCAGTTCAGCGGTCTCCCCCATGATCATCCCTGACAAGGGACAACGGAAGCCGTCGTGATACATGCCGTCGATCAATGGTGCATCGCCTAAGCGGTAACCTCCACGCATGCGATCGAGCATGAACGGGACTCGAGTCATGCTTTCCATGCCTCCTGCAACCACTACGTTGGCGCGCCCTAAGCGAATCTCATCGGCGGCTAGGGCGATGGTCTTCAGGCCTGAGGCGCAGGCCATATTCACGGTCCAGGCGGTGGCACTCTCTGGAATCTGAGCGCCGAACTGGACCTGACGTGCAGGGTTCGGCTTGGCACCAGCCTGGCGACCCATACCTAAGATGACCTGTTCCACGCTATCCGGGGTGAGGCCAGCCTGCTGCAACGCCGCAGTAACCGCAACTGCACCCAAATCGGTTGCGGGCGTGTTGGCGAAGGAGCCGTTGAAGCGGCCAATAGGCGTGCGGACTGCCGAGGCAATCACGATTGGGCTGGAAGCCATGGAAGGAATTCTAGATCAGTTGCGGGCTTGACCGTGACCAACGTAGGGCGACGTCGGCGCAATGGCCCGCCAATATAACGCGGCGGCCGAATATGCCCTCAATTGAGAGTGCTCCCTGGACATTACTGCCCAGGGAGCACAGGAAGCCTGAGGCCTATAGTTCCTCGTGGCTGTGGGGACGCCGGCGACTTGGAGCGGCCGGGGTTGGTGGCGCGGGAGGAGCTGGAGCCGCACGCAACCTCATGGCTGGCATCTTGATGGTGTCGTGAAGCTTGAGCTCCTCGAGCTTCTTCTGGGCTTCCTCACCCTCGAAGACCTCGCCATTGATGATCAGACGCATCTCAGAGTGGACCTTCGAATCGCCGCCGATGGCGTGAAGCTCATCAAAATCGAAATCGAAGTCGAAGTCCTCGTGGTCGAACTCGATGTCGGTGTTCCACTCGCCACCGTGATCGCCATGCTCGCTTTTCCATTCGAACTGACCGTGCTCACCGTGTTCGCCATGCTCGCCGCCGAAGAACTCGAAGGTATGGCCATCGCCTTCCTTGATCTCGCGAAGGATCATGCTTTCAGGACCACCGAACATCATGTTGCCGCGTGGTGAACGCATGTTGCGCATCTGAATGCGAGGCATGGCAGTGCCCATCATCGGCATCGGAGCCATGGTGTGGCCCATGCCACCTCCCATGCCGTGACCCATGCCACCGCGCATCGCGCCCATCTGCATGCGCAGAGCCTGAAGCTCTAGGCGCAAGGCCTGCAGCTCAAGCTGAACTGCCTGCAGCTGCTGGTGGATATCGCCACCACCGCCGCCATGTTGCATATGAAGACCAGGCATGCCGCCGTGGGCGATCGCGAGCGGTGCTGCGAAACCACCGTGCATCTCGCCGAGGTAACCGAGCTCGGACAGCTCTTCCTCGATTTCTTCCAGCTCGACCCAGCCCATGACTGCCTCCTCGCAGTCACCTTCACAATCACCCGCGCAATCCGAGCAGCCATCGCAATCGCCTTCGCAATCACTTTGACTCTCGCATTCGGCGATAGCCTGAAGCTCGATGATCTCGTGCAGCTGGTCACCTTCGATGATACGGACAGTGCCACTGCCGCCACCGTAAGTCACATTGCCATCACCATCGATGGTGATGCTGGTAGTGCCTGGAAGACCTTTGACTTCGACGATCTCCTTGAGGACCTTGCCTTCATGGCCTTCATGCAGTTCGTCACCGTGGATGACACGACGACGGATGGTGTCAACCACTTCATTCTGCTCTCCACTCAAGATGGATTGGGCACGAGCAGCCAACTCTGCGGCCTTATCGAGCTGTCCAGCAGCTGCGCATGTCTGGCTCTGCTGCAGAAGATCGAGCGCAACCTTGACCGAAACGTCATCGGACTGCGCCGTTAGGGGGGCGGCCATCAATAGGCCGATGGAACAAAGAAGGGAGAGTTTCATGATTCGTTAGTGGCGGGAATTTCCCGACTGATTTCTGAAGTTATCTGCTGCAGCAAGCCGAGTTGCTGCCGCAAGCGATCCAGGGTCTGGCGAATGTCGCCGGTAGTGCCGACACTTGGATCGGCGAGTTTCAGTTCCTGCTCGAGGGCAGCAACTTCGGTTTGAAGGTATTGAATGCGAGCCTGTGCAAGGCTTACGTCAGCATTCAGGATGTCCACGTTGATCTCGATGTTCCTCGATTCATCAGACGTGAAGTGGGAAGCTACTCCCGGGGCGATGAATGCCATTGCGAGCAGCAGGGCGATAAGTATCAAGGCTGCGCGCCCGGCCCTGGCCTTATCCGGCACTGCTGACTTGCTGTCGAGCAGACGCTCTACCCGGCGTTGCAGCGGGGAAGCTGCCTGTGCCATACAAGCGACCGGCAGATCGCGCTTTTCTGGGCGTAGCCAATCAGCTACTTGAGTCAGGCATTCGGCCATCGCGAAGCGGTTACCTGTGCCGTTTGAAGCCCAGGAATCGCACAACTCTTCAGCCGCGTGCATGGCTTCACGGCGTGCGACGATTAGCAGTGGCTGGAAGAAGAGCAGACGCTGGACAACGTTGTAGAAAGTTATCCACAGTGGGTCGCGACGACGCAGGTGAGCCAGCTCGTGACTGATCATGCTGCGTTGGTGTGCGCTATCCAACTCATTAAGCGCCCGCATCGGCAGGCATACTTCGCCATGCATCAGGCCGAATGCGACCGGCACGTGAATACGATCGGAAACAGAAAGACGCACACGCTGCCCACTTTGACCAAAACGTGCGAGATCGCCTTGGACATTGCGCACTAAGGCGCCAGTAGTCAGCGGCAGGCGCTTTCTGAGTTGACGTTTCAATGAATATAGGCGCCAACCCCAAAGGCTGACGCCGAATACGGCACCGCATGCCCACAAGACGACTAGCGCCTGCAACCATGTCGGGATACCAGAGTTCAATAAGGAGTCGTCCGTCGTCGCGGTGAGAGAGATGTTCGCGTCAGCGGAAGGAGATCCCCCTTCTGGCCATGCCCCTACTCCAACCTGAAGCGGGCCGATAGGCTCAGTGATGCCGGGTTCAGCGACGATCAAGACGCGCTGACGTGTGTCGGCAGGAATATCGGGAGAAGGCGCTTCGACCGCGCCGACTAGCGCAGGTCCTTGATCGAGGTACTCGGCGACGGAGAACTCCTGGACCGGCTGAAGATCAAGCGTGGTCGTGGCAAGAGTACCTGCCGATTGTGGCCCTGCTTCTTGAGTGGCAGGTGCCCCAAGGGTGAATCGCCCACCAAGACCCTCGATCTGGAACCACTGTGGAGCAGTCAGCTGCAGGGTCGGAGACAGCAGGCCACCGAACGTCGCCCCTTTACATATCCACTCACGAGTGGATGGACTTGCTTTAAAAAGCCAACGGAGTAGTAGCCACGCCCCACCTAACCACACTGTGCTGTGGAGTAGGAAGGTTAATAGCCAGCTACCAGCGAACAAGGCTGAATCAGACATTGCTGTCCCCCTCTTCGCGGCGAGCCCCCTCGATCCGGGCCCGAAGCACGGCGAGCTCATCCGGGTCGAAATCGCCCTCCGTCAGCAGATGGTTTACCAGGGCAGCATGATCGCCGCGAAAAACGTTGCCGACCAGCTCACTGACCATGGTCTGGCGGACGTCCTCCTCGTTGACAGCGGGCTGGTATATGAACTGACGTCCCTCGGAGCGGTGACGAATTACCCCCTTGTCCTCCATTTTCTTGAGCATGGTGGCAATAGTGGTAGGTGCCAGACCATGCTCGCTCAAAAGGGCTGCATGGACCTGACTGCTAGAGGCCTCCTTGCAAGTCCAGAGGACATGCATGATGGCTAGCTGAAGGTCTCCGAGGCGGTGAAGTCGGCTCATGTGGAGTAACCTACACACCAGCAACTACCGAGGTAGTCCTTTTCTTGGAAATATTTTCCGACCAGCAGGGTTACAATACCGCGCTCGACCCCCTCCCCACCCCTCGTGAGGACATTGAAATGACCGATTCCACTGCTACTACCAGTCACGCCAATGAGCTTGAGGCCCAATTCGGCCTACGCGGCGTAGAACTTCGCATCAACCTTAGTAAGGAAGAGCTTTTTGAAGAAGCCATCGCCAACGACCGCGGCAGAACGCGCGAAGGCGGGCCGGATAACGACCAAAAGGCATTCCGAACTAAACTTGGAGTCAACGGACCGCTTGTCTACTACACGGACCCGACCTGCACTGGCCGTCCGGTCAAGGACACCTTCGGCGTAGCTCATCCTGAGTTGGAAGACTCCGTTTGGTGGAAGCCCGATTTCCAGAAGTTCGATCCGGATAAGTTCGATGCTTTGTTCGATCGCGTGATCGCTCATCTCAATGAGAACGCCAGTCACCTTTACGTGAAGGATGTCTACTGCGGCGCCGACCCGAGCTATGCTCGCCCTTACCGCTTGGTAAGTGAGTACGCTACCCACAGCTTCTTCTGCCACAACATGTTCAATCATGGCATCGAAGGAGTAGAAGACGAAGACGGTAAGCGTTGGACCATGGTCAACGCCCCAAGCTTCCATTGCGACCCCGAGCGCGATGGCACCTTGTCGAACCGTATCGCGTGCCTTGACTTCAAGAACCGCCGCGTGCTGGTAGCCGGCCGCGCCGATTACTGCGGCGTGGTGAAGAAGTCCATGTTCACCGTCATGAACTACTTGCTCCCCGAAATGGGTGAGATGAGCATGCACTGTTCCGCCAACGTCGGCGAGAAGGGTGATGGCGCGATCCTGTTCGGTCTATCCGGAACAGGCAAGACAACCTTAAGCGCTGATCCTAACCGTAAGCTCATCGGTGACGACGAGCATGCATGGACTGGCAATGGTGTCTCCAACCTCGAAGGCGGTTGCTACGCCAAGCTGATCGACCTCGACAAGGAGGATGAGCCGGTGATCGCCGCGGCGATGTCGATGCCTGGCACCATCATCGAGAACGTGCCACCGCTACCTGGCAAGAAGATGGAGGAACTCGATCCTCAAGAGCTCGACCTGTTCGACAGCTCGGTGACCGAGAACACTCGCTTCAGCTACCCGCTGTCGGCGAACCCTTACGTCATGCCTGGCGCCAAGGGTGGTCATCCCGAGACCATCGTGCTGTTGACCGCCGACGCCTTCGGTGTGCTGCCACCGGTTTCGATCCTCGATAAGGAAGCCGTGATGTATCACTTCGTTTCCGGGTTCACTGCCAAGTTGGCCGGTACCGAGGTCGGCATCACCGAACCTCAAGCCGCGTTCTCGGCATGTTTCGGCGCGCCATTCATGGCCCAGTTCCCCAGCAAGTACGCTGAGCTGCTGGCCGAGAAGATGGAGCAGCACGACACCCGCTGCATCCTCTTGAACACTGGTTGGGGCGGTG
>CAZJGH010000040.1:0-16398 GCA_964545405.1 uncultured Planctomycetales bacterium
GCTCAACCCCTGGAACTAACATAGAGTGTGGTACCGCTTTAGGGGGCAGGTCACGAGGGCTAGAGGGGAAAATCGCACTAAGCCCTACTAATGCAAAATGGCAAAATCGGGTGAATGACGCAAAAATGTGTGGTCTTTACGCATTTGCGCCTTGCTCGGACCTGTGGCGACAGGGACTCTGGAGACCCAATGGACCCTAATCATCCCATTCGTGTTGCGATTATCGGCCTCGGCTTCGGCGCGGAGTTCATCCCTATCTACAAAGCCCACCCACAGGCTGAGATGGCGGCAATATGCCAGCGTAATCCGGAGCGGTTGAGCGCGATCGGCGATGCCTTCGGAATCGAAAGCCGCTACACCGATTTCGCTGAGTTGCTTAAGGATTCGACCATCGATGCCGTCCACATCAACACTCCCATCCCGAACCACGCCGAGCTTAGTCTTGCAGCTCTTGCAGCCGGCAAACACGTTGCGTGCACGGTGCCGATGGCGACGTCGGTGGAGGATTGCCGTCGCATCGTCGAGCTCACCCAACAGACCGGCTTGAGTTACATGATGATGGAGACCGTGGTCTACAGCCGCGAGTTCCTCTTCATGCGAGAGCTCTTCGACAATGGTGAGCTTGGACAGCTGCAGTTCATTCAGGCTTCCCATCAGCAGGACATGGATGGGTGGCCGGATTATTGGCCTGGATTGCCACCGATGTTCTACGCGACACATTGCGTCGGCCCCTGCCTGGCATTGCCCAAGCTTGATGCGCGCACGGTCAGCTGTTTCGGATCAGGCAGGATCCGTGCTGAACTTGAGGAGATCCACAACTCGCCGTTCGCGATCGAGACAGCCCACATAGCGATGGCTGACGGAATCACCGGAGCCCGAGTGATTCGGTCACTGTTCGATACGGCACGTCAATACCGGGAGAGCATCGACGTGTACGGCAGCAAGAAGTCAGTGGAGTGGCCACTGATCGAGAATGACCCCCTGGTAGTGCATACAGCCAAGAAGCCTGAGCCTGAGATACCTGAGCTGGTCGAGTGCCCCGATTTCGCACACCTATTGCCCGAGGAGATTCGCCACTTCACCACCCAGGGTGTCTATGACCTGGAAGGGAATGACCACCTTTCCTTTACCCAAGGTGGGGGGCATGGTGGTTCCCACCCGCACCTGGTACATGAATTCGTCAGCGCCCTGTCGGAAGGGAGGTCGCCGTACCCGAATGCGCGCCAATCAGCTAACTGGACCTGCGTCGGGTTGCTGGCCCACGAATCGGCACTCGCCGATGGCAAGCTCCTCCACCTTCCAGATTTCACCCTCAGCCTGTGAGTCCAATGATTGCACTAACCATGTTCCTCGCCCAAGCCCAGGATTGGCATTCCTTCGAGAAGATCCAGTTGTCTGACGTGTTCTTCTCGGAAGGTGCAGGCTTCGCTGATTTCGACAATGATGGTCATGGCGATATCGCATCTGGGCCGTTCATCTATTTCGGACCGGATTTCCAGGACAAGGTAGACATCTACCCGCCGGCGCCGTTCTCTACCCAAGGCTACTCGGACAACTTCTTCGCCTTCCCTCACGACATGGATGGCGACGGTTGGATCGACTTGGTGATGGTCGGATTCCCCGGCCAAGAGGCTTTTTGGTACCGCAATCCGAAAGGTGAGGTGCGTGACACCAGAAACTGGCAACGTTCCTTGGTGCTCAAGCAGGTGGACAATGAGTCTCCTCAGTTCGAGGACCTCAACGGCGACGGTAGACCAGACCTGCTGTGCATGACTGAAGGTCGTCTGGGTTGGGCTGAATACGATCCGCAAGACCTGGAAGCAGAATGGACCTTCCATTCAGTCGGCATGGAGAACCTGGGTGGGAAATTCACCCACGGGCTCGGCGTCGGCGACTTGGACGGCGACGGTCGCAAGGACCTGCTGATGAAGCAAGGTTGGTGGACCCAGCCAGCTGATGCCGACCAGCAGTGGGAGTTCACCCCATTCCAATTCGCCGGGCGCGGGGGTGCGCAAATGTACACCTACGACGTCGATGGCGATGGCGATGCCGATGTCATCACTGCCGATAATGCTCACGGTTATGGTCTGGCCTGGTTCGAGCGACTAGATCCGACTGATGAGTCGCAGGAGTTGTTCCGCAAGCATCACATCATGGGGGCGACCGCCAAGGAGAACTCCTACTTGTTGGTGATCGGCAACCTGCATGCCATGGACTTGATCGACATGGACGGCGATGGCCTCAAGGACCTGGTCACTGGCGCGCGGTTCTGGGCCCACGGTGGCAACGACATCGCTGATCATGAACCGGCGCTGGTCTTCTGGTTCAAGTTGAAGAGGTCGAGCTCGGGTGCCGAGTTCATCCCTTTCCTGATCGACGATGATTCCGGGGTGGGAACTCAGGTGGTCGCCGGCGACGTGGACGGCGATGGCTTGAACGACGTGGTCGTCGGCAACAAGAAGGGTACTTTCCTGCATCTCCATTCCGTCCAGTCCACGACCGCTGCGGATTATCGGGCGAGGTTGTTGCAGTCGGTGTTGGCGAACAAGGACCGTGTCGGTGGTGTTCGAGTCGGTGGCATCGATCCGCAAGGTGCAGATGGAGCGAGCTTGAACCTCGGCTTCGAGCTTGGCTCATTGAGTGGCTGGTCGGTCGAAGGTCAAGCCTTCGCCCAGCAACCAATGAAGGGAGACACGGTCTTCCAGCGCCGTGCCCCAGACCGCAGCCGACATCGCGGTGAGTGGTGGATCGGTACCTTTGAGGTGGCGGGGGATGGTCCGACCGGGACGCTCACTTCCGATCCCTTCAAGGTCACGCACCCATTCGCCAGTTTCCTGATCGGTGGCGGTGCACATGCTAATACTTGCGTGCAGATTCTCGACGCAGCCAACGGCGACATAATCTTCCAGTCGTCCGGCAAGAACGACGAGAACATGCGTTCACGTTGGGTCGACTTGAGGCAGCGAGTCGGCCAGGAGATTCAGGTCCGCTTGATCGATGGCCACACTGGTGGATGGGGGCACATCAACTTCGATGACTTCCGTTTCCATTCCGAGACCGACGAGATTCGTGACCGCGCCATGAAGGATATGCCGCGCGATATGATCAAGGGCTTCGCCCCCGAAGAGGCTGCAGCTCGCATGACCCTGCCAGATGGTTTCTACAGCGACCTGATCGCCGGTGAACCGCGCCTACACCAACCGATAGCGATGACTTTCGATGCTCGTGGTCGGATATGGGTGGCGGAGGCCTACTCCTATCCTGTGCGCCGCCCTGACGACGAGGCCAAGGACCACATCCTGGTCTTCGAAGACACCAACAATGATGGCTCCTATGACAAGCGCACCGTCTTCCTCGACAACCTGAACCTGGTCAGTGGTATCGAGGTCGGCTTCGGTGGAGTATGGATAGGTGCCGCTCCCTACTTCATGTTCGTGCCCGATGCCGACGATGACCTGGTCCCTGATAGTGAACCGCAGGTCCTGCTTGATGGTTGGGGTTATCAAGATACTCACGAGACCCTCAACGCATTCAACTGGGGGCCGGACGGATGGCTTTACGGATGCCATGGTGTGTTCACGCATTCGCGTGTCGGCAAGCCCGGCACGCCTGATGCCGATCGTACTCCGATGAACGCGGGCGTATGGCGCTATCACCCGACTAGGCATGAATTCGAGGTGTTCGCTTGGGGCACGAGCAATCCATGGGGTGTCGACTTCGACGACCGCGGGCAGGCAGTGATCACCGCCTGCGTCATTCCTCATCTATATCACATGATCCAAGGAGGGCGTTACATCCGGCAAGGTGGTCGTCACTTCAACCCATATGTGTTCGATGACATCCAGACGGTGGCTGATCACCTTCACTATCTGGGGGCAACTCCACATAGTGGCAACGGCAATTCCGATTCGGTCGGTGGGGGGCACGCGCATTGCGGTGCTGCGATCTACTTGGCCGACCAGTTCCCTCCCGAATACCGTAATCGCCTGTTCCTGTTCAACGTGCACGGCAAGCGCATGAACAGCGAGTACCTGGTCCCGAAGGATTCCGGACTAGTTGGGCAGCACGGCCCTGACTTCATGATCGCCAACGACAAGTGGTTCCTTGGCGTTGCCTTGCGAGTCGGACCTGACGGCAGCTTGTACTTCATCGATTGGTATGACAAGCAAGCTTGCCACCGCAGTGAGGTGGAGATTTGGGATCGCTCCAACGGTCGCCTGTTCCGTGTTCGTCATGGAGACCTTGAGCCGGCCCAAGTCGACCTGCAGTCGCTTTCGCGCCAAGAGCTGGTCGAGATGCAACTGCATGCGAATGATTGGTACGTCCGCCAAGCACGCCGCATCCTGATGGAGCGAGGCGCTCACGCAGAAACCGCCGAGTCGATCTACTCGATGTTGAACGAGGAGCAGCAGACCGAGAAACGTCTTCGTCTGCTATGGGCCTTGCATGCGGTAGATGGACTGAATCCTGAGCGCACATCCTCGTTGCTGCGTCACGGTGATGAGTACATACGCGCATGGACTATCCAACTCGCTCTCGATCAAGCTGCGGCTGCGAACGCCGCAGGCGAGTTGTTGGTTCCAGAAGCCGGGTTGCTCGAGCAGCTTGAATTCCTAGCCAAGAATGATGCGTCGCCGGTCGTGCGCCTGTATTTGGCGTCTGTCCTTCAGCGAATCGACTTCACCTCACGACGAGGAATCCTGACTTCGCTTATGGCGCAACCTGAAAACGCGAGCGACCACAACCTGCCGTTGCTGCTGTGGTATGGACTGGAGCCGATGGTCGCCGCCGCACCCAAGCAGGTGTTGGCCGACATCTCTGACCACAACACCATTCCGGAACTGGAGACGTTCACCTATAGGCGTCTTGCAGCGAGCGACGCCGCTGGGCTCGAGGCCTTGAGCCAAGCGATCGTCACCGCACCGACCGATGTCGCTGCGCGCATGATCACTGAGATGAGCAACGGTTTGGCAAGTCGCCCAGACACTCCGATGCCTGCCTCATGGACGCAAGTCAGTGCACGTTTCTTGGCGAACGAGAATAGTGGAGCGAGCACCGCAACTGTAGATGCAGTCACCGCCCTTGCATTGGCCTTCGGCGACGCCAATGCCGCACCCATCCTGCGCACGATACTCCTTGATCCGAGCTTCAGCATCGAGCGCCGCAACTTGGCTCTGGAAGGCTTGGTGCAGGTGCAGGACCCCGCGCTTCTCGACATCCTGCTCGGCCTGCTCGATGACGGTGCATTGCGCTCAACGGCACTCAGCAAGTTGGCGATCTTCGATCATGAGGCCACCCCACGACTGGTGATATTCAGGCTCTCTTCATTCACGCCAGCCGAACAGTCTGTCGCTGCGTTAATGCTCGCGTCGCGTCCAAGCTTCGCCACGCAGTTGCTTGAAGCCATCCTTGAAGGTGACGCACCTCGCTCCCTGTTGGACTCGGCAACCTTGCGGCAACAGCTGACCCAACTTGGCGACTCGAAGGTTGAAGAGCTGATGACGTCGGCGTGGGGGCGTTCTACCGGCCTCAGCGAACAGGCCGAAGAGGAGATCGCCAGGTATACCTCGCTGTTGACTCCGGAGTACTTGGCCACTGCCGACCTACCGAACGGCCGAGTCATCTATCACCGCACCTGTTGGGCGTGCCACGACTTGTTCGGTGATGGCATGGCAGTAGGTCCTGGCCTGACCGGCTCTAATCGCGCGGACCTTGATTACATCCTTACCAACATCATCGATCCGAGCGCCGAAGTCGGCCGCGAATACCTGATGACCAATGTCACCCTGCAAGACGGCAGGGTGGTAGCTGGAATGGTGGTGGATGAGAACAACCTGACCATCACCTTGCAGAGTGGTGATAATCGAGAGACCGTGCGCAAGTCGCATATCAAGCTTGGTCCTGATTCAGAACCAATGGTGTTCCGTTCCGGGGTGTCGATGATGCCTCAAGGGCAGCTGCTAGGGCTCAGCGATACCGAAGTGCGCGACCTGATCGGCTACTTGGCTAGCCCGACGCAAGTGCCGGAGGCGGCGACACGGATGTTCATCTCCGGATTCTTCAACGGCTTCAACCTCGATCGCTGGATAGCCGACCCCGAGGTCTGGTCAGTAGAAGGTGGCGAGATCGTCGGCCGCACCACCGATGGACTGGCGAACAACGATTTCGCATGCAGCGATTTCGAACTTCCGCCTGATCGTCGACGTCAAGTTGATCGGGAACCTCGGCAACAGTGGTATCCAGTTTCGCAGCCACCGTAACCCTGATGGAACCGTCACTGGTCTGCAGGCTGACATCGGTGAAGGATGGTGGGGCAAGCTCTATGAGGAACATGGCCGTGGCCTGCTCGAGGATGCCGGCGCTGCAGGACATGTCCTTGAAGGGGAGTGGAACACTTACGAGATCGTCGTAAGTGGCGACCGAATCCTCACCGCCCTCAATGGTCAGCTTTGCGTCGATCGCACTGACCCCGAGGCATCCCGCTCTGGCATCATCGCCTTGCAGGTCCACTCCGGCGGCCCCACCGAGGTGCGCTTCCGCGAATTCCGCCTGGAACTGAACCCCAAACCTGAACTGAGCACCCTTCGTTGAACCCCAACCAAGTCACTACGCAATGATGAACATCAAACAGGACGGCATCGCGCCGAATTCCGGTCGGCTCCTATGGGCAGGCTTCATGGCCATTCTCGCCGCAGGCATCGGTTTCGGAGTGCGCGGGGGAATCCTCGCTTCATGGGGGGCCGACTTCGGGTTCACCGGCCAGCAGCTTGGCGCAATCGCCGGCTCAGGCCTAACCGGATTCTGCTTCGGCATCATCATCGGTGGAGTGATTTGCGACAAGCTCGGTTACGGCAAGCTGATCATCGCGGCGTTCCTGACCCACATCCTGTCAGCCGTCATCACCTTGTACCCTTCCGCCGGAATGGATGCCGACTTGGCTTACCAGTTCCTGTTCTGGGGTTCGTTCATCTTCGCTTATGCGAATGGCACCTTGGAGGCAGTGGCTAACCCATTGGTCGCCACGTTGTTCCCGAACAATAGAACCCATTACCTGAACATCCTGCATGCAAGTTGGCCAGCTGGCCTGGTCCTCGGTGGGGCGATCGGCTGGATCCTAGGCGGTGAAGGCGGGTGGCATTGGAAATCACAGTTCGCGCTGTTCCTCATCCCGACCCTCGCCTATGGCTTGATGTTCTTCCGTCAGCACATGCCGAAGTCGGCAGCCTCACAGCAAGGTCTCTCGTTAGGGGAGATGTTCAAGGATGTCGGCGTGCTCGGCGGACTGGTGATCTGCTTCCTGCTCACCTTGTTCTTCTCGCAGGCGATGGGGCTTTCATCTCAGGTCGCCTATGGGGTCAGTGGTGTCCTGTTGCTCGGTATCGCGGCGATCACCAAGTTCTCGCTCGGTTCGATCCTGCTGTTCGTCCTGTTCATCGCCCACGCACTTGTAGGTGCCGTCGAGTTGGGCACTGATTCGTGGGTCCAGAACATCACCGGTAACATCCTCACGCCATCGGAAGGCAAGGTGCTGTTCATCTTCACTTCCGCGATCATGTTCTTGTTGCGCTTCTGTGCTGACTTCATCGAGAAGCGCCTCAAGTTGTCGCCAGTCGGAATCCTGCTGGTCTGCTCGGTCCTCGCCTGCGTTGGCCTCAACATGGTCAGCGGCGTAGACACTTTCATCGGCGCCCTGGCCGCATTGTCGATCTACGCGGTCGGCAAGACCTTCTTCTGGCCGACCATGTTGGCCGTAGCGAGCGACCGCTTCCCACGTACTGGCGCGATCGCCATCAGCATCATGGGTGGTATCGGAATGTTGGCTGGAGGTCTGCTCGGCGCCAACGGGCTAGGTTATGCCAAGGACCGCTTCGCTGGCGAGGCACTTGAGCAGGCCAACCCGGCGATCTATGCCGAGTATCAAGCAGAGCAGTCCAGCAAGTTCATGATCTTCAGTGAGGTGCGTGGACTTGATGGCAAGAAGCTTGGCGCCATCCACGAGAAGTTGAATGCCGCCCGCGCCGACAACGTCGACAATCCTGCGGCCGCACTTGAGGTCCTGTCGGCCGACGAGCTTGCCGTACATGAAGCCGGCATCAAGGGCGACCGCAAGACGCTGGTCGCCGATTCCGCGATACCGGTCTCGATGGCCGTGATCTTCCTCATGCTGATGATCTACTTCCGCAGCATCGGCGGCTACCGGCCGCTCACCTTGAACGAGAGCAACCAATCCTGATGACCACAGTGGCTGATTCCTTTGACCCTTCCGTTGCCGCTGGTGACCGTTTTACCTTCGGCCTTTGGACCGTAGGCAACCCCGGCGCCGACCCATTCGGCGAACGAGTGCGTCCGCGTGTCGATCCGGTCGACCTGGTAGCCAACCTGAGTAAGGCCGGCGCTTGGGGCGTGAACCTGCATGACAACGATTTGGTGCCGTTCGATGCCAGCGCTGTCGAGCGCGACCGCATCGTCTCGAACTTCAAGCAAGCCTTGCACGACCACGAGATGGTGGTGCCGATGGCTACCACGAACCTGTTCAGTCATCCCGTGTTTCGGGACGGCGCCTTCACCAGCAGCAATCCTAAGGTCAGGGCCTTCGCGATCCGCAAGGCGATGCGCGCGATCGAGCTGGGCGTAGAGCTTGGCGCCGGCATCGTCGTGTTCTGGGGTGGGCGTGAAGGCGTGGAGACCGACGCCGCCCGTGACTGTCGAGATGCCATCCGCTGGTATCGCGAAGGACTGAACTTCCTGTGCTCATGGACCAAGGCCCAAGGATGGGACTTGAAGTTCGCGCTTGAGGCCAAGCCCAATGAACCACGTGGCGACAACTACATGCCGACTACCGGTCACATGCTGCACTTCATCGAGACGCTTGAGCATCCCGAGATGTGCGGAGTGAATCCGGAGACCGCGCATGAGAACATGCCTGGCTTGTCGATGGTGCATGCTGTCGCCCAAGCCATGGAAGCCGACAAGTTGTTTCACATCGACCTCAATGCCCAGAAGATCGGCCGCTATGACCAGGACCTACGATTCGGCAGCGAAGACCTGAAAGGTGCATTCTTCCTGGTACGCCTGCTTGAGGGCACCGGCGGTTATGCCGCTTATCAGGGGCCGCGCCACTTCGATGCCCATGCTTATCGCACCGAGGATATCGATGGGGTGTGGGATTTCGCGCGCGGCAACATGCGCACCTACAAGATCCTCGCTGCTCGTGCTGCGGCGTTCGACGCTGATACCGAGGTCCAGCAGATAATCGCCGACAATCATGCCGACGTTGATGGAGTCGGTGCCCTCCTTTCCGGCTATTCCAGTGCCAACCATCAAGCGCTTGAATCTCTCGCACTCGATCCAGCTCAGCTTGCCCAACGCGGACATCGTTATGAGAGGTTGGATCAGATCGCGCACGAATACCTGATGGGAGTCAAGGGATAGCGATGACATCGTATTTGGGCATCGACCTCGGGACGCAGGGGGTGAAGGTCGTCGTTTACGATGCCGATTCAGCACGGATCGTCGCCCGCGGTGCCCATGGCCTCGACCTGCTTGATGTGAACCGACCGGGTGCTGCCGAGCAGGACCCCGATTGTTGGTGGCGTGCTTTCGAAAGCGCGATGGATCAGGCGCTTGCAGCATGTGGCGAGGCGAAGGACAGGATCAGTGCCATCGGTGTCAGTGGGCAACAGCATGGGATGGTGGCGGTCGATGAGCACCTGCAAGTGATTCGCCCAGCGAAGTTGTGGTGCGATACCGAAACGGTCAACGAGGCGGAAGAGTTGTCCGAGCAGCTCAGGAGGCCTATTCCCGCCGGGTTCACCGCGCCGAAGATCCTGTGGATGAAGCGCAACGAACCACACAATTTCGACAGGATGCGGCATCTCCTGTTGCCGCATGATTGGTTGAACCTGCAGCTCACCGGTCAGCTAGTGACCGATCATGGTGATGCCAGTGGATCAGGGGTCTACGATCCGATCAGCCGCGGCTACGACATCCGTGGCGCCCAAGCGATCGACTCCAGGGTGCCTGAGATGCTGCCTAAGTTGCTTGATGCGCGCGAGTGGGCTGGTCAACTCCTGCCTGGTATCGCGACTCGATTCGGGTTGCCTGTAGGCATCCGGGTTTCGCCGGGCAGCGGTGACAACATGATGAGTGCACTCGGTGCGGGAGCTGTTCGCGACGGACTGATGGTCGTCAGCTTGGGCACCAGCGGCACCTTGTTCGGTTATTCGTCCAAACCTATCGTCGATCCGACTGGCGCTGTCGCACCATTCTGCGATTCCACAGGTGGCTGGTTGCCGCTGGTCTGCACGCAGAACTGCACGACAGTCGTAGAGGAAGTCAGGCAAGGAACTGACCTGCAGCACGACGAGTTGTCGGCCATGGCTGCTGATGTAGAGGCAGGTTGTGGAGGCTTACTCTTCCTCCCATACCTGACTGGCGAACGTACCCCGAACTGGCCACGGTCATCTGGGGTGTTGCACGGAATCAGGCCAGGATCGTTATCCCCTGGCACCCTCTATCGAGCGGCGATGGAAGGAGCTTCGTTCGCCTTGTGGCAGGGCTTGGAGCATCTTGCTGTCAACGGCTTGGCAGCTGATGAAGTGAGGCTGGTCGGCGGTGGTGCCAATAACCGGCTATGGCAACAGGTCCTTGCTGACATGCTGCAGCTTCAGTTAAGCGTAAGTGTCGAGCTGGAGTCCGCTGCCCTAGGTGCTGCGTTTCAGGCGTGTTGGTTAGACAGTGGCCGCAACGCCGCTGAACTCTATTCGGATCTCGCAAGGACTGAGGATGCTCAGGTGATATCTCCGTGTGCTGGCAATGGACAGGTCTACGCCGAGCGCTTCGACCATTACAAGAGTCTCGGCCAGCAGCTGTTCGACTAAGGTCTACTCGGAGAGTGGTTGGGCGCTCTTGCGACATTCACTCGGCGACTTGCCGACGGTGCGTCGGAAGACGGAACCCATCTGGCGCGCGCCGGAGAAGCCAGCCCGATAAGCCACGGCTTCGATCTTCAGGTTCGATTCAGCCAACAACTCCATGGCGAGTTCCACACGCAATCGATGGATCTCACTGAGCACAGGTCGTCCCATTGCGTCACGGAAACGTCGCTCCAGTTGTCGGCGCGACAGTCCTGCTGCGCTTGCTACATCGTCGACGGAGATCGGACGCGTACTGGATTCCTTGATGAACATCAGCGCCTTACGAACCTCATCGTCCTTGACTGCATGCATGTCGGTCGAACGCCGCGCGACCACATGGGTCGGCGCGAATAGTTGCGGTTCGTCTTCAATGGCTTTGCCATGCATCGACTTGTCCAGCATCGCTGCGGCATTCCAACCTATCTCGCGTAGCGGTAGGGCGATGCTGGAGAGGGTCGGGTGGGCCAATTCACATTCGAAGCGATCATTGTCGACTCCGAGGATGGCGATCTCATCCGGAACGCTGATCTTCAGGGTGGCGCAAACCTCGATCAGGTCGCAGGCCGGAACGTCGTGACAGCAGAAGATACCGGTCGGCTTCGGCAGCGACATCAGCCACGAGCCGACCTCGTCATCGGAACGTACCCAGCTGGAACTGGTCGGGCGCATCGGCAGGTAATCCTCATAGTGGACACGAGCGGAAAACCCAGCCTCATTCAGACGTTCTTCGAATCCCCGCTCACGCATCTTCGAGAACAAGGCCCATTTATTGCCGAAGAAGGCGAAACTCTGGAAGGACCGTTGAAGCAGGTAATCAGCAGCGAGCCGGCCGACTTGGTGATGATGGGCGTCGATGGTGGGCACATCAAACCAAGGAATGGTGAGCGTAGTGTTGACTAGAGGCTTGTCGAGGCGGCGCAGGGAGCGGGCAAGCTCCTCATCGAAGATGTGCCCTAAGACGCCATCCGGCTGCCACTCGCGCAAGGATGGAATCACCCGACTGGTCGAAGGCGCGTGCCTTACTCGCCAACTGGTGCCGGTCTCCTTGATCCAATCCTCGATACCAGCCAGTACCCCACGACAGTAGGCAAGGTCGCGATGGAACAGCAGGGCGACTCGAAAGGGTTGCACTTCAGCCCTTGTAGTTCTTCTCGTAGAGCTTGATCCAATCCTTGGGGGTCATCTTGCCGACCAGTTCACCGACCAAGTCGTAGGGAATCTTGTCGATGTTCTTGAACCGAATGCAGCTCTTGCCCATGTCGAGCTTGGTGCTCATGTGCTTGGGCCACTGCTTGGTGAACCAGTCGAGCAGCTTGGCGTCGGCGTAGATCCCCATGTGGTAGACGGCGATGAAGTTCTTCTGCGATGCGATGGACAAGAAGGGAAGGGGTAGATCTGGATCGCAGTGGTAGCCATCAGGGTAAGTGGAGTGGGGCACGACCCAGCCAGGCAGCTTGTAACTGATGGTCTCCTTGAAGCCTTCAGGAAGGTTCTTCTTGATGACCGCGCGCAACCTCTTCATTGCGGCTTGACGCTCCTCGGGGAGGTCGCGGATATAGGCGCTTACGGATGTGACTGGTGGCATCTGAAGCCCATCATAAGCTAAAATATGGAGGATGAGCCAGCCTCACGACTCGCCGCTGGTACGGCATCTTTTGTTCGCTGCGGGAGTGGTTCTCCTGCTGCTGGCAATTGTCGGCTTCATCATGCCGGTGCTACCTGGAATCCCGTTCTTGGCATTGGCTGTCGCATGCTTCTCGCGCAGTTCGGAGCGCATGCATCGATGGGTGTTGGCCATTCCCCTGGTCGGCGGAATGCTCGAGCGCTGGGAAAAGAGTGGCTCGCTGCCGATGCCGGTGAAGATACTGATCACCCTGGTGATGATCGGCTTGACCGCCATCCCGATGATGTCGGATGACTTCGAGGCGATCTGGAAATGGCTGGCCGCCCTCGTGTTCGTGGTCATGATGCTCTTCGTCTGGACGAGATCTTCACGCCCAAACTAATAGGGTCAGGTCTACGGCTAGTCGTAGAACCGCCAACTGATCGGGAACTCGGCAGGCAGATTGGTTCCCTTCAATGCCGCACGCAGGTATTCGACAGGGATCGAGTTCTCGCGCAGGACGGCGTCGTGGAAATCCTTCTCGCTCCATCCTTGTTCCATCACCAAGTCGGCGTGCAGGGCGCGTAGCTGCAAGCCACCGAGCATGTAAGCGGCCTGATACAACGGGCCGTATCCACCTTGAATCGAGCGACGCACTTCTGCTGTCGCGTTACGACGTTCGTGCCCGACGTTCTCCACCAGGAAATCAACGCATTCCTCCGGGCTCCAATTGCCGAGATGGAAGTTCAACGAGAACATGATCCGTGCGCAGCGGTGGGTGCGCCAGAACAACATGCCGATGCGATCCTCGGGAGACTCAGGGAAGTCTAGGTCCCACAGCCGCATCTCCCAGTACAAAGCCCAGCCTTCCACCAGGAACGGGGTGTAGAACATGCGGCGTTGTGGGTTCCAACGTTGCGACATGTAGCCCTGCAGGTGGTGACCCGGAATCAACTCATGCTGCACGGTAGCCCTTGAGTAGTGATAGTTGTTGCCCCGCATCGTCATCATCTTCGCTTCCTGTGACATCCCGTCAGTCGGATAAGCGATCGAGATCACCTCGCCACCGGTGAAGTAAGGTGAGAACTTCTGGCGTTCGGGTGACATCATCTGCATTCGCCAGCTCTCTTTCGCCAACTCCGGGATCGTCAGGAGGTCGCGATCCTCAAGGAAGTCGATGGCTTCGACGGCGAGTTTCTCGATCATCCGTGGTTGCCCACCTGGCTCAGGATGAGCTGCCTTGACTCGTTCCTGGGCAGCCCTCCAGTCGTCGTCAAGCCCCATGGCCGCGGCGGCTTTCTTGCGCTCGGTCATGCACCAGTCGTATTCGCGTTGCGCGATCTCGAGCAACTCTTCAGGAGTGTAGGCGATGCGCTCGAAAGCAAGTTCGGCGAGCAGCGCTTCCCTGCCGATCGGGTTGCCGAGCAGGCGGTCAGTGTCGTTCGGGTCGATACCGCCAAGGTCCTTGCTGATGAAGCTCGAGTAATCCTTGAGCGCCTTATCCAATTCGTCCCAAGGTGCTGAGCACCACCAAGTGAACTGAGGGTCGTAGCCATCACGATATGTCACCCAACTCTGTAACGCGCGTCGTAATCCTCGCACTTGGCCGCTGACTTGTTGCGCCACTGTCGGGGTGATCTCAGGTTTCTGCTCACCGAGAGATTCGCGTGCACTGGCCACAGCTTCGACGGCGGCGGCGAGGATCTCAGCGGTAGCGCGGGAGTCAAGCTCTTCGCGCCGCGACTTCGCTTCCAACAGTTCGACCAGTGGATCGGAGAATGGGATAAGGTGCGAGTTCTCCGCGGTTCGCTTCTGCTTGATGCGACCGGCCGCGAGATCATGCTCGATCACGTTGCGCAACAAGTGCCAATCTATCTTGGAACGTGCATCCAAGGCCGCATAATCGACCGCCTCAAGGGTAGCTAACCAATCGGTCTGCACCTGCATCTTGCGCTCAGCGCCGTGGGCCGAAAGTGGGAACGACCACAAGCGCCCGATGGCGTCGCGATCCGCCTGGTACTGGGCGATAAGCTCCGAGGTAGTGGCCGGACCCAGTTGCCATTGCGCAGCAGCCATGGAGGTGGCATTCGCAGAGGTGGAAATCGACAATGAGAGAAACAGCAACGGGAGGACGACACGCATTTCAAGAGCCTAGCAGCCTCCGCCGACGGCATACTGTTGGAATGTCGTTCCGCGTTGTCGTCCTCTTGCTTGCCGCGACCTGGTCTTGCGCGTCCCCACCAGGCACGGGTGGTTGCGGGGTTTATCTGCAGGTCCTTGGTGTAGCTCAAGACGCTGGATACCCGCAATCCGGCTGTTATGACGAGCATTGTCAGCGCGCTTGGGATTCAAGCGAGTTGCGGCGTTGGGTCTCGTGTGTCGCGGTGGTCGATGAGTTCGCGGAGCATAAGTTGGTCTTCGACGCCACGCCTGATTTCCCAGCGCAACTGCAGATGTTGGAAGCCGCCGCGCCTGATGACAGTTTCGACTTGAGCATCTTCCTAACTCACGGCCATATCGGTCACTACACTGGCCTGATGCACTTGGGGAGGGAAGCTCAAGGAAGTGATGCCGTGCCCGTCTTCGCCGCACCGCGGATGAGACAGTTCCTGACCGCGCATGGGCCATGGAGTCAGTTGGTCGAACTAGGCAACATCAAGCTGCAGCCTGCACCGCTGGATGAAGCTCAACAGGTCACCGACAACCTGACGGTTCGCGCGTTGACCGTGCCGCACCGCGATGAGTTCACCGAGACACTGGCTTTCATCATTTCAGGTCCGCACCACTCGGCCCTTTATCTGCCCGATATTGATAAGTGGGAGCGTTGGTCTATCGACATTCGCGACCTGCTCGATGATGTCGACTATGCATTCCTCGACGCCACCTTCTATGCCGCGGATGAACTTCCTGGTCGCGACATGAGCGAGATACCGCACCCATTCGTGGCCGAGAGTACCGATCATTTCGCAGACCTCGATGAGGCCACCAAAGCCAAGATCTGGTTCATCCACTTCAACCACACCAACCCCTTGCTGATCGACGGCAGCCCCGCACAGCGGCAAGTAGAGAAGCTCGGATTCAACGTCGCCAGACAGGGAATGCGTTTCCACATGTAGGTGGCGTTGCAGCGAGGTAGGATATTCGCAGATGGTCCCAATCCTGATCGCAACCCTGCTTGCCTTGCCTCAAGCGCAAGGTGACACCGCCACCAGCCTGGTTGAGCCAACCGCCCAGCGAGTATGGGTAGGTCCTGGCTTTTGGGGCAATCGTCTTCAGGACTGGCGCCTGAACCAGGGGCGTTTCGAATGCGTCGAAGAAGCTGCACGCTTCCCGTTGCGTACCTTGATGGTGCTTGACCATGAAGTCGACGCGGTGGCTGGCGATGCACTGCAGTTGGAGATGTTGATCGACACCATCGATGCTGCACAGGATGGGCAACCACCTCGCGGCTTCGGCGGCTTCATCTTCGGGGCCGGCGGCAGTCACGTCGATTATCGGATTTCCGCTCAGGTTCATCATCGCCCAGCAGCGGATGGAGGAGTGTTGGCGACAGTGAACACGCAAGGTGAAGTCTCCTTCCATGACAATTTCACGCGTCTTGGGAATGGCGGTAGCTGGTCGATCGGTGGCGCACTGAAGGCGGATGAACTGCAGCCGATGACCTTCCGCTTGGAGGAGCTCAACCAGAGGCCAGCCGGTACGCTCGAACCAATGCGCTTGCGGCTTGCGGTGGCCAAGACGGTGATGGGATACGAGGTGCGGGTGACTTCGTACCAGACCCGGGAAGGTCAAGCGGACTTGCCATTGACCCGCGGCACATTAAGCAGCTTGCCACCAACCCTAATCGATGGCCTGGTAGGGATGGTCTCGCATCTGGGC
>CAZJGH010000041.1:0-13298 GCA_964545405.1 uncultured Planctomycetales bacterium
ACTGTATGAGTTCCAGTTCCGTGGTGTGATGGGAACCTACGACCGTGCGCATACCGCTGGTGAGCGCGCAGTCCCGGTATTCAAGACCTTACGAACGATCTACGGTCCCGCCACCATCGAGACTAACCAAGGGCACGGTTACGTCGGACGCCTCGACCGCGTGGCAGTGATGGAAGGTGGCAATAGTCCGGCGCCATTGTGGTACACAGTGCAATGGGCTTCGGCAGCGCGTGAGAATGACGGTCGACTCGATAGCCGGGTTACTTATGTCGCCTTCGAGGATTCGACTTATCAGCCGATGGCTGGGCCTGATTTCAACACTCTGGTCGACGACACCAACTTCTTCCTGGATTGGCGTGAACTGACCAGGATATCGAAGTTCCCCAACAACGAACGCCCAGCCAACCTCGCCAACTTCGTCATCGGTGGTGATACCAGTGGTTCCGGTCAGGAACTAGATGGATACATCGATGAGGTGTCGCTGCATAATGTCGGCGGCATGGGCCGACCACTCACTCCTCAGGCACGGGGAGCGATGCTCCTGCGCACTGATTTCGATGCCGAGTTCGATGGAGTCATTGAGTTGAATCCTGTGCAGATCTCATTGGATGGCAGGCGTTGGAGTACTCCTGGCGTTCAGGTCGGCGCCTATCTTTCGGGCATACCTCGGAGCGGCTTGCTGGACATCGATGGCGAGAGGATCGCCTTCAACGATATCGATCCCGGTACTGGTTCGATCACCATCGCCCCTAACGGGCGTGGCATGCTGGGAACTGAGCCACGAGCACATGGTGCCGGTACGCGAGTCTGGATCGTCGATGGCCGCGCTGCGCTTGCCATCACGGGTGGCATCGATGAAGGGAGCGAGATCCTGCCGCTAGGTCAGGGCAGTGGGTTCTCCATCTCCGGGATGATCCTGATCGATGAAGAACTGGTCCACGCACCGATGCGAGGGCAAGGGTTCTTCGCCATGCCGCGCACGCGTGATAGGGCAAGCGACGATCAAGGCGCCAGTACCGGCTTGCTGCGCGGGCGCTTCGGGACCATGCCTGCAGCCCACCCCGATGGAGCGGTGGCCATTTCCTTCCCCAACCGGTGGATGGACAACTACATGGAACGGTCTGACAGTGGTGCTGGCGCATGGCTTCAGATCGGTTACCAGGAACCGCAGGCTTATTGGCAATCCCTGCTTTACCAGACGGAGATCCCGGATACTTCGATTTCAGTCCGTGCCCTGGCGCGCTTCGGTTTGGCCGAATGGGAGGATGACCCTGATACCACCTCGGGCTTGATCGAGTTCGAAAGCGGTAGCAGTCCAGATGGTGGGCCACTGCCGTTGGGTTTCCGCTCCGACAGTTTCGACCTGCGCATCATGTTCGACTGGGGAGTAGGCGCTTTCGACGCGATCACATTCCTGCCGACTGGGTGGACAGTCGAACCTCGACTCCGCAACATCATGGTCGACTATTACGCCACCAGCAGTGTCGAACGGTCGCAGGAGGTAGTCGAGTGATTCGAGCCTCCGGTAACCGTCGCGGCATGACCTTGCTCGAGCTGGTCATCGCACTGGCATTGTTCGGCGTCTTGTCGGCGTTCGTGATGCAGGTGATGAACTCGGTAGTCAGCCTGTGGCAAAGCGGTGAACGGCGCGGTCGTGGTGACTTGGTGTTCGCCGCCGCTGTCGAACGTTTCCGCGGTGATCTGAATGCGATGCATACGGGGCCCCGAGGCTGGCTGATCATCGATGATTGGGAGGCACGAGCTGCGACCGAAGGTGTCGCGGCCTGGCGCTTGCCCCGGGTTCGGTTCCTCGCCGATGGCGGTGGATTGACCGACGTCGACGCGCTCGGTCGTGAAGCGGTGGAAGTCATGTGGACGGTAGTTCCAGAGGATCCGACATCTCGGCTTGGAAGGCTCGTGCGCTTCACCAATATCGAGAACCCTCAGACCAGCATCCTTGACAACAGTACCTTCAACGAGCTGGTCGGTGGTGACACTGGCTTGGTCGTGATGGATGGCGTCTTGTGGACCGAATTCACGGCTGTAGATACCGATGGTCAGCGGCGCTCCCTGATACGTATCAATAGCGGAATGCCCTATGGGTTTCCGAGCAGCATCGACCTCAACATCGAGAACGTTTCAGGTAATGCGCGCAAGAACCCGACCAATCTCGATGACGCGGTTGACCTCGAGCCGGAGCTCACCAAGCTACGAGGTGTACAGCCGATCAAGATGCCGGAGTATGGCCTGATCGGCAACGAGTGGGTCAGGGTCGATGGGGTCTTCCCCAACATCCGATTGGGTGGGCGCGCTCAACGCGGCACGCTTGCGGCTCAGCATGACGCACGCACTCCGCTTTATCTTCCCTCCACCTTCCAGAGCACCAATCGCGTAGCTGTTGACGGCAGGAGGTTGCGATGAACACCAAGGGCAACGGCTTCACCATCCTTGAAGTGGTGATCGCCATCGGCATCTTCATGTTCGGCATCACCGCGATCCTCGGCCTGTTCCAGGTCGGCGGCAGCTTCGAGCAGTCCGCACGTGTCCGTGCGGAGCTTGCTCCAGCCATTGAACCCCTCATCGCCGAGATCAGGCGCGATGCGTGGTTGATCAACGCCGGCGGTGACGTCACCGGCCTGCGTGACTACACAGGTGTAGATGTGCCGGGAGTCCCCGGATACCGCTTCGACCTCAAAGTGCGTCCCGCAGCCGAAAATCCGGCTTTGCGTCGCGCTGAGCTGCGGTTCTACCGTCAATCGCCCGAGCGCATACTCACCCGGGTTTCCTTTATGCTTGAGAGGGATGTCCCGATCGAGCGACGTACCCAGCGGCCATGACCATGATCCTTTCACTCCTTCTGACGACTTTCCTCCTTCCCGCCATCCAACAGGATGACAGCGATCAAGTGGTGCGCATGCGCGATGGCCGCATCCTTGTCGGTGCGATAGTCGAGCATGACCTGGACGGCTTCAGCCTCGTCACCACTCGTGACGGCGGCCGTTACTCCATGGTATGGAGCGACCTGTTCCCAGGTGAAGCCGATCGTCTCCGTGATTCATTCGGCTACCGCAACCAGACCGAGGTTCCGATGACCACTGCGCACCGGGTGCTGCTTGCCAATGGACGTGAGTTGGTCGGGCGCATCCTGCGCCAGGACTCTGCCAACATCGAGTTGCGCGCGAAGGAAACCACGACCATCATTCCGCTTCAGAACCTAGCTGCGCCACCTGAGCAGATAGTCGTCGAAGCTGCGACCATCCTTACGCCGGCGCAGTTCTACGCCGAGCAGGTACCGCAGGTCGATGCCCAGGATTCGATGGCCCAGTTCGAGTTCGCCCAAGAGCTTGAGGTGATGTTCGCGTTGGAAGAGGCACGTGCCCATTTCGTCATCTGCGGTGAGTTGGCTGCGGCCGAAGGTGATGATGCGTTGGTGAAGCGGGTCGATGGCGCGATCTCGAAGTTGGATGAAGTGATTGCCAACCGTGAGGAAGCCGAGTACCTCGAGGAGATCAAGCATCTCATGCATCGCGAGCGCTTCACGGTCGCGGAGGAGATGATGTCGAACTACGACTCGAACTTCCCCAACTCAGCCTTGCGTGGTGAGTACCTGAAGATCGCTGACCGTTTCGACGAACGACGTGACACCGCCGTCACTCGTTACCTCGAGCGTCATTGGTACAGTCGATCCCTGAATCTGATCAAGCGCAAGGGTTTGGACAAGGACTTGCGGATGGACGAGGCGATGGCTTGGCTCGAGGCCGAACTGCCGGTCACCGTACGCAATCAACTTCTTGAGGAGATCAAGGACATGGATCAGGAGATCACCCTGACCACCATCAATGAGCGTTGGCAGAACCGCCTTGAATTAGGTGCTTCAAGCCACTCCGCCAGCTATGGCACAGGGTCTTGGGTTCTCGGCGAGGATCGCGCCAAGGCTGGCTTACGCACCGCCGAAGAAGAGGCTGCAGATGACGGTAAGTCAGAGGATCAACGCTTGATGGAAGAGCGTATGAAGCGCTACATGGATAACCTCGAAGCGGGTCGTCGGGCCAAGTCCGCCTCCGAAGAGGACATCAGCCCTGAGGATTGGTGGCGTCGCTCATCGGTTACCCAGCGGTTCCAATGGCTGCTTGCCTACTACGCTGAGTTCTCAGGCGACTATGAGATCGTCCACGTTCGTTTCTCATTGTGTTCCACTTGTGCTGGCCAGGGCTTCCTTGAGTTCCTTGAAGTCGGTTCCAGTGGCGGCAAGAAGAAGCGCAAGAAGTGCCCGACCTGCCACGCGGTGCAGGTCAAGCGCAGCGTCGTCTTCAAGTGAGTACCTGGGCGAGCCCAAGATCCATTTGCCTCACTCTCGGTGTGGTCATGGCGATGGGCAGCTGCCAGTCTCCATCGCCACAACCTTCCGTGGTTATGCAATCCACCCGGGGGGCGTTGATCGACGGTGTAGCTGTGGATGGCAGTGCCCTTGCGATGAACTCCTTGGTGGCAGAGTTGCAGTTCGCTTTCCCGCAACAGACCGCGGAGGTCGCTCGCAGCATGGTTCGTACTGAGCTTGCCCATCGTGAAGCCAAACGGCTTGGCATCCAGCTTCCTAGTGGTGCCATTGATGAAGCTATGGACAGCTTCGAAAGTGTTTTGGTGCAGAGGATCGGCTCGTCCAGCGATCTCGATGACTGGGCTTTAGCCCAGCATCAACAGCCTTGGGCGGTGGTCCGCGAGCAGTATCAACAGCACTTGGTCGACAACCTCATCTATCAAGTGGTGCTCCGCGCCGACGCCCTACAGCACGAACGCGTCAAGATGTGGTGGTTGTTGGCCGCTGATCTCGAACAAGCCAATGGCTGGGCGCGCAGCTTGTCCAGTGGTCGTGCCCCAGCATCATTGTTGAGCGAATCCCTGTTGCCTGGACCTGAACCAGACGGCTCATACCCACCTCATGCCACCTACTTGCCTGGTGAAGCGGGGGAACTACTTGCCAACCCCAAGGCTGGCGAGGTCATCGGTCCCGTGCAGCTGCCTGGCGACAACAGCTGGATGGTAGGGCAGGTCATTGCCAGGTTGCCCGCTCAACAGGAGTTGCCGCCAGTTGCCGTACTGCTTGAAGACTTGCGGGAGCATCCCGTCGGGCCACTTGAGGCGCGGTCGTGGTTTGAGGAGATGTCCCGCCGCTATACTGCCAGTGCAACTTTTGCCCCTGTCTCTGCACCCCTCGAAGCCTTTGTGCCCATCCGCTGAAGAAGCTACTTCAAGTACGCCGACGATTCCTGAGGATCGATTGCGCTTGCTTTTCGCCTTGCTGTTCTCCTCACCCGAAGCGGTGACCTTGGATCGCATCAGGCAGGTCCTCTACCCGACTGCTGGCAACGAAGCAGGGGAAGACCAGCAGGAGGTAAAGGCCGAGGAGCACTTCAGCCCACGCCAGCACCTCGAGGCGCTCGAGGTTTGGATGGCTGAGCGCCAGTTGCCGCTGGTTCTACATCAGGTCGGTCGCAGTTGGCGTCTCCTGACTGCCGAGGACCTCGCCGACGACCTCGTCTCGGTGCGTAAGGCCGCCACCAAGGACAAGCTTGGACCCGCTTCCTTGGAAGTCCTGGCTCTTGTGGCATATCGTCAGCCGGTGCTTAAAGCCGACATCGATGCCATTCGGGGGGTGAAATCAGGTTCCCACCTGCGCCACCTGCTCGATTTGCGTCTGGTCAAGATCCTTGGGCGCGCAGATCTGCCAGGTCGACCCTTCCTGTATGGCACCACCAAGGAGTTCCTGGACCGCTTCGGCCTCAGGGATATCCAGGATCTGCCCGAAGCCGGCCGCTTGGCCTCCCCAGCTGAGCAGGGCGTCGGGATTCAGCCAGACGCGGCAGTAGCCGAAAAGATTGAAGCGCCGACTAGCGACCAGGTTGATATGCCGGCTAGCGAAATGCCTGAAACGGCAGCCGCGGACGGGCCAGAGCCCCCGGCGGCAGAGTCTTCCACAGGAAAGTAGGCGATTTGGCTCGGAGGGGGTAAACTTCCGGGCTACGAATCGCCGCGTCTTACCCGATGAGCAAGAATAAACAAACTAAACCCAAGCCGGTTGATCAGCACGAGGCTGTTCACACTGAAACCATGTCCCCGCTGAAGCGCTGGACCATTATTGGTGTAGCGGTGTTCTGCCTGCTGATTTTCTCCGTAACTGGTGCGATGACAACCGTTTTGGGCGGCCTGTTCACTGACGGCCCTCCTCTGCAAGCCACGGTCGAAATGCCCAGTGGAAGCAAGGATATCGATCTTGAGTTCTACCGTTCCGCCGGCCAGCTCAAGGACTTCGCAGGCTCCCTGCCGATTGGCAACTTCGATCCTTATGCGACCGATGACCGCGAAGACGTCCTCAGCTATGCGACCTTGATGTTGCTTGCTGACGAGCTTGGCGTGAAGGTCACTCCGGCGATGATGGCGGCAATCCTCCAGCCGTTGGCCCCAAGCGCAGCTCAGTACGAGCAGTACTACAAGAGTCGTCGCTTCCCCACCGCGTTGCAGTTCGAGTCTCAAGTAGCACGTGCTGTCCGGGTGATGATGGTGGTTGAGCTTATGCGTTGCTCTGAAGTCCCGACCGAGGATTCCATTCTCGACATCTGGTCAACCGACAACGAGGAGATGGAGCTGGAATACGTCGTTTGGCACCCATCCCAGTTCGACGAGATCGCAGCCGCCTTGGAGCCGACCGAAGAGGAACTCGCGACCTACTTCGATGAGGAGATGAGTGCTTTCGAGAAGGTCAAGCTCGAGATCCCACAGGCCGTCACTTTCGAGGCCGTGCTGTTGTCCTCAGAAGCCCTGGAGACCGATGCCGTGAAGGCTTGGTTCACTCCGGCAGAGCCGACCGAAGAAGAACTCAACGGCTTCTATCAGGTCAACAAGCAGCGTATGTACGTGCGCCCTGAGCCGGAGGACGGACAGAAGCCTGATCCTGAGCTCGATCGTCTACTTAGCCGCGAGGAGGTTGGCGATACCACCCTGCGCACCGATTACCTGCTCAATCAGGCGATTGGTCAACTCGGTCTTGATCTGACCGCCGCCGAGGATGTAGCCGCATTCGCAACTGAGAAAGGCGCCGAGCACTTGGTGTTCTCCGAGATGGTCGAGCCCTCTGGCCTGATCGATGTCGATCGCGTCGGTGACCTGCAACTCAACGTCTTGTTCCAGTCCGAGACCGGTACCTGGTCGAGCCGTCCCCTGGTCAAGCAAGGCTTGAGCTACTTCGTCCGCGCAAACGAGAAGCGCGAACGTCGCTTGCCAGAGCTGAGTGAGATTCGCGACGATGTCGTCGCGCTGTGGCGTGATACCCGTCAACAGTCCCTTGCCTTGGAAGCTGCAGAAGCGTTCATGGCTGGTTTGCCACGCGGCGAGGATTACGTCGAAGGCGACCCGGTCTCCGTGTCGGACGAGGTCTTCGCCAACGCAGTTGCTGCGGAAGGTCGTGCCTTGGAGCAGATGGGATGGCTTGCCCGTAGAGCACGCCGCACCGTCGATCCTGTTTGGCCTGGCGATGCACGCCTGTTGCGTGGACTACGTGGTCGAGTCGGCCTGCGTCTTGATGACCTTGTCGTCGGCGAAGCCATCGGCCCAGAGGATTTCGATAAGGATGGCGTGGCGATTGTTCACCTTAAGGGACGTCGCGATGTCGACCCAAGCACCATGTGGCCTTCCGAGCTAGCCAACGCGCGCGCTCGTGCTACTCAAGCTGCTCGTACTTCCTTCATCGCTGACCAGATCTCCTTCGAAGGGCTGGCCAACAACTATGGCCTGACCAAGGTCATCTTCCAGGAAGATGAATAAGCTTTCGGCCTAGCCCTCGATGCGGGGCCAGGTCGGAAATACCTTGCGAGTCAGTCGACCTATGGTCTGCTGACTGAGTTCCTCTTGGCGCGCGGTGCGCTCCACCAATCCCTTGTTGGATGGGACAGTGGCTGAGGCCTGGAAAAGGGCTCGCTGCGCATCCTCGATGCGACCTTCAGCTGCGGCGATCTGGGCCTCCGCCAGGAAGGTCGCCGCCCACCACGGACCAGCACCCGGCAGGCCTTGTTCCACTCGGTACACAGCTTCAGCCTGGAAATGCGCATGGTGAGCCTGCAGCCAAGCAAGGCGTGCTTGCACCACCGCCTTGTTCTTGGGTGCGACCTGTTCGGCGCGAGCCAGCAACAGGACCAAGTCAGCCTCGTTGCGGTCCGGTGCCTGCATCTCGATATTGATCAGCGCTGTCAGTGCAGGCAAGTTGGTCGGGTCGTACCAGATGGCTTCATGGAAACAATCGCGTGCCCAATCCCAGCGCTCGCGGGCGATGTAGAAGCTACCGAGCAGCACCCATCCCTGGGTGTCCCAAGGGCGAACCTCAGTGGCAGCCACGAGGTGTGCGTTGAGGTTGGCTTGATCCTTGACCGCGGTGGCGAGAAGTTGTTCGCCTCGAAGTTGGGCCCAAGCTGGGCGAGCGGCGATGAGTCCTATGCTTAGGACCAGGAATGCAGATGCCGCCATACGAGGCCGGTTCGTTGCGAATGAATCGACTTGTCCGCGCTGTGAGTTGGCCAGCTGGATATCCAAACCGAGCAGCAGGGCGGCGAAACCTAAGGCGACTGGGTTGTCGGTGAACGGCGATCGCACCATGGCCGCAACCAGCAGCGCCAGCCACGCTGGAGTTGTATCGAGCATTCCCTCGGTGGTGGCGAAGCGGCGTCGGTGCCACAGGCGCCAGGCAGCAGCAGCAATCAACAGGCCACCAAGCCAACCGAGCTCGAGGACTGCGAGGAGCGGTTCAGAATGGATTGTCTTGGGAGTACGATGCTTGATGATGGTCCAGTCGTTGGACAGGATGCGTGCGGTCTCTTCCGAACGCCATTCGGGGAAGTCGCTCTGAAAGCGCCCGATGCCGATGCCGAGTGGATTCGTGGCGGCATGCACGATGCCGTCGCTATACATACTTGGCCTGATTCGCTCGGTGGTGGGAATCAGGTCGCCAGTGTTCATGCCGCTGGCGCCGAGCAGGGAGCGGCCGAGCTCACCGATGATTACCACCAGCAGCGCGATAGCGATTCCAGCGCGTCGTAGCGGGACGGCTCGTAGAAGCACAAGGCCCCCGACCAGCAGCCCGAGGCGACCAGCGTTAGAGCCGATGATGCCGGCGTGGAAAGCCAATGGCACTACCGTGATGAGCCAGAGCTTGGGCGCTTGAGACAGGGCCGGAAGAGCGGCGAGTGCCAGCAGCAATAGCGGCACGACTACCTCAACCGCGTGAATCAAACCGGCATAAGGAAAAGAGGGGACCCGGGGAATCGGATCCCAGCCGGGTGGATTCCAGCCGAAGGCCTGTGGAATCGCATAAAGGGATGCCATCGCACCGACTACCAAAAGCAGGCGCAGTAGCCAGTTGCGGTCGAGTTTCGGCCAAGTGGCTAGAGCGCACACGAAGACCCAAGCAGCGAGCAAGGGAGCTCGGTCGGCGAGGCCACCAATGGTAGGGGCCCAACTGTCGCCCGCTTGAGCAAGCATCCACAGTGGTATGAGACCAAGCAGCGCCGCCGCAGCGAACCAGGTGCTGCCTACCACCAGTTTCAGCTGGCGTTGGCGCACCAGCGTGAAGATGGCGAATGCCAGTGCCAAGAAGGTGAACAACCCGCCGTCGGCACGCGGCTCATCCAACCGGTAGTTCGAATAGCTGAGCAGCGGAATCAGCACACATGCAGCGGCTGCCAGCTCAGGTCCCCTCAACTTGAGATTCAGGCTTCCGCCTCCGCACTGCGCGGTTCCAGGATGGCGTCGAGGAATTGCTCTGGATCGAAGATCTCGAGATCGCCCATGGCTTCACCGAGGCCGACGAACAGCACCGGTAGGCCAAGTTGGTGACCGATGGAAAGGGTCGCGCCACCCTTCGCGGTGCCATCTAGTTTGCTCAGGAAGACTCCAGTCAACGGGACGGACTCGCCGAATTGGCGGGCCTGTTGCACGGCATTCTGGCCGGTGGTGGCGTCGAGGACTAGCACTGTGTGATGGGGGGCTCCATCAATCTGACGTCCGATGATGCGAGAAACTTTCTCCAACTCGGCCATCAGGTTCTTCTGGGTGTGCAGGCGTCCTGCAGTGTCGACCAGAAGGACATCAACATCGCGAGCCTTGGCTGCAGCTGCGGCATCGTGAGCGATCGCTGCGGGATCTGCGCCCTGCTGTCCCTTAATCACATCGACTCCGGTGCGTTCGCACCAGATACTCAGCTGCTCGACAGCCGCGGCGCGGAAGGTGTCGCAGGCTGCCACCAGGACGGTCTTGTCTTGGCCGCGTAACCAGTGGATGAGTTTGGCGATCGATGTGGTCTTGCCCGAACCGTTCACGCCGACTACCAGGACCACGCAGGGGCCATCACCATCAGGGATAGGTAGCGGGTCGCCCTCGGGGCCCTTGACCACCTCAAGCAGACGTTGACGCAGCCACACCGGCATTTCTCCAGCTGCAGCAAGGTTACCTTTCTTCAGCTGGGCTTCGGCCTCGATGAGGAGTTCCGTGGCGAGTGGCCCGACATCCGCGGTGTAGAGCACTTCCTCGAGTGCTTCGATGGTGTCGCCAGTACTGGTATCTCCGGCTAGGCGGCGCATGGCATTGCCGATGCGATTACGGGTGCGGGTCAGTCCCTTGCGAAATTTAGAGAAAACCATCTTGGCAATGTGAGGGGGCTAGCTGTTGTCGCGCTGTCTGCGTGAACGCGGAATCGGAGCGGAAAAGCTCGGCACTGATGTGAAGCCATCGTCGTTGGACTGGTACGACGGGTTGGCGGGCGCCGGTGTCGGTACTGACTTGACCTCTGCAGGGGTGGGTGGCAAGGGATGACCCTCAGTACTCTTACGCGATTCCTCGATCAATACCCGCGCGCGGTCGAGGATGCCGTTAACGAACGACCCTGACTGCGAGGTAGAGAACCGCTTGGCGATATCGATCGCCTCATTGATCACTACCTTGTAGGGAGTGTCGGACTGGAACACCAGTTCGAACACTGCAATGCGCAGGATGTTGCGGTCGAGGTGAGCCATGCGGTCGAGACGCCAGTTGCGCGCGATAGCCTCGATCCAGGCATCGATCTCGCGCCGGTTCTCGACGACGCCGCGGCTAAGCGCGAGCGTGAACTCGGCGACCTCGCCTCGTCCTTTGGTATCGCGACTGCCTTTGGTGTGATGCTCAACGAATGGGAGCAATTCCTCCATGGCACTTTCGCCGCTGAGTTCCAGCATGTAGAGGAACTGCAGGGAAAGCTCGCGGGCGCGGGTTCTACGTCGTAAAGGTACAGCCATAATCGGAGGGGCTAGATCTCCTCCAGCAGTGCGACCATCTCCAGGGCAGCCTCTGCTGCCTCAGCGCCCTTGTTGGAGCGTGGAGTCACTTTCTCGGTGCGCTGGTCTTCAGCTTGGTTGCTGCTGGCCAACACATCACGGTCGGCCCGGAACAATGCTTGCTCGAGGGTGTCGCAGGTAAGTACGCCAAGCACGACCGGCAAGCGATGCCGCAGGTTCACATCCATCACGCCTCGACAAGTCTCGGCGCAGACATAATCGAAGTGCGGTGTGCCGCCACGAATCACGCAACCGAGGGCGATCACGGCCTGGTAACGACCGGAAGAGGCAAGGCGTTCACAAGTCAGGGGTAGCTCAAAGGCACCGGGCACGCGGGCGACATCTATCGCGTCGGCTGGTAGACCGGCATGCTCGAAAGCATGCAGGCAACCATCGAGGAGCGCCTCGGTGATGTCGGAGTTGAATCGTGCAACCACAACCGCGTAGCGGCCGGAGGTTGGAGTCGGAATGCCTTCAAGGAACGTCGCCATGACTGGTTAGCCGCGCATTGTACGGCAATCCCCGAGTTCCGTCTGCGCCTTCGGGCCTAGAAGTTGCGCTGCAACGCTGGCGGAATCAGCTTCCGCTGGCTTTCACCTTCTGTGCCCGCTGAGCCCACGGCAGGGGATGTCCCAGGAACGCGTTGGAGAACAAGTGGCCGAGGTCGCGGAGCAGGGAGAACGACAGGGGAACGACGGTAAGCGTGAAGAAGGTCGCCACCGTGATGCCGCCGACGATGCCGATGGCCAGACCCTGGAACGAGAAGCCGTTGCCGGTCGGGGCGGACAATGCGATCGGCAACAAGCCACAGACCGTGGTGAGGGCGGTCATGAAGACCGGGCGCATACGGTCACGGACGGCTTCGATGATTGCTTCCTTGACCTCCAGGCCAGAGCGCTCGAACTGTAGGATGCGGTCGATCAGCACGATGCCGTTGTTGACTACAACACCAGCCAACACGATCATGCCGATGAACTCCATCGGTCCTACCGCTTGGTTCATGATGAAGAAGGCCCAGTCGGCTCCTAGGATGGCGAAGGCGATGGTGGTCAGGGCCGACAACGGCAGTACCACCGAGTTGAACAGCAATCCCATCAGCAGGAATACCAGGCCCACAGCCAAGGCCAAGGCCTGCATCAACTCCTGCATGTCATCCGCGGTTTGGCGCCAGCCTCCGTCTTGCGTCCAACGATATCCCTCTGGCATATCGATGCCATCCATCAGCCTGGCTGCAGCCGCGTAGGCCTCCTTGACGTCCTCGCTCTTGGCCTTGAGCCCGATTGAATCGGAGAGCTTGCCATCGCGTCGGAAGATGCCGCTGCGTGAGCGTGAGTCGGTGAAGTTGGCGAAAGTCGATAGCGGCACCAAGTTGTTGGAGGTGGCGATGACCATCTCCTCCAGCTTCGAGCGGTTCGGGTTCTCCGGCTCGTCGTACTCGATGATGAGCGGCAGGTCGAGGTTAGGTGTCTCGAAGCGGGAGACCATGAAGCCGCGCATCGTCCATTCGATGTTGCCGATGACGCTGCTGCTGTTGACACCCAGTCGGCTCATGGTGTCACGGTCCATGCTGACCAGGATCTCACGGTCCTTACTGCGTTCCTTGCTGACTTCGGTGAACTCGTCACTCAGGTTGGCGGCAAGACGGACCTCGTGGAGTAAGGCCTGGACAGTGGCGTTTTCCTCGCCTTCGATCCTGATTCGAGTCCATTCGACATCGTTCTTGGCGCCTTGGTTGAACTCCTTCTCGAAGCGGTACTTGACCCGAGCCCGTTTCGGCAGCGCGTCACGAAGATAAGCCAGCAGGTCTTCACGCTCCTTGACCTTCAGTGGGCGCTCAGGCCAGACCATGATCTGGCCGTTGTGCTTGTCGAACCAAATGCCAGTGGCGACATATGGGAATAGCTCCTTGAATTCCTCGCTGGCTAGTGCATCCTGCTCCATGAGTTG
>CAZJGH010000041.1:13324-16315 GCA_964545405.1 uncultured Planctomycetales bacterium
AACAGCTGGGTATTCTCGGTGAAATCGAAACTGATCTCGATCTGGCCGTCATCACCGCCGCCGTTGCCGGCAGTCGCTCGCCCAGCCTTAGCGATCGAGCCGGACATCAAGATCAAGGCGCAGATGAAGACTGCACGGAAACGGTGATTGATGGACCAGCGCACCGTGCCGACCAGGGGCTTGGTCATCCAGTTCGGCATATGCCCAGCGGTGGCGGCGTCCTTCTTGCCGCGTTTGCCTTGATGTTGAAGGAATCGAGCTGCGACCGGCACCATGATGATCGACAGCACCAACGCTGCCAACAGGGCGATGATCAGTGGCATCCCGATCGCTCCAGCGATCACGCGCTGCGCTCGGTCGTCGGTAAGGAACATCAGGGGCAGGAACACCACGACAGTGGTGAGGGTCGCGGTGACGATCGCCAACATCACCTCGGATGGGCCACGACTGATCGAGTCGAGGGTAGAAGCACCTCGTTCACGGCGCTTGAAGATGCTCTCGACTATCACCACCGAGTTGTCGACCAGCATGCCGATGGAGATGGTGATGCCCATCATCGACATCAGGTTCAAGCTGCGCCCACTGAAGTACAGGTAGCTGAGTGCGATCAGGACCGCGAACGGAATCGACAGCGTGATCAGCAAGGTATAGGAGAACCTACGCAGGAACAGGAACAGGACAATGCATGCGATGCCGCCACCGAGCAGAGAGTCGTCGACCAGGTTCTCGATGCTCTGACCGATCATCTCACCCTGGTTGAAGTAGATCAGGTAATCGAATCGACCCAAGACCGGGTCGGCCGGGAACTCCTCCTCGAAAGCGATGCGCAAGCGCTCGCACAGGTCGAAGGTGTTGGCGGAAGTCTCCTTGGTGATCTGCAAGGTCGTGGCGTATACGCCATCGAAACGGAACAGGAACTCCGGCGCACTACGCACCTTCTCCACCCGTCCGACGTCCTTGATGAGGAGTCCTGGTCGGATCGGGAAGTTCTCGATCTCCTCGATGGTCTTGAAACGCGAATCAACCCTGATGATGGTGCGGGCGCCTGAATCATCGAGGTCGCCGACAGGAGCCGAGACGTTGTCACCTTGAAGGCGGCGCACCAACGAGCCGATGTCAACGCGGTTGGCGAAGGTGCGTTCCTCATCAAGCCAGATCCTGATCGAAAGGGGAGTCAGTCCCATCGAATCCGCGCTCGCCACGCCATCGATAGCCTCGACTCGCTTGACCATCACGTTGGAGATCAGGTCCTGAGCGACGGTGTCATCCATGCCGGGGTACTGGACACCAGCGAACATGACCGGGATCTCATCCATGCTGCGCTTACGGATGGTGATGCGATCGACTTCGGATGGCAGTATCGGACGTGCGCGCTCGACCCTGTCAGCGACCTCGCTATAGACCAAGTCCATGTCGATGTTGCCGGGGAAATCAAGGTTGAAGCCGACGCTGCCGTCATATGCCCAAGCGATGATTTCCTCGAGATCCGAGAGGGTGCGGAGTTCCTTCTCGAGTGGCTTGAGTACTTTCTGCTCGAGTTCGCTTGGATTCGCCCCATCCCAATTGGCATTGATCGAGATGGAGGAGTTGGTCATCCCGGAAGGCACGAGTTCAAGCGGAATGCGCTTGGCGGCGATGAAACTCATGCCGAGCAAGGCGATCGAGATCATCAAGACCCCGATAGGATGTCCGACCAATCCGCGGAAGAAACGGATCAAGACCGGGTTTTCCTGTTCCTGCTCAAGCTCCGGTTCAGGCATTCTTTGCCTCCAGCTTGTGGCGCCCGTCGAACTTGGCGAGCAGACGATATCCCGTCGGGATCACGATCAAGGTCAGGACCGTGGAGGAGATCAAGCCACTGATGACCACCAAGGCCATCGGTGTGCGTAGCTCTGCACCTTGTTGACCACCGAGCATCGGGATCCATCCCGTCATCGGTAGCATGCCCAATACGGTAGTCGTGGTGGTCATCAAGATGGGGCGCAGGCGAGTGCGCGCACCTTCAAGGATCGCTGCATCCACTTTCATGCCACCATCACGGTTGCGGTTGATCCGGTCGACAAGGACGATCGCGTTGTTGACCACGATGCCGGCGAGAATCACGGCACCGAGCAGTGCCACTACCGAGATAGGGGTGTCAGTCGCCAACATCACCAGGATCGCGCCGACGGCCGCAAGCGGTACTGAGAACAGGATTAGGAAAGGTTGCAGGAGGCTCTCGAATTGAGCGGCCATGACGGCATACACGAGGAACACCGCGAGACCCAATGCGAACAACAGCGAGTCCAAGGCCGAAGTCATCTCATCGGTCTGTCCACCCACCGATACCATGATTTCAGGTGGGCGTGGCACGTTCGCCAGACGCGCTTCGACGGCTTCACCGGTTCCGCCAAGGTCGAAACCAGCAAGTGAAGCGGACAATACCGCAGCACGTCGGCCGCGGATGTGGCGGATATCGCTCGGGCCATCCTGGATCTCGAAATCGGCGACTGCGCTCAAGGGCAGTGGGTGTTCGGCATCAGGGTTTACCGGGAGGTCCTTAAGCTGCGCGATATGTTGCAGCGCATCGGTGTCCGCGCGAACCCGAATGTCGATGCGTTCATCGCGCCCTGGGAAGGTGCTTGCGGTTTCCCCTTCGACGGCCAGACGCAAACGGTTCGCGACTTGAGCAGCCGTCAGGTTGTGGCGGGCGAGTTTCTCCCGATCAGGAGTGATGCGCACCTCAGGATTACCGCGTCGCAGGGATGAACGCAGGTCGACCAGCCCAGGTACGTCGCCAAGAGCGCTTTCGGTGGCGCGCGCTACTTCACCGATTACCGCCAGGTTGTCGCCGACGATCTCGACTTCGAGTGGGGCATTCAGTGCCAGAAGTGTCGGGCGTCGCAGGTTGTAGCGGGCAAGAGCAGGCTCCTTACCGAGCAGCTTCCGGATCTGCTTTTCGGCTGCCAACTCCAATGCGTGTGGATTCGAGCTGGTCGGGTCAAGACGAAT
>CAZJGH010000042.1:0-16229 GCA_964545405.1 uncultured Planctomycetales bacterium
CTGAAACTGACCGATCTGATCGGCATCGACGTGCGGCTCGATATTGCCACCTATTTGGATGACAATTTGCCCGGTGATCGCTTTGAAATACCCCCCTTAATGCGTCAAATGGTGGCTGACGGGACCCACGGCAAGAAAACCGGTGAAGGATTCTATCGGTGGGTAGATGGCAAGGCGGTTTCAAAATAGTGGGTTTTAGCCTATCGAATGGTCTTTTTATAAATAAAAACAAATTCGAGAAAATAGCTTGCCGGGGGTGAGATTTGCGACATACTCTTCGGTATGGAAGCTGCTGCACCCACCCAAGAGATGGTCGTTTTCGAGACTCATCCGGATCGCTACAAGCATCTGAAGATCGAAGTCGACGGCCCTGTCGCCCGCATTCTGCTGGATATCCAGGAAAATGAAGGTTTGCGCCCAGGTTATGCCCTGAAGCTGAACTCTTACGACCTGAGCGTCGATATCGAGCTGGCGGATGCAGTCCAGAGACTGCGCTTCGAGCATCCTGAAGTTGGTGCGGTAATCATCACCAGTGGCCAGGAAGGAGTGTTCAGCAGTGGCGCCAACATCTTCATGCTGGGTGCAAGCACCCATGCCCATAAGGTGAACTTCTGTAAGTTCACCAACGAGACCCGAGTCTCGATCGAGGATGCCACCGAAAACTCCGGGCAGACATACATTGCGGCCCTGAACGGTGTCGCGTCGGGCGGTGGTTATGAGCTGCCTCAGGCCTGCGAAGAGATCTATCTGGTCGACGACCGCCGCAGTGCCGTGTCCCTTCCTGAGATTCCTTACCTGGGCGTGTTGCCCGGAACCGGTGGCTTGACCCGGCTGGTCGACAAGCGCCATGTGCGTCGCGACGTAGCCGATGTGTTCGTCACCCTAGCAGAGGGAGTGAAAGGCAAGCGCGCGGTCGAATGGGGGCTAGTCGACGGAGTGTTCCCGACTTCAAAGTTCCAACAGGCGGTGGCCGATCGTGCGATCGAAGTAGCCGATGGCGGTAAGCCAGACCGCAAGGGGATTCAGCTGAACGAGCTTTCTCCACTCGAGGGTGAAGGGAGTATCGAATACCGGCACGTGTCTCTTGAGTTCTCTGACGATGGCCGCACCGCAACCATCGTCCTGACCGTGCCGGACGATCTGCCACAGATGCCATCGACGCCTTCCGAGCTCGGGGCAGACTGGTTCCCGCTGCGTGTCTTCCGCGAGCTTGATGACGCATTGTTGCGTCTGCGCCTCAACTACCCGATGGTCGGCCTGATCCTGTTCAAGACCAGAGGCTCAGCTGATGGCATGGTCGCCTTCGATGCTCAGCTGAAGGAGAATGCAGACGATTGGTTCGTCAATGAGGTACGTCTGTTCATCAAGCGGACCTTGAAGCGAGTCGACTACATGGCCAAGTCGATGTTCGCGATCATCGACGAAGGTTCATGTTTCGTCGGTACCTTCTTTGAACTGGCGCTGGCATCCGACCGCAGCTTCATGCTGGAAGAGGATGGGGTCAGCTTCCAGATGACCGCGATGAATGCCGGCCCGTATCCGATGGGCAATGGCTTGACCAGAATGCAGACCAGGTTCGTCTGGGACCAGGAGCGCGCCGCTGAGCTTGCCGCCCTGCGTGCTCCGATCGAATCCGACCAAGCTTCCGAGCTGGGCCTGATCACGGTCGCTGCCGACGACATAGACTGGGATGACGAGGTGCGCTTGGCGATCGAAGAGCGCGTCAGCCTCTCTCCCGATTCACTCACTGGCATGGAAGCCAGCATTCGTTTCGGTGGGCCAGAAACCCTTGAGACCAAGATCTTTGGTCGCTTAACCGCGTGGCAGAACTGGATATTCCAGCGGCCAAACGCAGTCGGTCCGAAAGGCGCATTGAGCCTTTACGGACGCCCAGAATCCCCAGAGTTCGACTTCAACCGCACTTGATCCATGGCAATTTCCTACGATAAAATCCCCAATAACGTCGACCTCAACAGCAACCGTAAGTTGCAGAAGGCTCTCGAAGCCTGGCAGCCTAGCTTCCTTGAATGGTGGCAGGACATGGGGCCCGAAGGCTTTCAGCAGGATGACATCTACCTGCGTACCGCCATCAGCGTCGAGAGTTCCGGTTGGGCTCATTACGACTATGTGAAGATGCCTGACTACCGTTGGGGCATATTCCTCACTCCACCGCAGAAGGACCGCAAGATCGGTTTTGGCGATAACGCCGAGATGGATGTCTGGAACCAGGTGCCGGGTGAGTTCCGCAAGGAGTTGCGCCGAATCATCGTCACCCAGTGTGATACCGAGCCGGCATCGGTTGAGCAGCAACGACTGCTCGGTAAGTGCGCACCGAGTCTTTACGACATGCGTAACCTGTTCCAGGTCAACGTCGAGGAAGGCCGTCACCTGTGGGCGATGGTCCATCTCCTGCACGAGTTCTTCGGCCGCGATGGTCGCGAGGAAGCCGAGGAGATGCTCTTCAGGCGTTCCGGCAACCCCGACTCGCCGCGCATCCTGGATGCCTTCAACAAGCCGATCGAGGACTGGCTGGCCTTCTTCTGCTTCACCATGTTCACTGACCGTGATGGCAAGTACCAGTTGGGAGCATTGGCGGAAAGCGGTTTCGACCCACTGGCGCGTGCGACCAAATTCATGCTGACCGAAGAGGCACACCACCTCTTCGTCGGTGAGACTGGCGTGAGTCGCGTGATCCGCCGCACCTGTGAGATCGTCTATGAGGATCCGCACGGCGAGGTCCGTCGCCACGGGGGCATCCCGCTCGACATCATCCAGAAGTACATCAACGAGTGGTACAGCGCCTCTCTCGACCTGTTCGGCGGTGAGGATAGCTCCAACGCAGCGAACTACTTCGGTGCTGGCCTGAAGGGACGCTTCCAGGAGATGAATCCGAAGCGCTTCACAGATCACTCCGCCTTGGAAGACTGCTACCAGTTGGATTGGATCGAGGAAGGTCAGATGGGAAGCCACGAGATCCCGATGCGCCGCGCCATGAACTTGGTGCTGCGTGATGCATACCGTGATGACTGCATGAAGTCGCTCGGTCGTTGGAACAAGATCCTCGAGAAGGCCGGACGTGATGAGCGTTTCTTCCTTCCTTCCCAACGTTTCAACCGCAAGATCGGCGTATATGCCAACCAGAGCTTCAATCCGCACGGTGAATTGCTCGACGACAAGTCCTACTGGGCGAAGCATGTCGATTGGTTGCCGACTCACGATGACCTGGATTACGTCAAGCAGCTGATGGTCTCGGTGACCGAGCCGGGTAAGTTCGCCGGCTGGATCGCGCCGCCTGCAAAGGGCTTGAATGGTCAATCAGTCGAGTTCGAATACGTCAAGTTCGAAGGATAGGGAACGATGCTAAAACGTCTAAGGAGCCACGTATGTGGTGAGTGGTACGAGGGTGAGGGTGCTGGTGCTCCGGTATTCAACCCGACGACCGAAGAGCCTCTTGCTGAAGTCTGTAATGGCGGGCTGGATTTCCATGCAGCACTGCAGTTCGCTCGCCAGACTGGCGGCCCTACCTTGCGTGCCATGAGTTTCGCCGAGCGTGGCGAGTTGCTGACCGCGATCGCTGGTGCTTGGCATGACCATCGTGATGAGCTTTTGGCCCTCAGCACCGAGTCAGGAGGAAATACCCGCGGAGATGCGAAGTTCGACATCGATGGTGCAACCGGTACGCTCGCTGCATACGCGAAGATCGGCGCTACCTTGGGGCCAGCTAAGTTCCTTGTAGATGGCGAATCGATTCGCTTGGCGCGCAGCCCTCGGTTCGTCGGTAGGCATGTGCGTATGCCTCGGACTGGTGTCGCAGTCCATATCAACGCGTTCAATTTCCCGGCGTGGGGTATGGCGGAGAAGATGGCTGCGGCCATCCTCGGAGGTATGCCGGTCGTGACCAAGCCAGCCACCAGCACCGCATTGCTGGCAGCACGATTGATCGAGATCCTGGTGGACGAAGATGTAGTGCCCGCCGGTGTCCTGTCGTTCATCTGCGGTTCAGCAGGTGACATGCTCGATCACGTAACCAGTCAGGACGTGGTCGCCTTCACAGGTTCCGCCGATACAGGTTGCAGGATCCGCTCCGGCGCAGCCGTCATCAACAACTCGGTGCGCGTCAATGTCGAGGCTGACAGCCTCAACTCAGCAGTGCTGGGTGCGGAGGTGAAGCCAGAGAGCCCGACCTGGGACCTGTTCATCCGTGAGGTGTGTACCGACATGACCCAAAAGGCGGGTCAGAAATGCACCGCGATCCGTCGGATATTCGTGCCGCAAGAGAAACTAGGTCAAGTCAAGGAAGACCTGATCGAAGCAATCTCCAGTATCCGCATGGGTAACCCTGCCAGTCGCGGTGTCCGTCTCGGACCGCTAGCTTCCAAGTCGCAACTCGATGACATCCAAAGCGGTATCAAGGAGCTGCAGGAAGTGGCCACGATCGTCCATGGTGAGGTCGGAGCGTCCGACCTTCTCGACGTTGAAGATGGCAAAGGGTATTTCCAGCAACCAGTGTTGCTCGAGGCGTCTGACCCACAATCAGCCGACGTCGTTCATTACCGTGAGGTCTTCGGTCCGGTCGCGACCATCTTGCCTTATTCCGGTGATGCAAATGAAGTGGCTGGAATGATGAACCTTGGAGATGGTGGACTTGTCGCTTCGGTCTACTCCGATAGCCGTGAGTTCGCTGCGGCTGTGGCCGTGGCCACTGGTCCCTTCAATGGGCGCCTGAACTTCGGCAGCAAGAAAGTCGCGGAGTTCTCGATGGGGCCGGGTGCGGTATTGCCGCAGCTTATTCATGGCGGCCCCGGAAGGGCTGGCGCCGGTGAAGAACTAGGGGGATTGCGTGGGCTTTCGTTCTACATGCAACGCACTGCGCTGCAAGGCGACGAACCGATGATCGCCAAGATCCTTGAGGATGGCGCCGAGATATGAGTCGTAGAGATTGCTTGTCCCGGTTCCAGGCGCGTCATTAAGATTGCTTAGGCATGTTCCACAATCTCCCACTTTTGCTTCAAGAGTCTGATCCCCCTGCAGACGATTTCGTCGGTAGCATCAAGGATTTTGCACTCGATCATTGGATGGACGCGGTCGTCGTCGTCGTCCTGTTCTTCAGCATGACGATTGCCGCCAGCTGGGTCGCTCGGATCATTCGTGCTGCTTGTGGCAAGGCCAACATCGAAGTCACCTTGGCGCATTTCTTCGGCAAGCTCGGGCGCTGGGCAGTCCTGGTAGTCGGCGCTGTTGTGATACTCGGCAAGTTCGGCATCGAGACCAGTAGCTTCGCGGCGATCCTGGCAGCCATGGGCTTCGCCATCGGCATGGCGATGCAGGGCACGCTCGGCAACTTCGCTGCCGGTGTGATGTTGTTGATCTTCCGCCCGTTCAAGGTCGGCGACGTGATCAACGCCGGTGGTGTGGTCGGCAAGGTGAACATGATCGACCTGTTCTCCACCGTCGTCGACACTCCTGATAACCGTCGCATCATCGTTCCTAACGGTTCCATCTTCAGTGGCACCATCGAGAACGTCTCGTTCCATAGCACTCGGCGAATCGAAGTCGCAGTCGGTACTGACTACAACGCCGATCTCGATACGGTTCGTGAAGTGTTGGACAAGGCTGCCGCGAAGATATCCACGCGTATCGAGGACCCTGGTCATCAGATCGTGCTCGCCAGCTTGGGCGACAGCTGCATCGATTGGAAGGTTCGTGTCTGGTGTAACTCTTCGGATTACTGGGGCTGCATGGAAGAGACGACTAGGGCCATCAAGTACGCCCTGGATGAAGCCTCAATCGGCATTCCTTACCCACAGATGGACATCCATCTCGACAAGCTCGAGGGCTGAACTACCTCATGACTGCCATTCAAGTGGTTCTCGCCTGGGTGGCAGTCATGTCCTGCGGCGCATTCCTGGCTTATGGCCTCGATAAGCGCTTGGCCAAGAGAGACAAGCATCGTGTTCCTGAGCGCGCGTTACTGGCTTGGTCGATCGCCGGCGGTGCCCCTGGCGGCCTGCTTGCGATGGTGGCACTGCGCCACAAGATCCGTTTCCCGACCTTCTGGCTGATTCATCTGGCCGCGCTTGGGCTGTGGGGTTGGACCGTCTATCAGCTTTGAATCTCCAAGCCGGCATGACTGCGGCGGGCGGGGTCTTGCCGATAGAAAGTCTCCAGCAAGGCGTATAGGTGCGGCTCCACCGCCTCGAGCTCCACGGCAAGTTCGAAGAAGCACTCACTGGCAGTGGCGAAGAACTCGGCCGGATTAGTCGCCGCATAGGAATCCATCAGACGCTTACGTCCGGACTGCAGGTCATTGACCAGCTTGTCGTATTCCTTGAGCATCGAGGCGCGCCAGCCATCATTCTCGACGTCGTCGGTCAACGGGGGAATGCCATCGGTGATGCCATCGAGCATGTCCAGCTTGTGCGCGAACTCATGAAAGACAGTATTCTGCCCATCGTCCGCATCGCGCCCACCTTGGTATGCCGAATCCCATGCCAAGATCACCGGTCCACCAGGCCAGGCTTCACCGAGGTTGGCTGATTCGCGGTGCTCGACGACACCATCAGGACGCCTCCACTGAGTTCCGTGCTTGAAGGTGGAGGGGTAGACCAGGATAGTCTTCACCCGATGAAAGAAATCGTGGTGCAGGTTGAGGATCAAGAGGCAGGCTTGAGCCGCGATCACCACCCTGATCTTGTCACGCATCACCAGGCCGCCGCAGCCTTCGAAGTGCTTCTCCTCCAGGAACACCCTGGTCATCCCTTCAAGCCTCTGCCGATCGCCAGGCATTAAGTCATGCAGGACCGGCAGGTAATCCAGCCATTGGCGCCATTCCTCGCCAAGGCCTTCACGAAGGTAGCGTTTGCGGCGGCGATGGCGGAACCAACTGAGCATGACAAAGTTTAGAATGCCCGGATGATAATGCACCACTTTCGTGACCCGCAGTGGCTGGTCAACTGCTACCTGATAGCTGATCAAGCTGGTGGTGACGCCGTGCTTATCGATAGTGGCGGGCCGCTGGACGAGATCCAGGCCGCTTGTGAGCGACTCGATGTGATTCCGAAGTGGATCTTGAATACCCACCGTCACCCGGACCATGTGCTGAATAATGAATCTCTGGCGCGGCTGTGGGGGGCGACGATCGTGGCGCATCCACTCGAAGCCAACTCGATCCCCGGAGTTGGACTTGAGATGGCGCACGACCAACTGCTCGACGTCGGTAACATCAAGATTCGTGCGCTCCACGTTCCAGGCCACACCGCAGGGCACGTCGCCTACCTTGTCGATGGCCTTGGCGTATTCACTGGCGATGTCCTGTTCCGTGGTTCGGTCGGAGGAACCCGTGGTAGTGGCCACACCGATGTCGCTGACCTGCAGCGCAGCATCATGAATACCCTGATGTCCTTGCCCAGCGATACTGAGGTATTCCCCGGTCACATGGACAGTACGACAGTTGGAGTGGAGTGGCAGAGCAACCCCTTCATCCGTTGGTGGCGCGACCTGATCTCCAGCTCTGATTTACCCTGTAGGGCGGCAGGTGACAAGGCGATCCTATTGCTGCAGGCCGACGATTATGATGGAGGTACCAAGTGCTTGGTGCGGTTCCCGAATGGAGAACATGACTTGGTGCCAGGCAGTCAAGTCGTGTTGCTTTAATATGGCAGGTCTTATCCGTCCTGACGGAGTTTGCGTTCAAGCAACTCTTCGTATTGATCCAGATACTGCTGCTGGCGTTCGGTCCAGGCGTAGCCGCCGAAGCGCGAGCGGTAAACGAGGGTGATGACGTTATTGAGCGGTCGGTAGAACTCACCACCCCACAGTTGCACGTGGGCGGAGAATTCCGCAGCTGACTGGGAGCGCCTCGAGCTGAAGCCCAGTTGATTGAGGAGTTCCTGGATCCGGCCCCAGTAATCCATGGCGAACTTGGCCTCAGGAGTAAGTTCGGTGTGGCTACGGCGCTGCGAGCGTTTGTTGCGCAGGCGCATGAGGACTGAACCGAGGATCAAGATGCTGGTAAGCAGTGGCAGAAGGCCAGCCAGTACCATGCCGATGAACTCAATGCCCCAATAGGACTGATCATCGGTGTTCGTTACTTCTTCAGCCCGCTTCGACTCCTCGGATTCGACTCCTCTTGATTCATCCGCAAGCAGTTGGTCGCTCTGCTGTTGACTACGTAAGGCAGCAAGCAGCGAGTTGCGAGAAGCGGCGGGGGTCGGGTCTACGGTCCGCCAGGAGCCATCCTGCTGTTGAACCTCGACCCATGCATGAGCATTGGAAAGTCGTCCGACGTAGGCGTGGACTTCCTCCGAGTATTCGCTCACCACGAAACCACTGGCCACTCGACAGGGAATCCCGTTGGCACGTAGGAACAGAAGCCCGGCCGAGGCGAAGTAGCTGCAATATCCCTTACGATTGGAGAAGAAATCGTCAAAGGCTTCAATGCCATCCGCTTCAGATGGTTCAAGGTCGTAGGTGAAGTTGTCCTTGAAGTGGTCGACGATCGCTTCAAGCTTTCCCTCGGCAGTCATTTGGTCTGCGCCGACCTCACGAGCCTCGAGAATCCAATCCTGAAATTCAAAGCCACTCGGCAAGTCAAGGTATCTTGATTTGGCGCCAGCAGCAGGCATCAACGGGACGTTTTGGGGTACCGGCTGCGACCACCATTGATACGACAACAGGTCGCCTGACTTGAGCTCACCGAGGGCGGTGCCGTCCTCGATATCCAATCGGCAATTAGGCATTCGTAGTGCCACGAGGCGTCGGTCGTGGAGCAAGTATCCACGCGTGCCCTTGATGCCTTCAGCGTCATTGAACAACAGCCGCTGACGTATCTCGAACCGGGTAATGGGATGGTTGACGAGATCCTCATCGAAGATGATCCAGTCATCGGATCCGACGCCATCATCCGAATGCCGGATGACTTCCGAACCTGGCCCGCGACTCAAGCCGGCAGGGCCAAGCTGGTCATAGGTCGTCGCCATCAGGTAGAGAGGGCGGGCTGTCGAGAAGTAAGGTGGACTGCCTTCTTCTCGCCCGCGGTCGTGGTCGGAAATCAGATGGAAGACGACTTCTTCCTTGTTGGATTGGATCGCCTTGCCTTGCCAGTCGATGGTACTCGGCAACACCATCTCACGTTTCAACTTCCTTACTGCCGTGGCTTCACCATCACCGGAATCAGAAGCCCCGGCGGCATCCGAATCCGCAGCGGCGTCGCCTTCGTTAAGGCCAGCAATTATCACGTCAGCAGAATAGGTCGCGCGTTGTGAAGCGCACAAGGCCAGTTGCTGGAGGCCCCGTCCGAGAGGGCTGAAAACCAAACCTAGCGCCAGCATCAAGCGTGCTCGAGACCACAGTCCGACGCCGGTCTCAGCGGAGTTCTCGAACCTCTGACGGTCGATCCGCAAGCGCCGCCTGGTCCAACGTGCATGCAGCCAGGTGGCCAAGCCGATCACTAGGAGTAAAGTTATGAGCATCCATATCGAAACCAGCGCTCGGGCTCCCCAGCCGAGAGGCCAGAGGACCAAGCTAGCCAGCTGGACCTCAATCAATGGGATCAGCAGGGCCACAGCGGCAAGGTTGTCAGGGCGTGAATACCGGAGGGCGAAGCCGTGGAGTGCAAGCAACGCAAACAGCAGCCATACACCCAAAGTCGCGTGATAGTGGAAGTGCCCAAGCACGAAGACCATTGCCAGGATCAACACCTGGCTCTGGGTGCGGTGGTGCTTCTGCATGAAGCGCCCTAGAAGCGGAAGCCGACTCAGCTGGGGGCCAAGCAGCAATGCGATGGGCAGAAATATCGAAAGCCAGAATGGCGCGCCGCCATGTCGGTATAGCCAAAGTCCACTGGCAGCCCCTCCTGACAATGCCAACAGCAGCAGACCCCTTGAACACCAGCCATCAAGCGGTGATCGCGGAAGGGTTGGGTACAGACGCTGACGGAGGTGGCTTTTCAAGCGCTCCTCCCTTGAGATACCACTGTTGATGAGAAGCGACGGTTAGGCAAGAACCAACGGCTCGTGGCTGGTGTAACGACATCGAGTCGATGGCGTCCGACGTCACGAAGATTGCCCAAGCCTGCACAGACCTGGATCCGGAAGCAATCACCGCTGCGTGCCCCGGATCCCACCGCAGCACGGTGGCTGTCAGTGGTGGCCGAGGGTAGCTCGACGTTCGCAAGCCGAGTCAGCACTTGGAACAGGCCATGGCGGCCGCGTTGGGCCTCGAGGAAGAAAGGCTCCTTGATCCCTGAACAAGACAGCTCGACGCGATAGTTGCGTCGCAGGAAGAAGTCAGCCAAGGTCGCGGCCAGGCAAACTTCTTGTTCGAACAGGAGCCTGCGCCGCCGTGCCGAACCTCCGACATCTTGAGGAGCAAGCAGCTCTATGCGTAAGCGTGGGTGCCTTACGCCGTGCATCTCACGCACCATCAAGTGACCTCGCCTGGCGGTGCTCTTCCAATGGACCAGGCGTTGACTCATTCCAGGTCGCCAGCGCTTGAGGGTGTGGAACTCCTCTGTGTCGGTGAACTTGCCGGCACCTGACTCGACGGTCTCACGTTCGGCCGGAATCAAGCTCATGGCATCGCGCAATGCGCCTAACCGTGGCAGGGCGATGATGTCGGCAGGAAGTCGCCAAGCTGCCGTCCAGCGCAGCAGGCCGAAGGGGAAAGTCGATACCAGGCGTAAGCCGTGGCTCAGGAAACGGCCACGTCGTTGCAGGCGAAAGGCGCCGTCGACCCAAAGTGCGGCCCCAGGCTGGATGCTGGCACGATACGCGAAGAGGCTGCGTTGGTTGCCTTCACTGCCGTGAAGAAGCAGGACATCACGTGCGGCGATGCCGTTGCCGACATGATGCAGGTCGAAACGTATCGGCAGCATGTCCCAGGTGAAGCCGGTGGCCGGTTGGACGACACCGGGTACTAGGCACTGCATGGTGTTGCGACCAAGCCACCAACTGGTGGCGAACAGCAGCAGCACCAGGGTGACAAGGGATAACAGCAGCGAGGTAGGACGGAAGTCTGCCGCCAACAGCATGAGTACGGCGGAAGTGCCGCTGATCCACAGCAATGAGACGGCAAGGGGGGTGAGCTGAAAGTCGAGGGACAGGCAAGTAGCCTGATCGGGACTGGCCTTGACCTCGCCGTGATTCATTGTGGAACGCTCACCTCGCCGAGAATGCTCTCCAAAGCCGAGGTGGTTCCATGCATGCCGCCTTCATAGGCAGGTGCAGGTAGGACCCTGTGGGCCAAGCAAGGCACGAACAGCTGCTTGATGTCGTCCGGGATAATGAAATCGCGGTTACTCACCAAGGCGAGTGCCTGGGCTGCCCTATGTAATCCAAGCGCTGCCCGGGTCGATGCACCTAAGGCCAGGTGAGGGTGGGCCCGCGTGGCCTCGATCAAGTCGAGCAGGTATTCGAGCAGATCATCGTCGTAATGCACATCGGGAACCGCGTTGATCAGCTGCACGAGCTCTTCGGAACTTATCACTGCTTGTACTGCGCTGACTGGATCCTTGAGGCCACGGCCAGTGAGGATCTCGCGGGCTACGTCGCGGTCGGGGTTGCCAAGGCGTAGGCGCAGAAGAAAGCGGTCGAGTTGCGATTCAGGCAGTGGGTAGGTGCCTTCGAATTCCATCGGGTTCTGCGTGGCGATCACGAAGAACGGTTGCGGCAACTCGTAGTTCTCGCCATCCACCGAGATCGATTTCTCGCTCATCGCCTCGAGCAGCGCTGATTGGGTGCGTGGGGATGTGCGGTTGAGTTCGTCGGCGAGCAGGATGTTGTGGAATACTGGGCCACGTGTGAAGCGGAAACAGCTCTCCTTGCTGTCCCAGATGCTGACGCCGATCACGTCGCTCGGAAGCAAGTCGGAAGTGAACTGGATGCGGTGAAAATCCAAGCCGACCGCTTTTGCGATAGCACGCGCAAGGGTGGTCTTGCCGGTTCCCGGGACATCCTCAAGCAGGACGTGCCCTTGGGCGAGTAGGCCGACGAAACATAAGCGAATCGTTTCTTCTTTGCCACGGACGGCTTCGCCTACGGAAGATACGAGTTGTTCCAACCGCTCTAGCGGCAGATTCTGGAGATTGGTGGTCATGAAGGATTGGAGTCCTTGCGCTGTTTAAGGAATTCATCAAGGCTGCCATGAAACTCCTCCAGCTGCTTGACGGTCTCCTCTTGGCTGGCTGGCTCCTGCTCAGGCTCCATCTCATCTTGGGCATGAGCGCCGTCGTGACCATGGTTCGGATGGCCATGGCGCCCGGCGAATGCGGCACCGAAGGGGGCGAAAGGGGAGGGGCGTTGCGGAGGGTTCTTGGGACCCAAACCTAGGGCACGCAGCAGCAAGAAGAAGGCACCTAGGACGAAGGCGACGCAGACAAAGAAGAAAGCAACCACCAAAGCCACTCCAAGCATCAAGATACGCAAGATGACGGCAAGCGGTCCGCCACCGGCTGCAAGACCGGGCATGGCGGCATGGAACTCAGTGTTTGGCATAGGCACAGCATAACCGCCTACGCGGGCTTTGCCTCGCTGCTAGTGAATCCCTTTCGCCAGCAGCAGGCATCGCCCAAGGGGTACGTATTCCTTAATTGAATCCGCAGCTATCGGTTATCGAGGTGCCGCAGCCACCAGCTATTCCCAACGCTTGGTTGAGGCTGCCGCCGCTTAGGGTCACGAGTAAGCCACTGGCAAGGTTCTCAGAGCCGCCGGCGATCATGGTCCCGAATCCTTCCGCAAGGTTCAGTTGGCCACCACTGATGCAGTTGGCCTCACCGCTGGCTTCATTCTCGGCGCCGCCAATGACCACCGCGCGTCGTCCGCTGGCATGGTTGTTCAGGCCACCTACTGCTGTTGCATGAAGGCCAGCAGTTTGATTGCCCTGGCCGCCGATTGCTGACCCGAACGGTGAAGTTGTACTGTTGTGTTGTCCACTTATCGAGCCACCGAAGCTGGTGTAGCCGTGATGAATGCCGACTATAAGGTTGTGCGAACCATTGCGTACTGATGGAGTGCCCTGATCCCGTTCGGCGTAACCGATGATCAGGTTTCCTAGGCCATTGGTGGCATCCAGGCCATTGACGATCTGGATGTTGATGCCCTCAAAACGTAATGCGGTGAGCATCTGGCCTTGGCCATCGTCAAGCTGGACCATCTTCATGTGTGGAAGCACGTCGGCCAGGAGGTCTAGCGATTCCGGGGTGAACGCTTGCTCAAGTTCAGTCAGTCTGCGGTCGTGTAGTTGGAAGTTCTGGTTCACGTCTTCAGCCCATGCGACCTTGCCCGATTGGAATGTGATCAGGCTCTCGGCTTGGGGGCGTGCGACTGGAGCTCCAAAGAGTCTGGAACCAGTAATCCCGGCCAGCAGGCCGAGGTTCAGGCCATTCGACAAGAAGTAATCACCGGGAACCCTCGAGAACAATACCGCGAACAACCAGCCATGCTCAGCTTGTGGCCAGTGCTCTACCTGGAAACTCACCGGACTTCCTGGTGGGTAAACACTGCCGGTCTGCTTCAAGGTCTGCTGACGGAAACCACCGACATAGATGTCAGTGATCCCTACGTCATCTGCCACCAAGCATGGATGTAGTTCCTGTATTTCTCGTTGAACGCGAATACTGACGCTTCGGTATCCGAAACGTTGTTCGAAACCTTGACTTGTGGGCCCCAAGCGACCGACTGGTTCTTGCTCCACTAGCTTTCCCAGAATCTTGGGGGACCACCTGAGCACCAGGCAGCGACTACAGTGTCGCCATTAGGTGTGATCGTCACGTCAGGAGTATCCACGTCGTGGATCCCAGTCGTGTAATCGCCGACAAGAGTGTCTCCCGTCCATGAAAGGTCGCCAGTCGTGGTCAGGTTGGCGACCAGCTTTTCAGGATCCCCTAAAGGTTCCTCGACTTGGAAAACGGCGGCTATGGTGCAATCGAACACGTCGAGCACCAGTTCATCTTCGACGTCGTAGCCCGCCGTCGATGCGAAGTTGGTGTTCAGCATGACATCCTGGAAGAAGAACGTACCTAGGAAGGGATAGTAAGCAGAGAACATGACATCATCCAGGTCAGGCATGAAACTGTAGAAGTTGTCTTACCAGATGCCGTAGATGAGGCCTCCTTCAACAACCAGGTTTTCCCTCGCACCCTGCCATCATGGGTGCACGTCCTCGGTGTACCGACTTGGGTGATCAGTCCCGACTACCGTATTCAGTTCCTCAACTCTCTAGCTGAACACTTGCTGGATATTAGTTCCGAGGAGGCACAGGGCCAAGATCGTTCAAGGGTAATAGGTGGACGCAGCATCGATGGGGATGTGCGCGAGCGACCATGTCTGGTTCAATCCCTGTTGTCGGAGGGGCGATCCGTGCCACCTTTGGTGATGAGGGTCAGTTCTGGTGAAGGCACCGAGCATGGGATCAAGGTGGTGTATCTGCCGGTAGATGAATCGCTTGATGGCGGTCCTTGTCTAGTAGGTTGCGCCGTGGATATTGACTTGGCGCGCAGGCTCGAGCGTTACATGCGCAAGATTGCCTTGCGCAGTAGTGTCGCGCGACGCATGGAGAACTTGCCACACCAACCGCTATCCAAACGTGAACTCGAGATCCTCGAACTGCTCGTCAACGATTGCACACTACGCACCATCGCGCGGCGCCTGTTCATCAGTCACTCGACTGTAAGGAATCATGTGCGCAATATGCTCGCAAAAATAGGCGCGCATTCCATCCAGGAAGCTATCGCCATGTATTTGTTGCGCTCCAGGAACTGAGCCCTAAAGGCCTAGCTTGCGGTATTTGCCGGACTTCGAATCCTTGGATTTGCCAGCAGCAGCGTTACGCTCCTCAAGCCACTCGGCGTATTCCGTGTAGTTGCCGTAGAAGAACTCGATCTCGCCATCACCCTCGAACGCCAAGATGTGGGTACAGATGCGGTCGAGGAAATAGCGGTCGTGAGATACGATCAGCATGCAACCGGCATAGTGCTCGATGGCTTCTTCAAGGACCCGGGTCGTGGGTAGGTCAAGGTCGTTGGTCGGTTCGTCGAGGATGATCAGGTTGCCGCCGACACGCAGCATCTTGGCAAGCTGTACACGGTTGCGTTGGCCGCCCGACAAGGTTCCCACCTTCTGCTCCTGATTGGTGCCCTTGAAGTTGAAGCGTGAGACGTAAGCGCGTGATTGGATCTCGCCGGCTCCGAACGGCAGGAACTCAAGGCCATCGGTGATCTCCTCGAATACCGAGTTCCCGTCACTCAGCTCTGCGCGACGTTGGTCCACGAAGCAAGCTTCGATGGTCGAGCCATGCTTGATGCTCCCGGAATCCGGCTCCTCCTCACCGATGATCATCTTCATCAGCGTGGTCTTGCCCGCGCCGTTGGGACCGATGATGCCGATGATGGCACCCGGTGGCATCTCGAAACTCAGGTCCTTGACCAGGACTTGATCTCCGTATGCCTTCTGCACGTTGATCAGGTCGATGACCTTGTTGCCCAAGCGCGGCCCTGAAGGAATCATCAGGTCGATGGTCTCAGGGCGCAGGCTCTGCTGTTCATCAACCAACTGGTCGTAGCGGGCCAGACGAGCCTTGTTCTTGTTGCCACGTGCCTTGGAGTTCTGCTTGACCCATTCCAATTCAGCGTGCAGACGCTTCTTGCGCTTGTCCTGCTGGCGGTCACTGAGCTCGAGCTCCTTCTCCTTGGCCTCGAGGTAGATGGTGTAGTTGCCCTTGTAGGGGCGACACTGGCCTCGATCCACTTCAAGCATCCAATCGACGACATTGTCGAGGAAGTAACGGTCGTGAGTGCTCACGCTCACCCGGCCCGCGGACTCGGCAAGGTGGGGTTGAAGCCAAGCTGTGGTGTTGGCGTCGAGGTGGTTGGTCGGCTCGTCCAACAGCAGGATGTCTGGAGTCTCGATCAAGGTCTTGCACAGTGCCACTCGTCGAGCTTCACCCCCGGACAGGACCCCACACATGCGGTCCATCGGTGGAAGGTCGAGTGCTGCCGCCGCCTTCTCCAGCAGGCGGTCGACTTCCCACATGTTGTTGGAGTCGATCTCGGCCTGCAGGTGGTCGAATTCAGCGGACAACTTCTCGAGTTGTTCGCCATCCGCATCGCCCATCAACATACAGATCTCGTTGTAGCGGTCGGTGATGGCATGAACGTGTTCCACCGATTCATCAAGGGCCTCCTTGACGGTCTTTTCCGGATTCAAGTTCGGTTCCTGCGATACGTAACCGATGCT